>CALMPB010000068.1 GCA_937871985.1 uncultured Burkholderiaceae bacterium
GTGGTGCGCACCACCGACAACATGCTGCTGCTGGTGCCCAACAGCCTGCGCGAGGCCGCGGCCGCGCTGGGCTGCCCCAAGTGGCGCATGATCACCATGGTGTGCTATCGCGCCGCCAAGACCGGCATCATCACCGGCGTGCTGCTGGCCATCGCCCGGATCTCCGGCGAAACCGCGCCGCTGCTGTTCACCGCGCTGTCGAACCAGTTCATGTCCATGAACATGAACGGCCCGATGGCCAACCTGCCGGTCGTGATCTACCAGTACGCCGCCAGCCCCTTCAAGGACTGGAACAACCTGGCCTGGGCCGGCGCCACCCTGATTACGCTGCTGGTGCTGGGCATCAACATCATCGCCCGCAACATGTTCCGCAAGTAAAGATCGCTTTGCCGGCGCGTCCGCCGCGCCGGATCTAGGGAAACCAAATGGAAAACACCGCTACCGCCGTCAAGAACAAGATCGAGGTCAAGAACCTGAACTTCTACTACGGCAAGTTCCATGCGATCCGCAATGTGAACATGTCGATCCAGGAGAAGAAGGTCACCGCCTTCATCGGCCCGTCGGGCTGCGGCAAGTCGACGCTGCTGCGCACCTTCAACCGCATGTTCGAGCTGTACCCGGGCCAGCGTGCCGAGGGCGAGATCATCCTGGACGGCGAGAACCTGCTGACCGCCAAGACGGACATCTCGCTGATCCGCGCCAAGGTCGGCATGGTGTTCCAGAAGCCCACGCCGTTCCCCATGAGCATCTACGACAACATCGCCTTCGGCGTGCGCCTGTTCGAGCGCCTGTCCAAGGGCGAGATGGACGAGCGCGTGGAATGGGCGCTGAGCAAGGCCGCGCTCTGGAACGAAGTGAAGGACAAGCTGAACCAGAGCGGCAACAGCCTGTCGGGCGGCCAGCAACAGCGCCTGTGCATCGCGCGCGGCGTGGCCATCAAGCCGGAAGTGCTGCTGCTGGACGAGCCGTGTTCGGCGCTGGATCCGATCTCGACCGCCAAGATCGAGGAACTGATCGCCGAACTGAAGAACGACTACACCGTCGTCATCGTGACCCACAACATGCAGCAGGCCGCCCGCTGTTCGGACTTCACGGCCTACATGTACCTGGGCGAGTTGATGGAGTTCGGCCAGACCGACCAGATCTTCGTGAAGCCGTCGCGCAAGGAAACCGAGGACTACATCACCGGCCGTTTCGGCTGATCGCGCCGCGGAATAAGGACCACGAACAACGCCGCCAGTACCGCCGCGCACGAGAACGCGATGAAGTTCCTGGCCAGCGCATAGCTGCCCAGCATGCCCAGTTCGAGCGACGTCAGGTTCCAGCTCTTGTCGTCAGCCAGGGCGGGCAGCACCGCGCCCATGACGCCGACGTCATAGCCCTTGACAGGATGGTCAGCCAGCAGACGAACAGCACGGTATAAGTGGTGCGCGCGGGCGCGGCCCAGGCGGACGGAGTAGCGGCATGTGCCATGGAATTCCCGATGAATGTCGTTATGGTCTTTGCGTCCTCGCGGGATGCAAATTAATTTATGCTTCAAATATATAGGCGTCAATCAGAGGAGCGCCGGGCGGTGTCGGCGTCCGAGTCTCGGCCGCTTCCGTGCGGCGGGAGCCCGGTATCTGGTATAGTTGCGTCCCTCGGGGCGTAGCGCAGCCTGGTAGCGCATCTGCTTTGGGAGCAGAGGGTCGTGAGTTCGAATCCCACCGCCCCGACCAATAAAATCAAAGGGTTAGCTCAATGTTGTTGAGCTAACCCTTTTTCTTTGCTTGGCTTATGGGACAACATATGGGACAACAAAGCCAAAGCTGAGTGGAGCCGCAATTCAGACGCGCTCCAGGCGCGACGTTGTGCCACCTAGGAGACTCGCGCGGCGAAGCGTTTCGCTTGTTGCTGGAGATGGGCGCGAAAGGGCAGGGATGAAGGAATTCGACGAAAAAAAGCCGAGCATAGTGCTCGGCTTTTTGTGCTGTTCGAAGAATGGTGCAGCTACGTCGGCTGGCTTCGAAAATACTGGGTGCCTACTGATCCGCTGATGCGCGCATCCAGACGCCGGGACTATGCGTGCTGCACACTCCGGTTGTAGCTGAGGGGTCGTTCCCTGGGGGCGGCAGTGGTGCGGGCATTCTTTTGTTCGCGGACCCACGCCTGGACCTCCGATGCGGGCCATCGCGATGCGCGCCCCACCTTCGCAGGCGCCGGGAACGTCCCGTCCTTGATTCCCTCGTAAATCTTGGTCTTTTTGATGCCCGTGGCCTTGATGACCGCAGGCAATTCTAGAAGTTGCTCGCTCGGTTCCTGAGCGAATTCGTTGGTGTCGATCTCGCGCGCATCCATATGCCGTCCTTTGCTTCTGCCCGAGGTAAGAGAGGCGAGTTCGTCGCCTCCGACGCGGCGACGTGTGGCGTCGACCCGGCTAGTAGGTTGGCATAAAGATAAGTGTTGCTTTATTAAGTGTCAAGTGTTGATTAAATTTCGGAGGTCATGCGAGTCGCTCGGCCCAGGTGAAAGGAACGCGTGCGACCACCTGAACGAAATCATCAAGGTCCTGAACTGGCACATCGATCGGGGCGACCTTTGTGCTCTCGGTAGATAGCCGAAGCCCCCCGCCTGGAAGACGTTGGACGAAGCGAAGGTCAACCTGCTCTCCCTGCCGGATGAGATACAGGCCGTCCGCATTGACTTCCTTCACATCGCTTTGCACGAACGCGATATCGCCCTGACGGAACGTAGGTTCCATGAACGCCCCTTCTATGTACACAAACCCCACATTAGTTAGGTTCGCGTCCAGAGGAAGGCGACCGTTGAGCCAGGCCCGGCTAACCCGCAGGTGTCGGATTGCGCATGCCGTTGGCGCCAACATAGTTCCGTAATTCAGCCGCGCTCCAAGGAAAGGAATGTCGATGGTCTCTGCGTCCGATCCCGCGAGGGCCGAAAGGTCAGTAGGGGCGGCGACGGGAATCTCGGGAGAGAGCCAATAAGCGATGGAGGTACCAAAGACTTGGGCTAGAGCCACCGCATGTTCGCGGTCGAACCGGCCATTGTTTCTCCATCCGTAGACGGCAGGCGTGCTGACGCCTAGCCGTTCGGCTAATGCGGCGGCTGAGACGCCATTCGACTGCATCTGAAAATCCAGCTTTGCGACAAAGTCGCGTTGCATCTGTGACAGCTGCGGAGACGTGGAGCCTTCAGGCCTCTTTGTCTTTTGTGTCATCGGGGTTTACCTTCCATAAAGTATCGCTTAATATTCGCAAACCTTTACTTAACCGAATTCGCGCCCATGGCTACTTCCAATAAGCTCGCGACCTCGACAAGAGCAACAATAGTCGAAGCCGACCGAATCAACTCTTCCGTCGCTATCGGCGGGCGGACGGCTGGCATAGTCGCAGCGCTGGCGCGGCTTGCTGAGGTAACCCCGCCCCAATCCAGCCTTTGGTTAAAGGGGGACACGGCGATGCCTCTTCGGCGAGGCATTTTAGTGGAGATAAATAGCGAGAGTCGCGTTTCTTTGGAGGGGCTCATTCAGGAAGGCCTCATCTCAGAGCGAGACGCGCTCATCGTCCGATACATTCAAAACCCGGCTGAGTTCGCCGGCGCGGAGCGACGAGCCGCGCTACTCGACGCGCTGCGTGCTCGCCCATGAAATGCCATCTTCTGCAATCCGTGCCGCTCAATGTCTGACCGGACAAGACTGCGATGCACTTCTACCCCCATAACATCGGCGACCACGTCAAGGACACGCGGCACCTGACTCTTTTGGAAGAAGGGGCGTACCGCCGTTTGCTTGACCACTACTACACCATCGAGAAGGCGCTGCCTTTAGACGAGGCCGACCTCTGCCGCAAACTGCTCGCGCGGAGTGACGACGAGCGCAAGGCCGTGGGTGTGGTGCTGAGGGAGTTTTTCGTTCAGACGGAAAGCGGGTGGTGGCATAAGCGCTGCGAGGAAGAGATCGCCGCGGGCAATAAGCGGCGACAGCAGTCCCGCGAGAACGGGAAAAAGGGTGGCCGTCCGCGAAAGTCGGTGCCGCCTCAGGAGCTACCTGGAGGCGACGGAAGACCCGATACGGGAAACCCGGACGAAACCCAGCGGGTTATTGGCGGGTTAGCGCTAGGTTCCGGCTCTCGTCCGGGCGATGGCTTGGAATCTGCGCAGGTTGAGGGACTGCCGCCGTGCCCCCACGAGCGGCTCGTAGAGATTTATCACGACCGAATGCCCCTCAACCCCAGGATCAAAGTGCTTGATGACAGTCGCCGAAAGCTCCTCGCAGCACGCTGGAAGCAGGCTGCGAGGCTGGACGTGCCTCCGTTTGGCTATCACACAATGCAGCAGGGCCTGGACGCATGGCACACATTCTTCGAGATATGCAGCGAGTCCGATTTCTTGACGGGGCAGGCGCCACCGTCAGATCCGGGACGACCACCATTCGTCGCCAGTCTGGACTTTCTCATCTCCCCCGACGGATTTCGGAAGTGCGTCGAAAACCACTATCACCGCGAGTAGATTTTACAAAACGGCGCAAAATTTGTTACGACGGAAATGTTTGGCCACGAAGTTACACACATAGCAAGAAATAATTACGAAACTTTGTCACCTTCTGCAATAAAGCAGCGGGTCAGCAAAGGAGATCAAGTGATGTTGTCTAACGAGCTGCGGCGCCTGTTGTTTCAGGGTGAAAGTGGCCAGAAGCACGATGCAGAGCCGCTCCCATGCCTATCCGGCGACGAGGTGCTGGCGAAGGCGCACGTACCCACAAGGTACAAGTCTTGCACCTTCGATACCTTTCACGCGTACAGCGAAGAACATAAAGCGAGAAAACTGGCTTGCGAGAGTTACAGCAAGCATTTCAACGTCGCGCGCTACGACGGCGTTTCCATGGTGTTGGGGGGGCCTCTGAAGGGCAAAACGCACCTGGCGACGGCGATGCTGTTTGCGGTTATCGCAAGCGGTAGCACCGGCCGGCTTATACGCGCCCGTCGGGCTATCGCTGCCGTCGTCGAGTACGGGGAGGATGCCCTCGCCGAGCTAGCCAATCCCGACCTACTCGTGTTGGATGGGCTGCTCTCGCACCCCTGGGATGAGGCGGGTCGACATGCGATCTTTGAACTCATCGAACGCCGCTTCGAAGAGGTAAAGCCCACAGTCATCACCACTCACCTTAGAAAAGCCACTTTTTTGCGTGCCGTCGGCGATCGTATTGCGTCGCGGCTGCGTGAGAACGGCGGCAAGTTTGTTTCGTTCGAGTAGTTCCAGAAGAAATGCGCCGCACAATTCCGGAGGGTGATAGCCCACTGCACGCTCGGGCTGGCACGGCGGAGCGAGCTTTGCTCGGAGCCCTGCTTGTTAACAATGACACCTTCGACCGCATCGCGCCGGTGAGGATTGGCGCTTCGCACTTTGGCGCCCATGGCAATGCCCTGATCTTCAGTGCAATCGCTTCCCTGATTTGTCGGGGGCAATTGGCTGACGTGATCACCGTGCACGATCTCTTGTGCGAGCGCAACGAAGCACCCCGCGCTGGCGGGCTACCCTATCTCAACTCGCTTGCCGCGGAGTGCGCCAGCGCCACAAACGCAATTCGGTACGCCGAGATTGTGGTCGAACAGGCCCTGCTCCGACAGCTGATCTTCGTGACGTCGGAGATCCAAGCTTCTGTATCCGAACCAGCTGGCCGGAACGTTCACCAACTCCTCGACCATGCACAGAAATTGATCGGCGGTCTGGGGGAGCAAACGGTCAAGCGGGACGCTGTGCCCATCGCTGCCGCAGCGGCACGCTTCATTGAACACCTGGACCAGAGAATTTCGGGAGGCATAGCCCGAGACGTCGTCTCTACAGGGCTGACCGATCTGGACAAGGCGCTGCACGGCGGACTGTTGCCGGGGCGGTTGTACGTCCTGGGCGGTCGCCCGGCAATGGGGAAATCGGCATTGGCCGGCACGGTTGGAAGTCACCTGGCTGCCGAGCAAGTCCCGACGGCGTATCTGTCGCAAGAAATGCCCGAAGAGGAGCTCACCGGGCGTACCTTGGCTCAATGGTCCGATATTTCGATCGATGCGCTCCAGGCGGACAATCCAGAAGCAGTGCAAAGTGACTTCTGGGCGAGACTCGTCACAGCGGGACAGCTTGCGGCCACAGCCACGCTGTTCATCGACGAAACCTCAGGCTTGACGCTTCTCGATGTAGCGTCCAAGGCGAGAACGTTGAAGCGCAAATCAGGCCTGCGCGTCTTGATCGTCGATTACCTCCAGCTTATGGTCGGGACTGAAGAGAAGCGCCACAGCCAGATTGAAACTATCACGCGCGGTCTAAAGAGCCTCGCAAAGGAGCTTGGCATATCTATCTTGCTCCTGTCCCAGTTGAACCGCGAAATCGATCGAAGAACCAACAAACGTCCACTGCTCGCCGACTTTAAGGACTCAGGGTCCATCGAGGCGGATGCTGACGTTGTGATGGGGATATACAGACCCGAGCAAGATGACCCGGATACTCCGTATCCGGGTTGTGCAGAGCTCCATATCCTGAAGCATAGAGGCGGAAAGCTGGCAAAGGTGCTGCTGGCTTACAAGGGGATGGCGACGAAGTTTCACGATTACCACGGTGCGCCGCCCCTAGATTCTGCCGTTGAATCCCGCGGGCAGCGTGCGCGGAAAGGCTTCGACAGGCTGCCTCACAGGCATGCAGACACATAGGACGCAAAAAAGCCAACCACAAACCAAAAAGTACACATTGTTAGGTATGAAATAAAAAGCGCCATAAATATAATCAAAGCATAGACAATGGAGATGTCAATGCTATTCAAGGCGTTTTTCGGCACCGCCGTATTTCTCGGGACAATCGCTTGGCTGGGCTACTCGCTGGTGGCGACCGAGCCGTGCGAGCGGATGGACCGGCTAGCACTACCGATTCGGCTGACGATGGACGCGACGCGCTTTATCGCCAGCAACCTGTTTGCTGGACCGGAGCACACCGAGCTTCGTCTATCGCTCCTGGAGCTGAGCATAAAGGTGGATTCCGGCGCGCAAACCTACGCAAGCGCCGTGCTCTACGGGCCCAGTCTTACGTGCAAGAACTTCCTATAAGGCGGACGAAGCGATGAGTAGACTCGGCCGTCAGCGCGATCAATTTATCTACATGGGCCCGGAAGACAAGCCGGCCGCCGACTTCCTGAACGAACTCTTTCGTCGAGCGGCATTGGAGGGCATGACCGACATTCAACTTCGCTTCGTCCATGGCGCCATGCGCCCGGTTGAAGTTGCTGACTCGGGGGTTCGTCTAATCAGCTGGCTTGAGCCGGAGTACGAAGGAGATCTTGTCAAGCATGTCGAGGAAAAGCTTCGCGCACGTGCAAGCATGGACTTGTCCGAACAGTTCATACCGATGGATGGCGCGATTCATCTTCGC
This sequence comes from uncultured Burkholderiaceae bacterium, assembly GCA_937871985.1. The sequence goes on from CALMPB010000068.1 coordinate 7,405, forward strand.
TATCCGGAAGATGGGCTCAAACTGAGTCTCCGTGCCAGCTTCCTTCACACCATCGTCGGCTCAACAGCCGTATTTCGGCTCGCTCGGGAACAAGCACAACGGCTTGCCTACCGTGACATATACATGCCCTTAGCAGTCCGACGCGTAATCGACCAGGCACTCGCGGTACGCGCGGGAACGGTAGTGGTGTCGGGCCCCATGGGAAGCGGCAAAACGACGCAGCTCATGGCATACATGGTCGAGTTGCGCGACAGGGGAGAGAACGTCAAGACGGCAGAAGAACCTGTAGAGATACCTACGCCTGGCATAGACCAATGTGAGCTGGTGCCGGGAAAGGTCACGTATCCCATGCTAGCCAGGGCATTCCTTCGACAGCGTGCCCACCGCATCATGATCGGTGAGACTCGGGACGAAGAGACCGCTGAGGCGTTGGGCCGTAACGCGAACACCGGGTGCCAGCTCTGGACAACCACGCATTCGGATACGAGTGCGCTAGTGATTGAGCGTTTGCTCGAGCTGAAGATGCCCCGGGACTTGATTGCGAAGACGCTGCGACTCATTATTGCGCCTCGCCTCGTTAGGACCATCCCCGCCGAGGCGACGGTCGAATGGGTTGCACCCAACGAATCCAGCAAAGCGTGGTTGAAGGCCGTCGGAGCCTATCACCCGGACGACAAGTTCCCGGTCATTGTGAGCGACCACGACATGTCGGAAACCAAGATGCCGATCTTTGAGGTTATCCAGATCGATGATCGCGTGCGACGGGTGATTCTGGCCGGCGGAGACGCCAAAGAACTGTACGAAGCGGCGAGCTATCAACCTCAATTCGAAACTCTCGCGGAGGCGGGCGTCCGCCTCGCGCGGGAAGGGAAAACCACGCTCAGCGCCATTCAGTCCCTCCTGAACCCGGCGCTGTGGCCTACGTTTGAGCGGCAGAGGCTCGACAAGAGATTGATCGCTTCCGGTGTGATAACTCCCGCGCAGGCGTATCAAGCGGTGGAGACGATGGCTCGCGCGGCCATTGAAGAACATCGCATCCTTGAACTGTGGGAAGCGCTCATTTCGACTGGAGCGGCGACGCGCCTCCAGGTCATCGAATGCTTAGGCCGGACAAAGGAAGCGGTGGACCTCCTCGGATACTTCATAGACAACGGGATCCTGGCAGAACAACCAGTACAACACGTGATCGAAGAGTGGAAACGAGGCGAGCGACGGCAATCGCTTTTCGCTATGTGCATTGACCAAGGACTACTAAGCAATGAGCAAATTCAAGATGAGGCGTTCCTGCATTACCGCCGTGCTGGCATTAGCCACAACTAGCGCCCTGCACGTGGTGGCGAAGGCTCAACCCTCCATGGCAATGGGTGGTGACGGAAAGGGACAGCCATATACCCCGCCAATGCCATACCGAGAGGTCGCCGAGGTTGAGGCGGACCAGCGAGTGGTGCGCATCTTTTTCTCATTTAGCTGCCCCTTTTGCCGCACATTCCACACGCCACTGCGTCAGTGGGCCAAGAGTCTCCCAGCCCCTTGGCGATATGAGTTCGTACCGATTCTGCTTGCCGATGGCACGGGAATACATGAAGCCGCAGGGTATTTGGCCGCGCAAAAGGCGTTGGGGTCTGCGGTCGCGAGATTCGAAGATGCAGCCTACCGCGCGATCCAAGGCGAAGGCCGCTCGCCGCGAGCTCCTGAGACCTGGCGTGGCATCGTGAACGCGGCGGGGGGGAGCGTGCTGGCGTTCGAGGAGGCCTGGGAGAGTCTGTCGCCGGCGGAGGTCGCAGAGCTTCCCCGGTCGATGATCGCATACGCCGTGGACGCAACGCCAACAGTCGCTATCGCCGGGAAGTTCGTTCTGACGCCTGACGGAGTGCAAGGCGACGAAGCCTTGTTTCTCCAACTGTGCAGCGGACTGGTGTCGCGGGCGATGGGGCACGCATGAGAACCGCGGCCTCGCTATTGCTATTGTCATTGATGGTCGTCTCGCCGGCCTCGATGTCGAGCCCAGTTGCGAAGGGCACGCTTTGCTTTCGAGAGGCAGCGGAACGCTACGGGGTCAGTGAAATCATGTTGCGTGCGATAGCGTGGCATGAGTCAAGGTGGAAAGCGAATGCCTTGAACGACACCTTGAACCGAGACGGCAGCGAAGACGTCGGGGTGATGCAAATAAACAGCTGGTGGATCGAGAAACGGCTGCCTCGCTACGGAATCACACGTGAGCACCTTTGGGAGCCATGCTTGAACATCCACATTGGTGCGTGGATCTACGCAGACGAAATTGCACGCCATGGCAACACATGGAAGGCTGTCGGCCACTATGGGTCCCCCAATGAGAAAGGCCAACAGTGGTACATCGCTAGGGTCAAGAAGGCGCTGGAAGAGGTGCTCGCTGGAGAACCGGAATCCACCCGAAGGAAAGCGGCGATGCCGCGGCCAAGTGGAGCGCTGACGGCAAAGCAGATTGTCATTCACATACAGAACTGAGGGAGAGAATTATGCGAAACGAACACGCCTTGGAGGATCGTATCAAGCGGGTGAACCGACAGCTCGACGATCTGCGAGCTCAGAAGCGGGCCGTGGTTATCCGCCAGATTCTGGCCCAACTCGAAAAAAACGGGATCACCCTGAAGGACCTGAAGGAAGCGCGCGTAGCCGGCACTAAGTCACAGTCCAAGTCGGCTCCGGGCAAAAGAATGGTGGTGCCCAAGTATCGCCACCCTGACACTGGTGAAACCTGGTCGGGGCGAGGGCGGGCTCCGCGCTGGCTCGTCGCCGCCGAACTCGGCGGTGCCTCTCGAAACGACTACCTCATTCCCGCCTGAGGTTCTCGCGCTCAATAAAATAGGCCCGTACAGGGCCTTTTCTTCGTCGCTCTCGCCGTAGCACCACGTCCGCCGGGCACGCAGCCCACCTCTGACGATCGTTCGACAACTAGTCGTCACCACGGGAATAGGTCGGACCAGCTGCTGTCCCGCCTTCCTTTTGCCGAGGGGTTGCGTCCGGTGAGATACCAGTTGTCTCCCTGTTGGGATGCGAGAGAAGCCTCATCGAGCCTTTCAAGTGCGGCGCACTCGTCCTGATCTCGCACGGCGTCCAACGTCATAATGCCCGGCTGCTGCCATATCCGCTCAGCCACGTTCACTGCGGCGCGGCCGCCGCGCATGCGAATGGAGTCTGCAACCTCCTCCGGCAAAGAAAATAGACCAAGTTGAATAGGCTCTGAAAATACGTGCCACCGCTTCCACAGTTCGAATTGCAGACGTAGCTGTACGACGCCCGGTCGGGCCCCGTGAACGCGGCAGCAGTTCTCGAACGAGAGAGGACCATCATCGAATCCCAGGAGCCAACGGCCGGCGTTCATGATGTCCCGATCTTTCGCACGACTGTTCAACAGAAGCTGTACGGCCGTTTTAATTGCCAGAAGCGCCCATCGTTCCGGACCTTCCTCAAAGTCATCGACCGTCAGCTTGGCTATGACTTCTCGACTGGGTGCTTCCTTCTTGCAGATAGGGAAGGGAAGATCGCGGAGTGTGGCTTCAGCAAATTCTGGATGATCACCCAATGGTCCAGCCAAATTGTCTTGAGCAAGTAGGCGATCCAAAGTAGAACTGGCTTCGCCACCGCCGTCAGGCCAGGTGATACCAGATCCGTAAACAGGTAGATCAAAATCGCCCTCGTCCAGCTCGCCAGAAGTAGGCCAAGCACTATCACGAGAGCTATCAAGCCCCAAAATTGAATTTGTTCGACCATAACCTTTGTTGTCCATAGCGTGCATGGCGGTGATAGAAGTTCGGGCGTGCTTCAAGCTCTGGCAGCCTTTGCTGCGGTCAGATACCGGTCCGCATTCTTGAAATAGTCGCAGCCTTTTACTTGTTTACGTTTGGTGCGATTGACGCGGATAGGAGCTGCCTTGGACGATAGCCATTTCGAGATCGTGATGTTTGGTATCCGCAGGTTGAATAGCTCGCACCCTTGATAGAGCATGATGCACTCACCACGATCGACCTTCTTCAGGTCATCTTCAGTGACGCGGTACTGCTCCTCCTCTGACTCTGCGATCGCGTATCCCGCATCAGTGCTGAGCCCGCCTTCCGGCGCGGGCGTGATTTTTGGCGTCGACTCGGACGCACGGCTGGTGGCGCTGATGGTCGTCTTGGAGAATGTCCCTTTGCCGATCATCTTGGCTGCCTCCTCAGTTGTCTTCGGGCTCGCGAGCTTGAAGAACAGCTTTGTATCGGTGTTTTCTTCCAGCATGTCGCGAAAATCTGGTGACACGGCGTCGAGGTTGGCGATACTTTGGAACATCGCCCACACCGAAATTCCGGCACTTCTTGCCTGCTCAAATACTCGATTCATCGCCATCAGCGCGTAGGCGCCGAACTCGTCCAGCCGGGCGAGATATGGGATGCGCGATCGGTGCGACTTCGGTAGCTGCTGTATCCGCGCGATAGCGGATCGAAGATCTGCCAGGAGCATCTTCGCAAAATTTCGGGCGGATTCGTCCTTTCCCATCGTTGGCAAAGAGACGTATGTAATCTTGTTCGACATCATGCTGTCGAACAGACGTACGTCGGGGCTGTACGACGACCCGACTTCGCCGAAGGTCCCAGTGCCGAACGCATGCAACCGCCCGGCGATGCCGCCTAGGGTCTCTTTCAGACGCTTCATGTTGATCCTGGCTGAGGCCGGTCCCGTGTCGTTCCCGAAACCACCTCGGTACTGCTCAACCCAAAGCGAAAGATTCTTCGTTGCGGGATGGTGAGGCAGCACGGAGCGAAGGCGCTCTTCTAGCTCGGATAGTGCGCGCTCGTTGTGTAGCAGTATGGAGAGATCAATGCAGTTGTATGCCAGTCCAAGCGCCTGGACTCCTCCGACGATCGCCCCGAGTGCCTGCTTTGCGGACTGACGATAGTGCTCCGCGGCCGGGGCCACTTCTGGAGCGGGGAGGCTCGTCAATATTCTGTCGGCGACCTCGTCCGGGTCGCCTTCAAGAACGGAGTTGTAGCTGTTGCTGTTGGCGGGATCTCCGAGGTTTATGAACTGCATGTCTTGGTATCGTCCGGCCCAGCGGGCGACTTGCGCAACCCACGACATGTCGTCGCTGTCGAGCTTGGCGTCGATCATGAGCAACCCGCCACCTCGGATGATCTGTTGCAGCATCATCAGCCGGGCAAAAGTCGTTTTTCCATAGCCGCTTCGCCCCGCGACCATGCCGTGGTACGGCAGCGCTTCGTCTGGGAGCCGAACGGCACGCCCGCGATCAGTCGTATACCCGATCAGCATGCCATCGTTTGAGAGCAGGTCGCTGGAACGGATATTGAGCTTTGAGCGGAATAGATGCATGCCAGCCAAGCCGTGCATGCAGCGTCCGGCCACCCATGCAGCACCTAGCCCAGCAAGAGCGTATGAGGGCACAGTAGGCAGGCCGCTGAAGAACGGGGACGTGGTCAACACTGACGACGAAATTGCCGCTAAGGCTAGGGTGTCGGCCGCCCCGCCTAAGCGATTTCCAAAAAAGCCTATTCCTTTCATTTCCTCCTAGCTCCCTGGGGCGCGTGGCCCGACGCCCAAAAAATCAACATTCACAGGTTGAGATATAAACATTCATCGCTAAAATACCACGCAATGCAAATAGTGGGAGGCGTCCGAATGCGGCGTTTTATTGGCTTGGTAGGAAGTGCTCTTGTTCTGACGTCGAGCATGGCGGCAGCACCTGAGGGCCAGGGTCAGTTCGATATGCGCGAGTGGATCGTGCCCGAGACGTCCGCCCTCGTAACCGTCCCTGAGCACTCTGAGCGTGCGGTCGCGACACCGAAACGGGTGGGACCAGAGAAGCTCAAACCGGTGTGGTCGGTTCAAGGGCCGTCTACGTACCGTCCCGGAACGTGGATCGATACGAGTTACCGGAAGGATCCGAGACTCATATTGAGCCAAGTCGTTCGATTCGATTTTGATTTGTCGGAGTCGGCGTCCACGAACGCTGCGGCGCTGGTTGCCGCGCAAGTTGCAGGGCAGGGCGTCTCGTATCTGGTGGTGGGGCATGCGGACGAGCGTGGTACCGACGCCTACAACCTCGCCCTGTCGAAGCGCAGGGCGGAGGGGGTGAAACGCGCGCTGGAGGTCGCTGGTGTGCCCGCCAAATCAATCGAAGCGCGCTGGTACGGAAAGAGGCTACCGGTGAGCTTCGCGGATCAGAGTCTGAACCGCCGGGTGGAGATCTTGGTCAGCGGCGATCGTCCGGCTCAACTTAGGCGCGGAGCTAAGGCGGTGGGAGCTACGCCGCGTAGCAATCCGGGCATCGCGGAATCCGCGGCCCGTCAACCTCAACCATCCCCTGGGGCCGTCTCGCCAGGATCTGCCGCATGCCACGTGCCTGGAGCGCAAGTCGTGGGCGGAAGGATTGTTCCTGCTTCGAACAACAAGGAGTGCAACCAATGATCGACGAAATTGATATTCCTGCGCACACGGACGACATGCCTTCATTTCTTCTATGGGAAATGGACGAGTTCCTGGTCTTGATGCTGTGCTTCCTGGGCGGCTACATCGCTCGCGGCATGTGGCCGTTCGTTGGCGCCGCCATCGGACTTTGGTTCACGGCGCGGATGCGCCGCTGGAAGCAGAACGAGATGATGGGAGCTATCCCACACATCGTATTTGCAGCAGGTTGGGCGGGTATCAACAAGCTGTATCGGAACGCGAAGCATGGGGTGCTGTGGTCATGAAGCTCAACTTTCTGACGAAGTCCTGGCGAAGCGCCGAGCGAAGCGTCCAGTTTTTGCTCGTGATTCTTCTGATTGAGAGCGTGGTCACCTTGGGAGCGCTGTACGGCTGGCTGAAGAAGGACGTCGTGACTCGCCTGGTGCCGCCTCGCATGACAGTAGAGGCAGAGATCAGTGCGGATAGTGCGTCCAAGGACTACCTGATCAGCGTTGCATTAACTGCGGCGACCCTTACGGGGAACGTGAGCCCCAAGAACGTGACGTTTGTGGCAGACGCGATGGGGCTCATCACGTCGCCGGCGATTTATCCGGAAGTCAGGCGCCGACTCTTCGCGCTTGCGATGGATCCTGTGTTCAAGGACCGCGGAGGCAGCGTGACGTTCACTGCGACCGGAATGGACTACGAGGCGCGCACCAAGACGGTATTCATCAAGGGCGAGCTCCAGTCTACGACTACGGCCGGCCCGATCGGGAAAGGAACTCCGTACGTTTACGAAATCCAAGTCGCCATCGAGAACGGCTGGCCGCAAATCTCCAAGTTCGATCACTACCCAGGCAAGCAAGAGAAAAGCCAGCATTGGCAATCAAGAAACCGTCGCGCGTTGGAGCGCGAGGCGGCTGAGCACGAGGCGGATCAACGTGCGGAAGACGCCGCAAAGGATCCTTGGTTCGACGACGCTGTTCGCTTCGGCGCGGCCGGCGGCAGCGTCGAAACCAGAGATCTGATGAGCGACGAGCGGCGTCAGAACAATGAGCAAGGAGAGAGTAAGTGAAGCGAGTCGTTTATAGCCTACTTCTGGCGTCATGCGCCGCGTCGAACGCCTTCGCGGTGGACCAGTACAAGTTGCCCCCCCCAGGACAGACTCCCGTGCAACGCCAGGCGATGCCTGGTGTCGGCACCATGCCTGGCGAAGCCGTCCAGCGGAGCAACGTGGTCCCTGTGACGGGGGAGGAGACCGTGCCTGTCGACATCTCGGCCACGTACATGAACCGCATCGCGACGCCTTTTGCGCGAGCGAAGGTAATCGACGCTACGAGCGGCGAAGACAAAAAGCCTCAACTTGGGGAGATGGTTATCACGGCCAACGGCTCGTCTGTGTACGTGCACGCCAATGGTGCGACTGATGCGCAGGCGATTTACATCACGGGCGACCAGCCGGGGGATCCCGTCATCTCGCTTCTCCTCATTCCGAAATCGATACCCAACCAGGTGATTCCTCTTCAGTTGAACGGCGGGTCTAACGCTGGTGGTTCATCGACGTCCGGATTCGATGCGCGTGCAAAGTCTGATGTGTACACCGATCAACTTGTCTACGCGTTGCGGACCCTTGCGTCGGGAGGGCGATTGCAGGGCTACGCTGAGGGATACATGCCTTCTGCGGTTGCAGCTATCGGTGAGGTGAGCATCCGGCCCCTGTCGCGGCATTCTGGGGCGCACTACGACATATACCGGTACCGGGTATCTGGACCGGCTGATCGGACGGTGGAGTTGCAAGAGCCCTCCTTCTGGGCGGAAGGTGTTCGCGGGGTTGCATTCTTCCCAACCTCCGTCGTGGGAGGTGGAGCGGAGACCGATCTCTTCGTGGTCGCGGACAAGTCCGCCACGGGGCAGGGAGGAGCGCAATGAGCGAGAAGAAAGGTCTGAAGGACTGGTGGAACGAGCAAGGCTCGGGTGTTCGTCTGGGGATCGTCGGCGTCAGCTTCATCGTCGTCGTGGTGCTGCTCTTCATTCTTCTGAAGCCCGCGCCCAAGAAGCGCGTCCCGAAGAATCCCGAGCCCCCGGTGTCGGCAAACATGCTGCTGCCAAAGCCGAAGGATCGCACGGTCGAGATGCTCGCTGGCGACCTTACGGCGCAATCAAAGCAGTTGAAGGATCTTGGAGACCAGATCAAGCAGGAGCGAGAGGCCCGGAAGCAAATCCTCGGTCGTTTGGAGGACGCGATTGACAAGATCAAATCGGCGCCAGGCGCGGACGGCGTGTCCAAGGACATTCTTTCTGAGGTCCAGAAGCTGAGCACACGCCTGGACTCGCTGGAAGGGAAGAGGGAGTTGGGTGCGGGATATCAGCTTCCGAATGCCCCAGCCTCTTCTTTGCCTTCCGGAGCTCCGATGGCCGCACCCACGGCCAGTCCGGAGGTGAAGGCCATTCGCATCCGGGTTACCGAGAACGCCACGCCAAAGCCCGAAGAGCCACGGACAGATTCCGAGGCTCCTGGTGAATACGTCCCGATGACCACGGTGTTTGAAGGGCACCTCATCACGGGTATGGACGCTCCGACGGACCAGTCCGCCAAGGCAAAAGTGAACGCGGTACCCGGAATTCTCCGCGTTAAGGGCATTTCGTCAATGCCCAATGGACATACGTCGCAGTCGCTGAATGATTGCCGCGTGCTGGTCGCAGGCTACGGGGGACTTTCCGACGAGCGTGCCCAGCTGCGCACCGAGAGTATCGCTTGCATCATTCCCAATGACGATCCGACCAAAGAGCCTCGCGTCGTAGAGGCTCCGCTGGATGGGTTTGTGCTAGGCGAAGACGGGCGCGTGGGTGTGCGGGGACGGCTCGTTTCCAAGCAGGGGCAGCTGATCGCAAAGACGTTGATGGCCGGCGTGCTGTCCGGATTCGGCGACGCGTTAAAGCCGACCCGCGTACAGGGCTTGGATCTCAACCCTTCGGGAAGCGTCCAGACTCAGTCCGTCGACGCCAGCACGATCGGAAAGACCGGGCTTGCAACAGGCCTCTCCGACGCCGCCAAGAGCGTGAGCGAGTACTACCTGAAGTTGGCAGATCAAATGATGCCGGTGCTCGAAGTTGACGCCGGCAGGAAGGTGACCGTGGCACTTAAGAAAGGATTTGTACTGAAATGAAGAAGCTCCTATTGGTGTGTTCGTTAACCGTGGCCCTCAGCGGTTGCGCGTCGATCTTGGATCCCGCGGGCGGCCGCTCTTCGTTCACGTGCATGGATCCGAACAATCCGGATTCGCTGCAAGACGGAATTACGTGCAAAACGCCGATGGCCGTCATCAAGTCGACCGATCAACCGATGCCTCTGAGGGAGAGCGATTTGCCCTTCGGGGTGACCATGAAGGACGTTGAATCCGGGACGGTCGCGGGCAATGTGCAGATCGGAAGCTTTCCGGCTGGCAAGAGCGATCGGCAGCGGACGCAAGGAGCTACGGTTGCAGGCTCCTATGACCTGGTCACGGCCGTCGGTGCCGGGGCTGGCCCGGGCGCTGGAAGCGACATCTACGGTAAGCCCGTTCGCGAGCCCGCCGTGGTGATGCGCATTTGGGTGGCACCGTGGATCGACGCACGTGACGACCTGCATTACCCCTCGTACGTCTTCACCGAAGTCCAGCCCCGCCGCTGGGCTATGGGGGCGGCTGGTTTCGTTAATCGAGGAATTCTGGCGCCGGCGAAGATGGTGCGGCCGGCGGGTGCGAAGGTTGTCGGTTCGCCGCGTGTGCCGCGCTCCGGCGGATCTCAGGAACCCGCCGAATCCTCTGCAACAAGCACCAGGGAAAACAGCATTAAGGACATGGGAGGAATGCCACAAATCACCAACCCGTAGCGAACGAAAATCTCACCAACCAAGGATAGAAACTAAAGGAATAAAACATGGAAATCTCCCTCAAGCCGATGGCTTCCGGTTCCAGCGAGAGTGCGATTCAGAACCCTCCGAAATGGCTGCTCATGGTCGCCGCCTTCATCATTATCGCCATTGTGTCGCTGGCATCAGCACATGCTGGTGGCGGCGGCGACGCGTTGACCGAATTCAACGACTTCCTGGAAGACGAGTACAACGGCTCGCTTGGCCTGGCCATTGGCCTCGTATCGGTCCTGTTCGGGCTTGTGGCCACGGCGGTCATGATGACTTTCAAGCCCGCCGCGATCGGCGTGGGCGTGGCGTTCCTTATCGGTCCGTTCGTCGATGCTGTCGTGAAGGCGCGTGCGTCCGGGTTGCCCGAGGTCGTCGCGCACGTCGTAACTACCGGGATTCCCGGCCTCACCCTCTAGGGGTGCCTGCGCAGAGGCGAACTGATCCCTCTATCTGCTCTACCAAGTAGCAAATGCAGGAAGGCAGCGACGTCCGGCTCGATGCCCGGACCCGCTGCCTTAGTTTTACTGTGCACCCTTCGCTGAGCTTGGCATGCCCGCTAGTCGGCAGCCTCGCGATCGCAATCATCCCCACCCCGGACGCCAGATAATGAGCAAGCTCAAGAAAAACCATCCCGCCGAGAACATCACGGTCACTGCGTGGGATGACTCCTCCAATATCCTCTACTTCGAATCCAAACGGTTGAAGGAGCGTTTCATTGGCGCGGTGGGTGTCACCTCGCCGGTGGTGGGAACCGACAACCAGTTCGTTGAGCGCCTTTCAGTATCCTTGTCTGCGAACCTTCCCGCGGGGTCCATCATTCATTGGGGTATCCTCGCCGATCCCGACATCGATGCCATTGTGGAGGGCTACCTCTCAGGGAAGGCCGGTGCTGGCGGCATATTGGCCTCGATGGCTCGCGAGCATGCCGAATACATAGCGTCAGGGACCACGCAGCCGCTCATTCCGACGAATGGAGTTCGGGTCCACAAAAAACGGCTTTTTGTGGGAATTAAAGTGCCAGTGACCGCGGCTGACGTCGCGGCCGACGATCTCGCACCCGCGACCGAGCACGTCACAGGGCTGTTTGACCGCCTGAAGACCGCGGGCTTTCATTTTCGTCTGCTCGACGAGGCGGGGTATCGGCGAATCGTTAAGAAGGTCCACAACCCCTGGGCTTCAGACGATGATTGTGTGGCCCCGTTGGACGAAGAACGTCCACTCAACGAGCAGATTCTTCCCAACTCGTTCTCGGTCGACTATTCCCAAGATCACGCGTCGATATCGTTCAATGACGGGCAGCATTTCGCCAAGGTGCTCAGCGTGAACAACTTCCCCCAGCGTGCGCACTCATGGATCATGAATGAGGTGATAGGCGACGCCAAGGGGCTCACCAATCAGATCCAGGAGCCCTTCTACCTGTCCTTCGTCATGCTTTACCCCGATCAGCAGGCGCTTAAGCGTAAGGTCGGCTTGATGTCGACGGTGATCAACAACCAGGCGTACGGGCCGACGATCAAGCTCTGGCCCGTTATTGGCTATAAGAAAAAGCGTATCGACACGCTCGTCCACGCGTTGAACGGCCGCGGTGAAATTGGCGTGCAAGTGTCCATGGCGCTTGTCATCTATTCGAAGAGCAAGGACCGACTTCGCTCGTACAGCGAAAGCTTGTGCACTTACTACCGTGCGATCGGCGGTAAAGGAAAGAAGTTCGATATCCGAGAGGACAAGCGAATCCTGCGCACCGTATTCGAGCAGGCCCTCCCATTGAATGGGAGTGAAGGCGGGTTGCACCGTTCCTTCCGCCTGCGCTCCATGTCAGTTCCGCAAGCCGTGCGATTTTTGCCGATCTATGGCGACGGAACGGGGAGTCGGACCTCGTCAGGAACCCTAGTCCTAACACGACGTGGCGAAGCCGCGATGATAGACCCGCTGGCTACACCCGGTAATGCGAACGGCCTCGTGTATGCCGAATCTGGCAGTGGGAAGTCCTTTTGGGTGCAGGCGGTCGTCTCCGACATGCTGGCCTCAGGGGTGAAGGTGTGGATTATCGATGACGGCCGATCCTACGAGAAGCTTGGTCGGTCGCTGGGCCCCGATAAATGCCAGGTCATCACCTTCTCCAAGGAAAGCTTTCTGTCGCTCAATCCTTTCACATCAATTCCATTGGGGGGGCTTCAAGAAGAGATGTCGCTGCTATCGACGATCTTCACGAAGATGGCCGCGCCAAATGATGGGCTGGACGACGTGAAGCGGCCGATTCTGGAACGCGCGATTACGGCTGCGTACATGAACAACACGAACGAGGCTATTCCCGAGGATGTCGCCAATTTTCTGTTGACGCAGCCTGACGAGTTGTCGCGGACGATTGGTAAGCAGCTATACCCGTTTGCCTCGGGCCAGTTTGCCCATTGGTTCAACAAGCCCTTCAACATCAACATGGACGCCCAACTCATCATTCTGGAGATGGGTGACCTGAAGCTTCTTCCTCATCTGCGGGACGTGGTTGTGCTTCAGATGTTTGCCGCGATCGCGCGCAGCCGACAGAAGTTGAAAACCCAGGGCATTCGAAATCTCTTGCTGGTGGAAGAGGCGAAACAATGGCTGCTGAATCCGATCATGGCGGAGGGCATTGACGAGTCCTACGCCCGCGCGCGTAAAGACCTTGGCGCAATCGCTTGCGTGACCCAGGGTCTGCTGGATATCGGCAAATCTCCCCGCGGAGACTCGATCCTCCAGAACACGGCGTGGCATGCGATTCTCAAGCAGAAGCCGGATCAGGTGCAGAAGGCACTTAATCAAGACCACTTTTCAATCGACGCCTATGGCGCGGAGCAGATCAACTCGATTCACAAAGTGGACAACGTCTACTCCGAGTTCATGTTCAAAGTCGACTCCGCATACGAGATCTACCGACTCGTGCGAAGCCGCTATTCGAATGTGATGTTCTCCACCAGCGGAAGGGAACGGACGGAGATCCTTCGCATGATCGATCAGGGTGTTTCGGCTGACGCTGCTATCCGCAGATTCCTCGACGAAGAGGCGCGCGGTGTGGTTTCCCGTCACGAACCCACTCTCACTATGGGCTGAGCCAAGACAACTCTTCTTTTGCAAGGTGATCGGAATGAATTTGTTCTCGTTTTTGTACGTGGCCGCCGGCGCGGCGTTGCTGTGTTTATTGGGATTGTGGCTGGTGCGGCCTAAGGCCATAAAGCCGGAATTTGCGATCGCGGTGTTCGTCGCGGTGGTAATTGCATCAACTCTTGCGGCATGGAACCTTGACTCGGACGGCCCGCTGAGTGCTGAGTCGGATTCCCCGCAAAGGACACGATCGACCGCTACGTCTCAAGAAATGGGCGGTGGCACGCCCGTCGTAGTGCTCGATGCGGCAGGGTTAGCTGAGCGATTCTATGAGAGGGCGTCGCTTGCCGGGGAGGTGAACTCTCCGGTCGATGTCGCTCAAGATTTCGCGGCGCAATTAGCTCGCGTCCTTCGCGACTATGAAGGTGCAGGAATTCTTGTGCTGAACAAAAATGCTGCACTCGCTGTCCCGCCCCTGGGGGATGTCACCACAGTCGTCGCCGAACGCCTGGGCTTGGGGGCAGAGAAGTAGATGACTTACCTGCAAAGCTCCTGGCGAAGAATCGCGGCCAACTGCCGCCAGCTGAGCAAGAACCGGACGGCAATATTGTTAACGCTGGTGGGCGCCGTGCTGGCGCTCTCGGCCCGTCCGGTAATCACCGAGGCATTGCGCCAGAAGATGCACTTTGCTCTGGACGTGCAGGTGGAGGAGAACCGCTGCCTACCTCACACCTTCTACTTTGTAAGGCTTGGGCGTCCCGAAGGCGGGCTTACTCGCGGCATGTACGTCGAGTACATCGCCAATGGTGGACTGATGGGCCATGCCTTGGATGGACAGCGGATCATTAAGATCGTGGCCGCGCTGCCAGGTGATAGGGTTCGCGTGGACGATTCGGGCATCTCCATCAACGGGAAATTCTGGGGCCCGCTAGGCCTGTCCAGTCGGCTCGACGTAAGTGGGTTACGCATGCAGGGAGATGCAACGGTTCCAGGGGGCAAGGCGCTGCTGCTCGGCACCATGCCCGGATCCTACGATGGCCGGTACTGGGGATTCCTCGACCAAGACCAAATTATTGGACAGGCATGGCCCCTTTTTTAAATCAAAAAAGTATGATTTAAATAAATCATTTGTGGGACACCGTTAGATGTGTGCAAATCCGATTCTCAAGATATTTGCCGGGCTGTGGTTGTGCGCTGCGATCTTGCCGACCGCGGCGGCTGCACAAAACACAAGCTTTTATGACCGCAAGGGCGAAGGTTGGTTTTGGTACCAAGATCCGGAGTTGGAGCCCGAACCTGTAGACGAGAACCAGGTAAAGCAGCAGGCAACCACGCCACCGGCCGATCCCAAATCGCCCAAGGCTGTTGAGCCTCCATCCTACAGGCGGCAGGAGGTGGAGCCTTTTTCCGTAGAGTGGTTACAGAAGCAGATGCCGGTGCTTCTAGGTCGAGCAATTGACGACCCAACAAAGGAAAACGTGGAGGCATATCTATACGCTCAACGGGTGGCGATGGACAAAGCGCAACGGTATGCAAACCAGGTTCAGATGGTTGTGGCAAACGATCCGTATCTAGACGAAAACAATCGCGTTCCACTGTCCAGCTTTGCGAAGAAAGATTTCCTGCGATATCGAGGGGAAGGCCAAACCGAGGCGATGGAGCATCTCAGCAAGATCGGTGGCCTCTGGGTGTTCTTCGACTCGACGTGCGCCTTTTGTCCGCCGCAGGTCTCGGCTGTGAGGGATCTTGCCCGCGAATTTGGTTTCCTAACCAAATTCATTTCGATGAACGGCGAGGCGGTCCCCGGGCTTGGACAGGATGAGTTTGTCCCGAATGGTGGCCAGGCGCAGCGGCTAGGTCTGCGGCTCACTCCCACTACGGTGTTCGTGGTCCCACCGGACAACTACTACATCCTGTCGCAAGGGATGATGTCTCAGGATCAGCTTCGTGACCGTCTAATCGTCGCTGCCGACTACAACGGGCTGCTACCAGAAGAAATCCTGAAGAAGCTACGCGTGTTCGATCGCGGTGTGCTCAGTACCGAGGACATGAAGGCGGGAGCGGGCGACGACCCAGGTGAGTGGGTGCGCTATTTGAAAGAGCGGCTGTCGGGCCAGTACTAAAAGGAAAACACTATGAGGTTGAGACTTCACATGCGAAGGTCCGTCGTTCTTACGGCACTAGCCGTCGCTTTAAGCTTGTCACCGGAGCTAAAGGCGGCCTCGCTGAGCTCTGAGCTGGATGGCATGTTTGCGAATGCGACCGCACCTGGGTCGTTTAACAGCCAGCTACGCAATGGCTTTGTCGGTGGGGGAATTGGTGTGCGAACTCCGGTTCGTCCGATAAACCTTATCGCGTTTGACCCGCCGAGGCTCGCTGCTGGATGTGGTGGCATAGATCTCTATGGTGGCTCGTTCTCGTTCATCAATAGCGAACAGCTGCAAGCCCTTCTTCGGCAAATCGCGGCGAACGCAATCGGCGTGGCATTCAAGGCGGCGATCGACTATATCAACCCTGCGCTCGGCAAGATCATGGGCGACTTTCAGTCGATATTGCAAAGCTTGATGCAGAACCTTCGCAATACCTGCGCTCTTGCCCACACCGTCGTGAACTGGGGAAAGCAGGCGTTGTTTGCTTCAGAGGAGTCGCTCTCCGCGGAAAACTCGGAAGGAAGCGGTGGCTTTGTCGACCGGGTGGCGAGCATCACCGATTCGGTCAAAGGCTTTTTCAGCAGCGCGAATCGCCAGTCTAAGGAGGCCGCGGACAAGAACGCCATTACGGAGACCGGAAATCTCGTGTGGAAAGCGCTGGGTAACTCTGGCGCGGCAGACGAGTTCGGCAATCTGTTGACGGGCGAGTCCACGCGAAAGGCGTCGAAGGAATTCGTCATGTCGCTTTCCGGTACAGTCGTTGTCGGAGCAGACGCCTCTGACAGCGATAGCGCAAAATCCATTGGCCAGGTTCGGGCGGGCACCGTCGACCTTTACAACATCCGTGATGGAGCCAAGGAGGGCCAAGCGAGCCGGCTGGAAATGCTGCGTTGTCCAGCTAGTGGATACAACGACAGCACGGCTGACCGGGTTCCAGATGGGCCGTGCACCACGGTGACGCTTGAAGCGGTTCCATCGTCTTTCACGGGAGTGAAAGAACACGTCGCGAAGCTGCTGTACGGTTCAACGCTTGGCGCGAAGGACCAAGTGTATGCGGATTCCATTATCGCGAAGATCAACAGTTGCGAAAGCACGCGGAACGAGTGCGGATTCACGGCGCAGCAGCGAGCTCTACTGAACGCGGTATCGGCGCCTCTCCTAGGCCTTCTGGTCGCAACCCAACAGAACACGGCATCAATGACTCAAGTCGCAAAGCAACTTGAGCCATTGATCGTGAACGAAATAACGATTTCGTATGGGGACGCTGCGTTGCGCGCCATCCGCCAAGCATTCTCGGGTAAGGACCAATCGACAATGCCGCCAGTGATCGAGGCTCGCGAACGGTTACTGAGCGACCAAGTCCGTCAGATGCGCGAGGAAAATGCTATCCAGTGGGACCGAGTGATGAAGGCGAAGGAGTACTCGGACATCCTGGTCAAGTTCAACCCGGCCATTTTCAGGAACTATCGATGATCCCGCGGAATTCCCTCGATATCGCCGTGAACGCGCCGGCGACAAGCGATTGGCTGATTCGGGTGCTGACAGTCGTACTCCCGCCAGTGCCCGGCGTCATTGCTGTCGCGACGTGCATCTTTTGCTGCGTAATGTTCGCTCTTTCCGGAGGAAAGGTGGGCGTATTGCCGTGGGCGGGCTTCGCTGGCTTTATCGCACTGGCCGTCTGGCTCATTGTGTACACGTCGCTTTCAACTGTGCTCGTCGCGTCGCTCTTGTTCCGGCGGCTGAGGTTTGGGGCATCAGTGAAGCGCGCCGTTTCGAAGAACGACGTCCAAGCGGATTGAGAACTATGGCGACCTTTACTACCTACCTGGCCGGCCCGCTCGATATGTTCTATGCCACGCTCAATGGCGTGGCCATGGCGTTCAACGATACAGGCCTCATTACCGGCGCAGCGGTGCTTGGCGGGTTGCTCGCGATCGCCTCTGGTGCCTGGTTCCACATGAACCAGTACATGCCAAGCACTGTCAATCGAGGGCACAGCATCTTCGAGAGCGCTGTGATCATCGTGTTGGCGCTAACCGCTGCCGGATTGCCGATCCGCAACCAGCTGGTAAATGTGTATGACGGCAGCATTCGTGCGGTTGATAACGTGCCCGCGGTGCTTGGCATTCCGGCGGCACTCTACAGTCAGCTTAGCTACGGCGTCCTGGAGACTGTGGATACCTCGTTCTCGACGGTGAGCGGTAGCTACATGACTGTGGCGCAGAATGGCTTCGTTACCCCGCTTGCGCTGCTCTTCACCATGCGTGGCGGTTTGGAGAAGGCCGACCCGGCGATGGTCGCGACCTGGAAGAATTTCGTGCTTTATTGTTCGCCAAACTCTGCCGTCAACAGCACAGAGACGGAGCAGGTTCCCGACTATTTCAACTATCTCTTGGACAACTCCAAACGGGGTGGCGTGCTGATCGGATACATCAACTACGACGGCACTGGAAATATCGAAGCTGGCGTTGCAATGTCGTGCATTGAGGCGGCAGAAGCACTGCGATCGCGCGTCGATTTGCTTTTCGCCAATGCCAATCTATCCACGTCTCCTCTGAACACCCTCATTAATCAGAACATGAAGACTGCCAAGGTCGCTTTGGGAGCGGGCGGGCAATCTTCGTATACGGTTGCGGACGTGGAGAACAGCTACAACGCCCTGATGCAGCTTGGGGCAGGATGGGGCCAATCGGCGCAACAGTTTATGCTGAACGCGCTGCTTCGCAATGCAACCGCAGACACATATCGATGCCGACTTGCTGCCACAAGCCCATCTGCATTCAATGAGTGCACCATGATGCAAAGCGACGCCATGGAGAAGTACAAGGTGGACGCGACGGCGGCTGGTAGCGGCTTTCAGAAGACGATGTTCACCGGCATGACGTATATGCAGATGCTGTACTACGCGTTCGGTGTCATTGTTTTCCTGTACGGCTTGATTGCGGGCGCCCGTTGTTTTGGAGCAATGGCGAAGTTCATGCAGTTCGGTGCATGGGTCTTCAGCTGGCTACCGTTCGCGGCCGTGATTAATGGGTTCATCCAGCTCACCGTGGTCGAGAAGATGGGCCAGTACGCGCTCAACGCGTTAACGTTGCAGAATTTCGATGCGGTGATGTACGACACGTTGAGCACCAACCTTGCATATGCCTCCGATCTAATGGCGGCGGTTCCGTTGCTGACGATGGCGATTATCTATGGCTCCCCGTATGCAATGGCCGGTATGGCCCAACGCATGTCCGGGCGGGACTACGTGTCCGAGGATAAGGTTGCGCCCGACTCCGTTAAGAACTCCGCTCCCATTCAAGTGACGCCGGCGTACACACAGAATATGCACGCCGGCGGCGCTTCGTCCTATGCGGCGGATCGACAGATTCAGGTCGGTAACGACCTTTCGGCCATGCAGCAGAGTACGTGGCAGCAGACTCAGCAGGCGCAAGCGTCAGTTGCTGATGCGATGGCCCAGGTCCACTCGACTGCTTTCGGGCTCAAGTCAGGCAGCAGTACATCGACTGCTGTACGGGACACAGTTGCCACGGGTGAGGAAAGCGCACAGATGGCCGCTCAGCAGACGTTCAAGCAGCGACTCATCGAGAGCGGGATGACGGAGCAGAAGGCAGATGCGATCTTCCGTGAGCAAAGCAAGAGCATTGGAACCAGCGTGGACGGAAAGCTGGGATTCAGCGCTCCGATGGTTGGCGGTGTGAGCGCAGGCCGATCGGTCAGCTGGACCGATTCGGATGGGAAGCGGCACACCGAGACTATCACGCAGCAAGAGTCGGAGAAAATTAACCGCGCGGCCATGGCAGCAAACTCATCCGCCACGACGATACGAATGGGAGCATTGTCGGACGCGGCTCATCAAGTGCAAAGAAGCGACGGCTGGGAATCAAGCGATGTGAGGTCGGCCACCGGATCGGTGACTGAGTCCGTGTCGCGCGCGCGCTCTGAAATGGAGACTTATGCGCGCACGGAGTCCGCTGGCAGTCGAATCGGTGCGGGCTTCACGTTGAGCCTTAGCCAGAACGGGCATTTGCTGGAGAGGAACGATTCGTATGCCCCGGTCAAGTCAACTATCGATGACCTGCATAACAAGCTGGTTGAGGCTCGTCCAGAGCTTCAGTCGGTGACCAACACCACCTATAGGCAACTCACCGACCAGGCTGGTTCCAATCGTGCCGGCTCCGAGGAATGGGCAAAGCTGGAGACGCTGCGGCAGTATGACCAGGGCGGGTACGTCCGCGCGGTCGACGTGATTGCAGGTGCGACTGGGATCGGCGCTGGTTTCGATGCCGGTGCGTTGCGCGGCGTCTCAGGTGACGTGCAGGCGCTCGCCCCGCCTGACGTAACCGGCCGCGTTGGGCCTGGCGGCGACGCCAGCTACCGGAGCGCCGGAGTGCCTGACACGATGACCGGCGACCAGTTGCGACAACAGCTGCAAAGTTCGAATCAAGGATCGACTATCGTGAGACGCGGTGAGACGCTGGAGGAAGCTAACCACGCTCGGTATGAAGGCCAGAACGCGGCGCCCGGGTCTCGTGCAGCGGATGTTGACCTGACGGGGCGGGTCATTGAAACTCTTTCGGGGGTTCCTGCTTCCGATCCAGTCGCACGAGCTCAAGCATACCTTTCGGGCCGGGCATTCGCTGATGCGCCGCCAGTGGACGGCCAGCTTCGTGGGGACGCCACGCCTATCGCGGGTGATCGTCAGAATGGTCCGTCCAGCGCCAGTCCCGTACAGATGCCGGTAGCGG
>CALMPB010000069.1 GCA_937871985.1 uncultured Burkholderiaceae bacterium
CGGGACGTGCACCGTGCAGCGGTATGCCGCCGGACGCAAGTGCGAATACGGCTTTTCGGGCGCCGGGGCCAATCCAGCGGTTTTCGCTTCCATACTTGGACAGAACGCGTATCGCGCGCAGCTGCAAGCGGCGGCGCAGATATTTCCCCGCTACCTGGCGTTTGCGCAGTCAGGCGACACGGCAGGCTTGAGCGAGAGCGGCTTCATTGAGAGCGCGCTGCCCGTGTTGGCGCGGGCCAGCCTGTTTCGGGAGGCCGTCGTCAACGCGGAGCTGCCCATCAAGCAGATCGATAACGAGATCGTCGTTTTCTCCATGAAGTACAGCAACGTCATAGCGGAAGTATTCCAAGGAAAAAGGCAGCCCTTGTCGGTGAAGTGGACGCAAGACTTTCAGTTCGAGATCGGGCGAGGCTATGTGCTGATGGACTACAAGCAAGCGTCGCAATTGCTGGTGCTGTTCTTTTCCGACGCGCAACGGTGAGCGGCCATGGATCTGACATGCATGTGGGAACTGCCCGGCCTGGATTGGGTCATGCTGTGCCTGGTCATTGTGGTGGCCCTGATCTTGTTTGTGCTTGGGATAAACCTGCTGCTTCGGCGCGAGCCCGCGCCCTCTTCCCCGGCGCAATCCAAGTCCTACTTCGAATTGATCTTCGAAAAGTATGGCTTGAAAGGGCCCGTTGGCTTGTTCCTGATGCTCCTGGCCATCGCGTTGGCTGGAGCGCTTTATTGGCAGTTGAACAGCCGGTTTTCCACCGACTCGGAAGAATTCTCAGGGGCTCCTCGCACACTCGGCTCGATAGCCGAAGGGCTGCGCCGGAACTCCGGCGCCGATATTCTGCTGAAGGGAGGCGCCGAGGCCGTGGTGATCTCGCAGCCGGTCAGCGGCGCCTGCTGGCCCGCGTTGGTGGACAAGCTGTGCAAGGCGTATCTGGATGTCTTGACGTGCAGCCAGGATGGCGATCGGGTGGTTATCGACCGTAAGCCGTGATCCCCGCCTTCATCTCCGCTCAGGTCTACGCCTAACCTTCTTCCACAAACCTCAAGGTTCGGAGTTCCGCGATCGCGCCCTTCTCTTCGTCCCGCCGCGCCTTGGGCGCCGCTAGCGCTGCGGTTAGCAGCATGGACGGGTTGGGCGATTCGTCAAAAGAGTGCAGCAGGCTGGCGATGCCAGGGAAAGCCTGGACGAAGTCCGCTCCCAACGCCTTGTACCCCGGATATCGCCCCTGCTTGTCGACGATGACCTGCGTCTGCGGATCGCGCCGGATCAGGTGCAGCGGCACCCCTTCGCAGCGCAGGCCCAGCAGCTTGGCTTCGCTGATGTCCAAGGCCCAATCCGTCTCGGCATAGAAGGCGGCGCGCGCGGTTGCGAACTGATCGAGGAGGCGCTCGTCCGTGCAGAACGCGGTGGGCGTCAGGTTGAGGTTGAGCTTGCCGATCTTGCCGACCAGCTTGACCCTGCGAAAGAACGAGGCCCACACCAGCAGGATGGGGTTGGTGGACAGGTCCTCGATCAGCACGTCTTCAAACATGCAAGGCTGGATCATCGAGTTGACGGCGCGGCACCTGGAGAGGCGCACGTTCTGCACGCGCGACATGCGCTGCGGGGTCTTCACCATGGACAGGGCGCCGTTGTCGAAGGTGCAGTCGTGGAAGTGCAGATCGCGGAAGTGCGAGTTGCCTTTGTCGTACGCCATCAGGAAGGTCGCGCTTTCTGTTTTCTTCATGGATGAGGGAGATAGGAGGCTGCGATTTCGTCAAGGAGGCGTGCATTCCGAGATACGCGCGCGTCAGTCCGGAATGTCTGATTGTCTATTGTGAGGGGTAGCTTATTTTGTATTCATATGACATTATTAGAATCTCTTAGATACATTTACCCGTTCCCCTGCGGAGGGCAGGAAGCGGCACATAACTAAGCTGATGCAGACGAATCATATGAATAAGAAGATGTTGAAGTTGGCGGCCTCTGCGGCCTGCGTGATGGCGATAGCGGGTTGCGCCAATGTTCCGCTGGCGCCCGCCGAGCAAAACAAGCAGGCCAAATCATTCCCGGCGCCAGACGAAGGAAAGTCCGGTCTGTATGTTTACCGGGACAGCTTTGTAGGCAAGGCTCTGAAGAAGGACGTGTACGTCAATGAGAAGTGCCTGGGCGAAACGTCGGACCGCGTGTTCTTCTATACCCAGGTCGCCGGCAACGAGCAACACAAGGTCTCCACCGAATCGGAGTTTTCACCGAACGATCTGATGGTGATGATGGAGGCGGGAAAGAATTATTTCGTGCGCCAATTCATCAAGATTGGCGTGTTCGTTGGCGGCGCCGGCGTGGAACAGGTTTCGGAAGAGGAAGGTCAGCGCGTCATCTCCAAACCCGAAGTGAACCTGGCGGTCGAAGGCCGTTGCACGGGCTGATTGCGGGCCGGTCCCGCCGTTCCTGCGCGTCTGCAATGCAAATGACGACACGTCTTGGGCTGTTGTTGGCGGCCGTGTTGTTTGCCACGGCGGCGCATTCGGCGAACTACCCCTGCTCGGGAAAGAAGGGCGGCGTGGAGCGCTGTGTCGGCGAGCAGTTCCTGTGCCGAGACGGATCGATCAGCGCGTCGAAACGCGTCTGCTCTAGTCCAGATGCAGGCGCGCCTGCGCCAAGCTCCAAGCCGGCCGCCTCCGGTTCCAGCAGTGCTTGCGGCTGTCGGGACGGCAAATACTGTACGGGGCCTCGGGGCGGAACTTTCTGCTATACCGACAGCGGGAAGAAGTCCTATCTCAGGAAATGAGCGCCGCGAGACGCTGCGGGAAGTCGTTTCAATAACTGCCCGCAGGCATCACATCCGCCAAATAAGCGGCGGTATCCGGATCCTCGCGCAGCACATGCCGCATCCACGCCCCGCGCTCATGCGCGGTCACTTCCAGTTCCCACACGCATGCAATGAACGGCCCCTGCACGGGCTGGAATTGTTCGGGCTGGTTTAGCGGCGCGGAGTACATCCGCTGGCACAGGATGCCGCCGGATATCCACCAGTCCACCAGCAGCCAGACGGCCTCCTCGCCCACGTGGGCGATGCAGAAGCCCAGGCCCGTGGCGCGCGGATCGCGGGCGCTATCCTGCAATGCGGTCATCGCGGTCTGGCGGGCGGCTGCGGCGACCTCGGCAGACAGGAGCGGAACGGCAGGATCAGGATTGCGTTGTATCGCGTAGGCCTTGACGGCCAGGCCGTTGTCGCGCCATTGCTCGATGAATGCCATGCGGCGCGGCGCGTAAGGTTCTGCGGGTACGGTTCTGAGAGACATGGTGGGATGCGTGGGCTGACCTTTTGGGGCCTGAAGGTCAAGAAGGCAGAAATTCTTCCAGCAGTCCGCTAGGCCAGCAAGCACAAGGCCTGGTCCAGCGACAGCACGGTGGTGCGCGATTCAAAGGCCGTCGCAAACAAATGCTCATGCACGACCGGGTCCGGGTCGTAGCAGCAGTCCTTGACCGTCAGCAGGCGGTAGTCCGAGTCGCTGGCATGCGCAATCGATGACAGCATCACGCCGGTGGAGGCGACGCCGGCCATGATCAGCGTGTCTATGCCCTGCGCCGAAAGCCGTACCTGCAGATCAGTGCCGAAGAACACGCTGGCGCGGTGGGCGATGATGACGGGCTCGTCGTCGCGGCGGCCGAGTTCGGGCGAGATGCGGTCGTGGACGAAGCGGCCCAGCTGCTTGATGCCCTGCCCGTTCTTGTTCAAGGGGCTGACTTCCGGGTAGCCGGGGCTGAAGTGGATCTTGGCGAAGTAGACGCTGACGCCTGCATGCCGCGCGGCGTCGCATAGCTGGCGGGTGTTGCCGAGCAAGGCGGAGGCGGCCGACGGGAACAGTTCCATGATGTCGGTCTGGTAGTGCATGACCAGCAAGGCGGTACGCGCCGGGGTGATGGCCGGGGTCTGGGTGTTCATGCTCCGCTCCGCAAGGGGTTTGTCACGCGCGCCTTGCGGGTCGGCCGGCTGTCTGAGCGGCCGGCAAGAGTGTGACGCGTGGCGACGTGATCGGGTGCGACAGGAAGGACGCACGACTCTACCACGGCCGCCATGGCGCGGCGGCGTCAGGAACGCGGATGCCCGTTCCGGCGCCACATGACCCCTTGCAGCCCCCCAGGAACTACGCCACCGGCAACTGGTTCGTCACGCAATGAATGCCGCCGCCGCCGGAGGCGATGGCGTCGATGTTCAGCTGCACAATCTGGCGTCCCGGATACAGACGCGCCAGCAGGTCGCGCGCCTTGCTGTCGGCTTCCACGTCGCCGAATTCGGGCGCGATGACGGCGCCGTTGATGACGAAGTAGTTGATGTAGCCGGCGGCGAAGTCGGGGTTGTCGTCCATGAATTCGCTGCGACGCGGCTTGAGCGGCGGGCTCATGGTGTGGATCTCCAGCGGCTTGCCGTCGGCATCCGTCGCGCGGTGCAGGATTTCCAGGTGCTTGCGGGTCAGCGTGTAGTCGTAGGAATCCGGGTCCATGTCCAGGTTGGCCACGACGACGCCGGGGCGGGCGAAGCGGGCGTAGAAGTCGACGTGGGCATCGGTGATGTCCTTGCCCTTGATGCCGGGCAGC
>CALMPB010000070.1 GCA_937871985.1 uncultured Burkholderiaceae bacterium
TTACGCAACTCGGCATCAAAAGTGTCGGATCCACGTTCTCCGAGTTCGTTGCAGAGATCCTCCAGGTAGCGTTGTGGGAGGTACTTCACGCGCTCCACGCTACTAGCGGAAGGATCTTTGTCGAGATCCATCGAGAATGTGGTGCCATCACGCCATTCCAACGTTGCTATGAACTGCGACGCCAGTCGCCCCTTGGAGCTGCGAAATCGAGTGGGTGTCAGGAAGGAGAACTTCGAGAAGTTCCGCGCACAGCCAACCAGTGCCAAGATATCAGCAAGTGCACTCTTGCCGCTGCCCTTGTTGCCAATGACTGCGATCAAATCGTTGTTCAACGGCAGTTGCAAGTCAAACCATGTCTCAGTCAAGCTAGAGTCCGGCTTCTTGACAACGGAAACTGATTTGATGAACTTGGTTCGATTTACATCTACGAGCGCCCGCTTCGGTGGGTTCTCGCCAACGAAGACTCGATCATCAAACTCTTGGATAGCCTGCAATAGGCCATCAAAGGTACAGTCCGCCTTTATCCAGGTGAAGCAGTTCCCGATCCTGTCCTTGTCCTCCGTAGTACTCAGCCAATGAGCATCCGAGCAGTCCAGGAGGCGATTATTCACGCCGTGCTCGCTGAGCTTTGCTCGGCCCTTGTCGTAACTCTCGGGCGTCTCCGCTGCCGTGAAGACTAAGTCTGCAGTATTGATAAGCGTCTTCTTCTCAGCAATCGTGTGGTCATTCCACTTGAGATCCTCCCACTCAGTCTTACCAATAGCCACGAGGCATTTGTCACGCAGCGCATTGTTCTCCAACGCTTTCATGACACCGTCAGCACTCACGTTAAGATTGTTGAAACCTTCTATCAACGCGCTACCGTACTCACCACGCCTGTCCTCGGGGACGCTTTCCAGGATGGCCCGCCCTAGAGCCTCAATGCTCGCGCGCGTGATAACCTGCTGCCATTTCCCTTCGCCAGACAATCCGGGCAGGAGGCGATAATGAGGTGAGATTGCAGAAATGAACTGTTCGCGGATGAACTGCGCCTCGACCTGATCGAAGATAACGTGCAGATTAATGCGGCTCCAACTAGCGTCGCCCTTTCCCGATTGCACGGTGCCACCGAACTTGTCGAGCCGAAGCTCAATTACCGGTAGGATCAAGTCGATATTTTTCAATCGACCCTGCTCGTGTTTTGCTTTGAGTACCTTCTCGTAGCCGTCCACGAGAACATAGTCGTTGATGCCGATGACCTTGAATTCTTCCGGGAGCCTTTCAAGGTCAGTCAAGAACGCTTCCCAAGCCTGCTCTGGGTTTCCAGGGTAATTGTGGTGAAAGGAATCCGGAGTGTGGACATGAAGATCCCACTTCCTCCAAATGGATCCTGGCAAAACAGTTGTCATCAACTCCTCCTAGCATCAGGCTCTATTGACCTTGCTGCACGCGACAGACTCCTTAACTGTTCAGGGTCATCGCTCGTTGTTGTCAAACTTGTGGCTAAGACTGATAGTTTGACCTGTCTTCAGTTCGCAACCAATCAATGTGTTGGCCCTGGATACCTCGTCGTCAGGTACCCACGTCAGCTCGCATGCAATCGCTGATTCAGTCTTGTGCTTCTTTAGGTAAGCGGAAAGATCATTACACGGAAAATCCTCGACTGAGTCGAACTTCTCTATGCCAATCACATCATGCGATCGCTGAAGAGCCTTCAATAGAGCTGTCTTACCGGCTCCGCTCATTTCCACAAGGGCGGTTACATCCAGGTCAATTTGTACAGCCTGCTGGGTGTTTATCGAGCGGAATGGGCCTACCTTTGCGGTTTTGAGAAACATGAAGCCCTCCTGTTTGAAACAAACCGTAAGCATACTCGGAAACAGAGGCGCCATGCGCTATGACGCAAAGCGTCGTCGCTCCGCTTCAGTTTAAGAATTAAAAATGAGGCCGCATCAAGCGGCCTCGAGAGGATATCAATGTGTCTTACCGATATGTGGTGGACGGATGCTCAGGGAAGTTGCGTTCACAATCCCGACGAAACCGAAGACCGTCTTCGTGAGCCCGCGCCTGGTCCTCATAATGTAGGAAGTAGCAAGGCGGCTCATGTATTGTCCAACCCCTGGGTTTGCTGCTCACCCACATGCGCCGTGCATATTCAACCGCTTCCGCATAGGGCAACATGACAGGTGAAGCCAGCGCCGCGCAGCAATCCAAACCGCGAAACAGGTCGCCCCACCACTCGCTGGGCACCTCAGGAACGGGTCCATCGTCCAGGGGATCCCTCTCGAAAATCCCCACTGCCGCAGAAATCGATCCCCAAGGAATCCGGACTTCTGGTGCCTGAGCGATCTCCTGGCCGATGTTCGGAGAAATCTCGGAGACGGAGACCCAGCCCAGAAAAGTCAATCCGTCGGCGGGTTCCACCATGTGCGGGCGCTTGCCAGGCAAGACGAACGCGTCGCTCGTCCCCGGATAGGGTTCCTGAGTAAAGACATGGCCCCCTCGGTAACACTCATCAGGATGTACACACAGTAGCGTGGGACTGGCAATCAACTGTCGTGGATAGCCGTCGATCAGGTCTCTAAGCAGCAGGATGGATTGATGGAGTGCCCTTCTTGGAATAAGTGTCAGCAGCACCGCCAAGCCCATCGATCCATGCTCGTCGAGCCAGGGCGCCAACAAATCTATTGCCTGCTGAATCTTGCCCTCTCGCAGCAGTTCGGATAATACAGAAACTATCGTATTTGCAGTCATATTCATCAATATGTCCTTGAGAACGGTGGCGCGGAATGCACCACCTTGATCCCGTATAGGAAAATTCAATGAATTCCTGCCCGCTCTCCTGGAATCTTCTTTCGGTGTCGGAGGGATTACAAGAACATCATCAGAACGAGGGCATATAAACGCTACTGCGGAGGATGCTTGCACTGGTTAGACGCATCATCTTCCGCATGACCCGTAGGCCGAGAGGCAATCCAAAAGCCCGCAGCGGTGATCAGAGCCAAAATGATGTTCGAAAAAATCAGCGCTGGTATGTTCATCTCGCTACCCCCCTAGATGTCAATATTGCCTTGAGATAGCGGCTTGCATAGCGAAAGACCCGATTCACAGGCCGCGCGCCCCATCCCTCCCGTGGCAAGCCACTCCAGGATGACGTTCGCGATGAGAGATTCCACGCCTATTCCCCTTTGCCGCGCCGGACACGACAGTACTGACTTCGCGGGTGAGCTACCCCCGGGGTCTTGAGCTTGCCGGCAACCGCCTTGCCAGGCCTAAGCGCTCCACATCTCACCCAACACCTCAGCCTGTTGCAGCACCAGCTCCACAGCAGCATCCGCCATATCCGGCGGATACTTGTATTTGCGCAGTATGCGCTTGACCATCAACCGCAGGCTCGCGCGCACGCTCTCGCGCCTGGACCAATCCACCGTAATGTTCTTGCGCAGGTTCTCGGTCAATTCATGGGCGATTTTCTTCAGTGTCTCATCCGTCAATTCACGCACGGCTGATTCATTGTTGACCAGGGCATCGTAGAAGCGGATCTCATCTTCATTCAGGCCCAGTTCCTCGCCACGATTCGCCGCTTCACGGAATTTCCTGGCCATCTCGACCAGTTCTTCCATCACCTGGGCGGTCTCGATGCTGCGGTTCTGGTAACGCGTGATGACGTTGCCCAACATTTCCGAGAACTTTTTCTGCTGCACCAGATTGCTGGCGAATTTGCTCTTGATTTCCCCTTCCAGCAGGCGTTCCAGCAGTTCCACCGCGAGGTTGCGCTCGGGCAGATTACGCACCTGGGTCAGGAACTCATCATCCAACAGGCCGATGTTGGGCTTCTCAAGGCCGACAGCATCGAAGATATCGACCACGTCATCGCTCACGACCGCCTGGTTGATGATCTGGCGGATGGCGACTTCGCGTTGTTCGTCAGTTTTTTTCTGGGCGCTGATGTCGCGCTTGGTCAGAATGACCTTCACGGCCTGCATGAAGGCGACCTCATCCCGCAGCGCCTTGGCTTCCTCCAGCGTGCAGCACAAGGAAAAGGCTTTGCTCAGCGCCAGCGCGGCATCGGCAAAGCGCTTCTTGCCATCCAACTTTGCGTCCTTTTGACCGGGTGGCGGGCGCAGCGACAGGATGTGATTGGCGGCCCCCGCCAGCGCCTTGTGACCCCCGGCCCTGAAGCCGGAATAATCATAGCCGTGCAGCATCGCGCGCAGGACATCGAGCTTCTCCAGCATGACGGCCAGGGCTTCGCGGGCGTCCACGGTGGGTTTGCCTCGACCCTTGCTGGCCGTGTATTCCTTCATGGCGGCTTTCAGCTCGTTGCCAATGCCGATGTAATCGACAACGAGACCGCCCTGCTTGTCGCGGAATACGCGGTTCACGCGAGCGATGGCCTGCATCAGGTTATGGCCCTTCATGGGCTTGTCGATGTATATCGTATGCACGCAGGGGGCATCGAAGCCGGTCAGCCACATATCGCGCACAATGACCATCTTCAGCGGGTCAGACGGGTCCTTGAAGCGCTTTTCCAGGCGTTTCTTCACTTGGGCGCTGTAAATGTGCGGGCGCAACAGGGCCTTGTCGCTGGCGCTGCCAGTCATGATGACTTTGATGGCCCCTTTCTCGGGGTCTTCATCGTGCCAGTTCGGACGCAGCTTGACGATTTCGTTGTACAGATGAACGCAAATTTCGCGGCTCATGGCGACAACCATGGCCTTGCCGTCCTGGGCCTTGTTGCGCTCCTCGAAGTGCTCGACTAGGTCGGCGGCCACGCTGGCGATACGCGGCTGCGCACCCACGACTTTTTCCAGTGCCGCCCATTTTGACTTCAGACGGGCCTGGGTCTGTTCCTCTTCGTCCTCGGCCAACCCATCGACTTCATCGTCCAGCGCTTCCAGGTCGGCGTCATTCAAGCGAACCTTCGCCAGGCGAGACTCGTAGTAGATGGCGACCGTTGCGCCGTCTTCCTTGGCCTGCTGCATGTCATAGACGTGGATATAGTCGCCAAACACCGCACGCGTGTCATGGTCAGCCCCACTGACCGGGGTACCCGTAAAGGCCACGAACGTGGCATTAGGTAAGGCATCGCGCAAGTGCTGCGCATAACCTGCCTGATAGACAGTCTGATATTCCTTGGGGCCGGCAAACTCCGCCGTCAGCACGGTACTGGGCAGGTCACTGGAACTGAGGGAATAAACGGTGGCAGCACTGGCTGGTTTATGTTTGCGGGTCTTGAGCTTGGCATCAAACCCATACTGCGTGCGGTGCGCCTCATCCGCAATGACAACAATATTGCTGCGAT
>CALMPB010000071.1 GCA_937871985.1 uncultured Burkholderiaceae bacterium
GACCTTCGGATATCGCGAGGCGCGCGTCGGGCAGGCCGGACGCAAACCGAATTCGACCAGCGACATCATCGCCATCTACCCGGACGGTTTCACGCCTTATTACACGCTGCAGGAAACCGATTTTCAGGTGACGGGCGGCATGCGCGGCATGATCGGCGCCTGGAATATCGATTTCAGCTCCACTTATGGCCGTGACTATACCCGCAACGGTGCCGAGAATTCGCTCAACGCCTCGCTCGGCCCGTCGAGCCCGACCAAGTTCGCCACCTTCAGCGCCGCATTCGATCAATGGACCAACAATCTCGATCTCACGCGTGCCTACAAGGTGTTCGGCGACCGGAACCTCCAGGTCTCGGCCGGTGCCGAATATCGCTACGAATCATATGTGACCCGCGCGCTTGACGTGGCGGGCTATGCCAATGGCGGCTATGTCTATCCCGCCGGCACGCCGCTCGCCAAACAACCGGGAGCGGTCGGGGCACAGGGCGCCATCATCGTGACGCCGGCCGACGCCGCCAACATCAAGCGGAACGTCTGGGCCAGCTATCTCGACCTCGCGCTCGACGTTACCGATCGCCTCCTGCTCACCGGCGCGGTGCGCTACGAGACCTATGACGACAGCTCGGGCCATGTGTGGAGCGGCAAGACCTCTGCGCGCTACAAGGTGACCAACTGGCTCAGCATCCGCGGCGCGTTCTCGAACGGTTTCCGCTCGCCGAGCCTCGCGCAGCAGGCCTATGCGCAGACATCCACGCAATTCAATCTCGTCAACGGCACCTACCAGTTGATCGAATCCAAGATCGTGCGCACCGGTTCGGCGATCGCCACCGCACTGGGGGCGCAGCCTCTGAAGCCCGAAAGGTCGCGCAACTACAGCGCGGGCTTCGCACTGACCCCCATCGCAGGCCTGTCTCTGACCGCCGACGCCTATCAGATCGACATCGATGATCGCATCACGCTGACGGGCCTGCTTTCGAGCGCCGGGGTTCGCTCGATCCTGCAGGCCAACGGCTTCTCGGGTAATCAGTACGTCCGTTTCTTCACCAACGCGATCAACACGCGCACGCGCGGCGTCGACGTTGTCGGATCCTACAACTTCGGCATCGGCACGCTGGGGCGCCTCCGCACGACGGTAGGGTATAACCATAACGTCACCCAGATCCGCTCGATCGCGCCGACGCCGACGCAACTTGCCGGTCTCGGGCTGGTGCTGTTCGATCGTCAGACCCAGGGATATTTCACCTCCGCCACCCCCAAGGACAAGGTGATCCTCGGGCTCGAATGGACCCTGGGGCGGGTTTCGCTGAACCTGAAGGAAACGCGCTACGGCAGCTGGGCGGCGCTGGCGAACACGCCGTCGCAGGATCAGTTCTATGGCGCGAAGTGGATTACCGATCTGGAAGCGGGCTTCGACGTCACCTCCCGCGCGCGAATCGCGGTGGGCGCGTATAATTTGTTCAACACATATCCCGACAAGAACACGATCCCGACCACCATCGGCGGATCGCTCTACGGCAGTAATTCGCCGTTCGGCGCCTACGGCGGCTATTACTATGCCCGACTGTCGCTGAAGCTCTGATGAGGTACGAGGGAGGCGCATAATGCGCGCCTCCCTTGCTACCCGTTATCCGCCTGATCCGGTGAGCGCCGCACCGCACCGCATGAGCCTCAGGGCCCTCACGCCCCAGAAGATCGTGAATCCGGTTAGTCAAAGCCGATCACGCTGGCGGCGCGCCTCGATCTCTTCCAGCAACATATCCAGGCGGCCATGAAATGGACCGACCCGCGACAGCGACCTATCCTGCGCCAACAATAAAATGCCCCTTCCGGCAACTGGTCCGCGTACCCAGATAGCATTCGCCTCTTGGCGTAGTGAAAATCATGAGCCACTGAATTGTCTCATGGACCCAACCCTTTACTGGACCAAGGTTGCTGCGATCGGCCAGGTGGCGGGCGCCGCCGCGACTTTCCTCGCCGCCATCCTCGCCCTCTACCTTGCCCGATCCGAGCGGCTGATCCGGTTGCGCGTGCGCGCAAAGTTTGGCCGGGTCGTCGATGCCACCGGATCAACACCCGCCATCCTCATCGAGGTCGAGAATACCGGATTGCGCACCGCCCGGGTAACCTCGATCGGCTGGTCCACCGGTTACGCCAACCGCTTCAGACTGCTTCCGGAGGTGTTCCGGCTTAAATCCGCCTTTCAGGTTCCGGATTACCAATGGCATATCAACCGGCAATTGCCCTGGGTGCTGGAACCCGGCGAAGCCATATCGACCGCGTTCCGGCGCGAGGATTTTATCCGCCATATGCTCGAACCGGGCGCAAAGGGCCTGTTCCGGCTCCTACCATGGAGAACGCGGGCTACGCTGTTCCGTCATCGCGTCCTGGTCGGAATCAGCACGAAGCGCACCGCAATATTCGGGAAGGTCGACAAGGCCGTGACGGCGGCAGTTGAAGACGCCCTCGCGCGCGAGATCCTCCCCTATACCACCTACCCTTGGGCGGAGGCGGAGGAATGACCCGCCCTGACCCACTTGGGGGAGCGCGAGCGTCGGATCCCGACCTCCAGGCCTGGCTCGGCGCTCGCCGGCGACCCGGCAATTGGTTTTCCATCGCGGCGGACGACGAAATTCCGGCGTCGGTCACCGGTTGGGAGCGCAGCCTTCTCAGCATGTTCCAGATCGCCTTCACGCCCGAGATCGAGCAACGTGAAAAAGCGGGGACGCTCGAGGCCGATTTCTTCCTGAAGTGCGCTCAGCTCATTCAGCATGAAAGCCTTCCGCAACAGGTGCGCCTCAACGACGAGGTGCAGGGCGTGATGCGCCTCGACCTCGAAACCCCGCCATCCGGCGGTTCGATCACCCTCGGCGACATCGACCATATGGTCAGCTTCGACCTCATCGAGGACGAACTCGACTATGGGCATTTTACCCTGTTTTGGACCGGCACGACGTGGAAGGCCTCTTTCGACTTCCGCAACGGCCGCGCAAGGGCCGCTCGGTTCATCGACACTGCGCTGCAATTCATTGCTGCGGCGCGTTTCTCCGCTGGCCAGGGTCACGCCAACCCCGCCATCGACAATCTCTTCAGCGGCTGCGAGCTCCTTTGCAAAGCCCAACTCATTCTCAACCACAACCAAGCGGCGCGCGCGAATTCTCACGGCTCGGTATCCAGCCAAATCAACCTGCAAAAAAAGCTCGGCAACGGAAATCCCGATTTCGTGCAGCTCTTTAACCGGCTCTCCAATGCCCGGAAGCCGGCACGGTATGACGCCTCCGGTGAGGTGCAGCCTCCGTCCGCCAGCGAGCTCGATCTCGCAGAGCAGATGGGAACGGCGCTGGCCAAAGCGGTGAAGCAGAGAGGCGCTGACGCATGATTGAGCTGCACGAGCGCCTGTCCGAATTCTCATATGGTTATGGTGTTACCCGAGAGACCGAATTACGGCTTGCGCGCGAAGGCATTCGTGCTGTTCCATTCCTCCCCAGCCTGGTCCACGAAAAGCAGGTCGGGTTCGACGTTGCCTTTGGTCAGGCGGGGGCCGTTCTGATGCTTCAGTTCAAGCTCGGCCAGTCCCTCGAGAGATTTCATCGGGGGGCCTTCACCGGCGCAATCCCGAAGCTTGCCAGACCATTCTGCCGCTTTTCCGTCGATACTGCCGAGCCAGACGGTCAGTTTGAGACACTCCTCAAGGCGGAGCAAGACGGGGCGGAGGTCTATTATGTCGCGCCGCGCTTCACGGACTGGCCGCAATATGAAGCTTTTTTCGAGCAACGCCGCGTCTTGGACAATTCCCTCCTTGTGCGGCCTTCGTGGGTCAGAAGCGCCCTCGACAGCCAAGGTGCGCCAGACGGCCCGCATCGGATCGTTTATGATCGGCGCAATGTCCATGTTTGTTCGGAGCCGGCCCGGATTCCCGAAATGAGCGGCGACGAAGCTGTAGCTAGAATCGCCGCTATCGTGAGGCAAAAACGCGAAAGCGCGGGCACCACATTGACGCGCTTATTCGAGGGCTTCGACGACCGCTCCACCGTGAGACGGGACGTCGATGGCGCCTCCCTTCGCCAGCAAGATACCTCTTCGGATGATCTCCTACACGACGCAAGAAGGATCTTGGCGCGTGAACGGCGCGCTGAGCGCCTCAAACGCTTCATGGATTTGACACCGAGTCGCGATCAAGCCGTGGCAGCGGCGGTTGGCACCGAACTCTGGGGAATCGGCGTACAGCTTGTCGTCGCCGTAGCCGAGTAGAATGGTCCATTCCGGTCGGTTAGGCTGTCGCGTCGGGGGAGACGGGAATGTTCAATCTCATCATGGGCTTCATCGATTTCGCCGACGGCACCACATCGATACCTGCCAGCCGTATGTTCAACTATACCGACCAGCGGCTCGCTGCCGCATTCCAGGGGAACGGTGGTCCGGACTTCGACCAGCTTATCCGATTACCAAGCTTGCTCATGAACGAGGGCCGCGGTGGTGAAATCTGTCGTGTTGGGCAGGTAACGCGCGCTCGAATCGCCGGGCGTGAATTACACTTCGATTTCGAACTCGACCCCGCCGCTCCGGCCCTGACCAACGGGCTAATCTGGGCCAATCGGCATCGGCTCGGGGCAATCGAAGATGGCCAATTTGATCGGTCCCACTGGGCAGTGAAAGACGCGGACCTTTACAAGTTCTTGCTCCATCGCGCGAACCTGCGCCGGCAGCGGCCCGTTGTGTTTGAAATCCCCGAACACGAGGACATCGAACTCGATCTGGTTTCGGCCATGATGCCCTTCGACGCGGGTATGGACCCGGTCTATGATAGCATCCAAGCCGCTGCCCGGAATGTCGGGCTTCGATGCCGACGCGCCGATGACTTTTGGAGGCACGCAGCGATCATTCAGGACGTTGTCACGCTGATTGACCGGTCGCGCATGGTGATTTGCGACTGCACCGGTCGCAACGCCAACGTATTCTACGAGGCGGGGATCGCCCACACTCTCGGCCGGGAGGTCATCCTCATCACGCAAAACGGCGAAGATATTCCGTTCGATCTTCGCCACCTACGCCACATCCGCTATCTCAACAACAATGAGGGGCGAGCCAAATTGGTCACTGAGCTAGAGGCGCGGCTTCGAACTATCATGGGTGGCTAATTTGCAGGACGCCAGTGTGACGAATTCTGCGCCTCGCGGATCACTGCTCCTCCGATCGACGTGATCGCCCACCGGGCGAGTTGCTCGCCAACGTCCTCGACTTTCTGCGCGAAGCCATGCCGCGCGAGTCGCTGCAGAAGCGGATTGTCTCTGGCGCTGAGGCGCGCCGGTTCGCCAGAGCCGATTGCCGCCAAATCGACCAGCATTGCCCATTCGTCCTCCGGCAGCAGACCGTTCGACGTCACATTGTCATTGGTCGCCGGCTGTCCTTCGGGCGTACCCATCATGGCAGAGGAAATCTTGTCGGAGACCCGATTCGCCGCCTTGATCGACGGGTCGCGATCGACATGGGCGTAGATCATCGTCGACCGCAGGTTCGAATGGCCGAGGATCGCGCCGGTGAGCGCAAGCGCCTCACCGCTTGACGTGGCGACCGCGCCGACGGTGTGGCGCAAGGTATGCGGCGTGACGCCGCTAAGGTCTGCCCGCCTGACGATCTTCTGCCAGGTGCCTTTCATGCCCTGGAAGAAGCCATCGCCAATGTCGGCCGGGAAGACATAGTCCGAATCGTCCTGGCGACTGATCCCGCGCAGGAGGGTGATCGCAGCGAGTGAAAGCGGCCGCGTCGATTGCCCGGTCTTGGTATCGGCAAGGACAAGGAGCCCGTTCTCGAAATCGACCTCATCCCATTTGAGCTCGGCGATCTCCTGGCGGCGGCACCCGGTCAGCGCCCAGAGTCGCGCGATATTGATCGCCTTCAGATTGACGCTTTCGGCTTCAAGCTCGGCGCAGGCCGCACCGAATCGGCGAAGCTCCTCCAGCTTCAGGAAGCGCGTGCGCTTGTTGTCGGTCTTGCGCACCACCGCTTTCTCGCAGGGATTGGCATCCACGATGCCATAGCGCTTGGCGAAGCTCATCACCGCGGACAGATCGCGGAATACCTTCCGCGCCGCACCATTGCCGCCCCGCACGATGATTCGCGTGCGCAACCCGGTCTTCTCGTTCTTGGCGCTCTTACCCTTTTCGACGTCCCTGAAGAATCGCTCGATCTCGGGCGCGCCGAGTTCGCTGACGCGCTTCTTGCCGAGAAGCACGACGACGTGATGCCGCAGCCTGGCAACGGTATATTTCTTGGTGAGCGCCTTCATCGGCTCGCCCTGGCGCTTCCCGCGCTGGATGAAGCAGCCCTCCTCCGCGTACAGATCGATCAGTTCGGCGACGCGCATTTCCTTGCGCTTGGCATTCCGGTCCTTTGCCGGATCGTCGCCGACCGTCGCTTGCGCCAGCAATTCCTTTGCCCGCCGCCTTGCCTGTTCGAGTGTCAGCGCCGCGCCGAATCGGCCGATCGTGACATGGCGTCGGGGCGCTCGCCGGCCACCGCCTTCGGCGCGGTAGCGGACAAAAAAGGTCTTGGAACCGCCGACACCGATCCGGACACCGAATCCCGCCAGTTCGCTGTCAAAGAGATCGTAATGCTTTTCCCGCGGTCGCGAGGCATCGATCAAGCGCTTGGTGAGCTGTGTATGGCGTTCCATTTCCGCCTTCTCCGACCCCAACTCTTGCCCATTTCGTCGTCCACCCGTCGTCCACCGAATACGGGTATCAGCGCGATCCGGCGAGAACAGTATCGCAGAACCTTCGGAAAGAACAATTACAATATCAGCAAGTTAAGCGTAGTTTGGCGTAATTTGGGAAAGTCTAGAAAACGCCCCGTGGAATTTTGCCAAGGTTGGGGTCGAGGGTTCGAATCCCTTCGCCCGCTCCAACGTTAAAGTACTCTTTTCCGGAAATCGGCTGACCGGTGGCGAGCGCCATGATCGAGGTCAGCCGTCCGATCACCTCGATCGTAACGCCTTTCTCCTGCTCTGACGGTGACACCTTCACCTGGTCGATCAATGCCCTGAGCTGCGGAATTGCCTCGAGCCGGGCCTCCGGATTCCCTCCCAATGCGATATTGAGCCTGGCGACCTGACGGCGATAATCGGCAACGATCGCCGGATGCAGCATGACGGCCGGTAATTGCTGCAATTGTGATATCTGCTCGGCGAGCTGATCGCGGTCACTCCGCGCCTTGGCCAGAACATCGCGGATCTCGACGAAATCCTCGGCACCGTTGGCGATCGCCTCCACCAGCCGCTCGATCTTGGCGACGGCGTCGCCGTGGCGCTTCTTCAAACGGTCGCCCTCTCGGCTAAGCTCTCTGGTCCGCTTGGCGAACTCGGCGCGATATTCTTCGACGTAGATTTCGATCAGGTCCTCGTCGAGCATGTAGTGCTGCAATCCGTTGAGGACGCGGGTCTCAAGCCGGTCGGTCGTGATGATGCGATTGTTCGCGCACGCGTGTTTGCCGCCCTCCTTATGCCGTGAGCATCCCCACCGATTGCCGCTGTGGATCACCCAACCGCCGCCGCACAGGCCACAAGCGACCAGCCCTGAGAGGATGTGCTTGGGACGGCGACTCTTCTGCGGCGCGCGGCTCTGGACCCGGCCCAGCACCGACTGCACGCCTTCCCACAGTTCATCATCAACAATCCGCAGGTCGGGCACCTCCTCGACCAGCCACTCGCTTTCGGGATTGGCACGGATGAGGTGCGAACGGGTGCGTGGATCGAGCACCTTCCTGGTTCGATTGAAGACAAGCTGGCCTATATAGAGCCGGTTCTGGAGGATCCCATTCTTGCGCTTACGATCGCCGTAGATCGTCGAGGCGCGCCAGAACCTCGGTCCGCTGAGCCGCCCGCCCGGTGATTCGACACCGTCCCGGTTTAGCCGTTCCGCGATGGCGCGAGGGGACTGCCCGGCCGCAAACTCCTCGAAGATGCGCCGAACGATCTTTCCCTGCTCCTCGTCGACCTCACGCAGGCCCCGGATGAGTTCGCCGCGATCGTCGAACCGGTTTGCCTTACGATAGCCATAGGCCAGACCTGCGGCCGAGCGCTTCTGCGATATGGTGCCGCGCTGACCACGCTTGATCTTCGCCGCCAGGTCACGGCGGAACTGAGCGTCCATCAGCCCGCGGAAGGTAGCGGTGATGTCGGTAACCTCGCCGTCCGAGAGCGTGAAGAGCCGCGCGCCGACAAAGGTGATTCGCTCCCGGATCGTAAAAGCGTCGCCCTGATGACGAGCGATCCGATCTGTTGCCTCCGCCACCACCTGATCGATGCCTCCAGCTTCTATACGCGCCAGCATCGCGCTCAGTCCGGGGCGGGAGGTCTCATCGATCCCGGCCGCTCCACTGATCGCATAATCGGTGAAAACGTCAGCGACAGGCCAACCTTCGCGTTCGCAGCGCTCGCGGCACAGGGCGATCTGATCTTCAATCGATCGCGCGTTCTGCAACGCGCTTGAGAATCTCGCATAGATGACTGTGATCATGTTGGATCCGGTACGTTGGTGAGGAGTGTCGAATCTCGATACCAAGCGTCCGCATTCACCTCGGGATCGGTATGCTCGAAGCGCGCACCCGCGCCGCCGCGATATCGCGCGCAGCGTTGGCGCGAGCCATAGCCTTCACGAAGTCGGCCAGTGCAACAACAGGCGCGACCAATCCGTGCGAGCAGTTCGCCTCTATTGCGATCGCTTCGTGACGAGGGTCGTTGGGGAGCGACATCCGCCAACATCTGGCTTGCATGGACGTGCGGTAGCCAAGTCAGTCCCGATATGCGCCCCGAAGAGAATTCGCACGGATCACATGGCGTCCTGCCGGATACGATCGTATCAACCATATGCCTTGTCGGTGGCAGGGATAGACGAGTGGAAAGAACATGCGCGATCTGGTTGACCAGATGACGGCGTTGGCCGACCGGCAGTCGTGGACCGTCGAAGGAAGCAATGACGCGTGTCGGATCATGATCGCCGATGCGCGGATTGATCTTGATGCTCGGGCAGCGGACATCGCCATTGCCTTCGAGAAGCTGGCCGAAGCTATTGAGGCGGCTATTGCAGTCGAGCGAGCGCTTCGGATGATTGAGGCTGCCGGCATGGCATCCCGATCGATACCGCTGTGGTTGGTGAGTGGATCGACCGTTCTTGCCGACTGGTTGCGTTGGGCCGGCACCGGCAATGCGTTGCGCAAGGCGTTGCGTCTGACCAATGCCGTCGGTCTGTCGCCGGTCGCGGGCTATCTCGATCGCCGCGCCCGGCGCGAGCTCGGACAGGGCGGCGCCAGGATCAGGGTGCGCGGCGGAATGGCCGTGGCCGAACGGATCGAGCTGTCCGACCGTCCGCGCTGCGTCGCGACAATCGGCGAACGGGCGCTGATCCGGATCGAGGATCACCGGCTGCCGGACACGCTGATCGCCGGACTGCAGCGGGGAGCGGCCAGCAACGCACGGCGCACGCTGGCCGAGGTTGTCAGCCATCCGTTCTTCGTCGCCGCAGACCTGATCATCGCCGGCGTCGTTCAGGAGGGAGCAGCGCTGGTGTTCGAGGTCGATCACCACTTGACGCCGCTCGAACCGGTACCCGAGGCCGCCTGGTCGGCGCTGCCGCCTGATGCCGATCCGGTCTTCCCGTGGCGGGCGACCACCGGCGAGCGGCGCCGGCTGGGCGGGCTGGTCGAGGAAGCGCGCCATCGCGTCGCCGCTACGCACGGTCCGCGCTGATGATGGTATTGCCGTCGGTCGAATAGATGGCGTGATATTCGGCGCCGGTATCGAGGTAGAATCCGAGGAGCTGCTTGTACTGGATCACCGCCAGCGTGCCGGCGAGCATGTTGAGGTCCGCGACCTGGATGTTGCTGCGATACAGTGCGTCGTCGGCATCGCCGGTCATCGGGATCCGGTCGCGCTCGTGGACGTGCGCGCGCATCGCCGGCGTGCTGGTGGTGA
Source organism: uncultured Burkholderiaceae bacterium (assembly GCA_937871985.1). The sequence goes on from CALMPB010000071.1 coordinate 9,965, forward strand.
CGCGGATCAGGCCCATCAGCCGTTCGTCGACTAGACTGAGTCCAAGGCCGCAATCGATATAGGGCAGGCCACGCGCTTCCAGCGCAGGGACGATGAACGCACGCGCTGCCACGCTGTCGACGCAGACGAACACGAAGTCGGTGTCGTCGAGGAGGCCGATCGTCTCATCGGTAAGATGCACCGCATGGGCTTCGATGCCAGTGTGCATCCGGCCGTATACCTTTGCAAAATAGTCGACTTTGGTCAGCCCGGCTTGGATGTCCTCGATCGCCATCGCGCCCGGCCAGCGGAACGCATTGTGCTGTTCGGCTGCGTCGCCGTCGATCAGCAGGATTCGGCCGGCGGGTGTCTTGCTGATGAAATCGAGCACGATCGATCCGGTGCCGCCAAGCCCGATGATCGCGACCGTACCGCCCGCGAGCCGGTCCGACACCGCCTCGATCCCGACGCGAGGCGAGGCGGTGTCCGGATAGACGAACGGGTCGGGGCGGTTGGTGGCGTCCACGGTTCTGCCCTCAGCTGGCGAAGGTGGCATTGACGTTGACCAACAGGCCATCAGCGAGCGGCACGACGTCGCCGGGCGTCAGCAGTCCGGTCAGCCCACTGTCGAGCGCGTGGCGATACGACACCGTCGCCGACCCCGGGGCCTGGCCCTCGCGGTCGGGATAGGCGATCCGCAGCAGCTGCGCATAGCTGACGGTGCTGCCGCGCAATGCGGTCCAGCGACCATTGACCGAGATCATCGTGCGCCCCGCGGTAGCGACTGGCTTCGGCGCGGAGCGCTCCGCCTCGCCGACGAGATACAGGGCACTGCGACGGGGCGCGACCGCCGGCGGCAGGACGGCCAGCACGAGAGAAGTGTTGGAGGAGGCGGTGATGGTGGGCAGCATGGTCGTTCTCCTGGTCAGAAGGGTTCGGGGTCGGAGCGGCGGTCGGTCGGGCGCAGGCATCCGCGCAGCGCGTCGATCATGTCGGCGTAGAGCGACTTCGCGGAATGATAGGAGTGTCGCGGCAAGTGCTCGCTGATCTGATCCCATGAACAGGTGCCCCTACGCGGATCGACGCCGATATCACCCATCGCCTCGAGGCAGATGGAGAGCGCGAGCACGTGATCCGTCCCGCTCGGAATCGTCCGCAGCGCGATCGCATCGGCGTCCGGCGCGACCCACGAGGGAACGGCGCGCTGAAGGTCGCGCTGCAGTATCCAGGTCACCTCGCCGAGATCGACATCGATCCCCAGCCGGTCCTCGCGCCAGCGGCGGCAACGCGCCGGATCGACCATCGCCTGGAACCCGGCGAGGACGTCGTCGCCGACGCGGTCGGCACCCAGTACGGTGACGACCGGATTGGCGCAGCGGGCGGTCGCCATCGCGATGGTGACGGGCGAAGCGCCCATCGCCTCCCCGATCTCGCCAGAAGCTGCAATATTGGCGGCGATGACGGGATCGGTGAGGTTGAGCACGGCATGCGGTACGCCTGCAACACGCGCCAGCCAGCGCGCCGCATGCGTACGACCCGCTCCGGGCACGCCGCCGAGGATCAGCGAGCCGCCGCCAAACCACGGGCGTTCGGCTGCGAGCATCGCGGCGCATCGCCTACGCACCCAAGCGAGGAACTCGGGCTGGTGCTCGTGCATAACCAGGAACGGGATGCCGTCGGGACCGAGCCGGTCGCCACCGAGCAGCGCGAACGGCTCGCCGAGTTCGAGCGGCAGCGGCTCGTCGTCCGAACCGTGGCCGACGATCATCGCCGGGGGGGCGGGTTGGAAGGGGGCCAGCATCGCCATCAGTCGCCCCGCCACATTCTCAGGGGCCGCATGCCGCCGGCGCCGCGCCCTTCCTTCTTTACGCGCCGCTCGGTCACGAACATCTCGTTGATCAGCATCCGAGCGAGCGATTCGTCGCCATGCTCGGCGGCGTGGTCGAGGAACTGGAGGAACCGATCCTTCTGCCAGCGCAGCCAGTCGCACAGGCGGTCGCGTTCGACCGCGCGGTCGTATCTGACCGACCAGTCGGCATCGGAACTGCTTCTGCGCTGCAGCTCGAGCAGATGCCGACCGTGCTTGCCCTCGCGCGCGTAGAGATTGACGGTGAGGTGATCGCGTGCCCGCCGTGCTTCCGTCTCCCGCCGAGCCGCCGCGGCGGCGACGAGCGCATCGGCTATCTCGTCGAGGGCTCTGCCGCCGAACATCATGGTGAGACGCCCCAGAAAGACGATGTCGATCTCACGCTCGCTCACCGCGGTCAGCAGCGCATCGCACCCCGCATCATCGGTGAAGCGACGGCTCCAGATAGCGACTGGTGCAGCGTTACTGCCGGGCGGCTGGACTTGCAGTTCGAGTACGCGACCACCTTGTGTGCGTCCGCACAACCGAAAGGCGCTGTCGGGCGTATCGATGATCATCCTGCTCATCATGACGCAGAACAGATACGATCGTGTATGTTCTATGTCAATGGTTCGACTTGCTGGATAGCGGGCAACCGGGGATGCAGTGTCGATGCCTGCCACGCCCGCTCTTCGCCTGTCGCTTCGCTATGCGCAGGCCGTCACCGTGCTGATGGCGGCTTGCAGTATCGACCCCGCCGCGCGAACGGCGTTCGAGGCTCGCATCCGCCAGTTGCAACGCCTTGGCCTTCCGCCACGCGAGGGTGGCCAAGTTGGCGGACCAACGTACGGACTTGCCGAACTGGCAGCGTTCGCCGCTGCGATCCGGTTGATGGCGGCGTTCATGGTGCCCTCGCTCGCCGCCCGCTACGTGACCGAGCGCTGGTCGACGCTGGCTCCGGCGCTCCTTGCCGGGGCGAAAGAGGTTCTGCCGAAATCCTATGTCGCCAGACGACCGCTCGGCGACGAGACGGTCATCGTCGTTGCGGCGAGCGCCCTCAACGATCTTGGCCGTCAGGGCCGTCACGACGAACGATACGGTGGCGCGCTGGGCGACGTAGTGCTGCTGTCCCCGTCGTCGGCCATCGAAGCTGTAGGGAAACTGGATGGTGGCGTCGTAATCGACACCACCACATTCATGCCGTTACTCGTCGCCGGGTTCGTCGAAACGACGATCGCTACCGAGCAGGACGCTGCGCGCGAACTCGACCTGCTCCGGTTCGCAACCTCCGGCTAGCGTCCGGGCGCGCAGACGACGCTCGCCTGTGACGAAGCGGTGCACGACATAACCGGATATTCCGTGACGACACACCTTGCGCCGAGCGGCAGTCGTCCGGCGAAATCGGCGGACGAGCGGTTCGGCACCCACCACGAACCCCGGACCCTTTCCGCGAAACGCCGCTTCTGTGCGGGCGTCGCGCCGAACATCACCACCATAGCGCTGACCATGGTCGCCTCGGACTTGCCGTTTTCCCTGAAGAAGTGGGGGCGGCCTTCGATGAAATACACGTCAGCATCTTTCGACAGGACGTGATGGAAGAGCCTGGTGTCGGTCTTCGCGGGCACGAGGCATATAGCTGTAACGACGTTACCGCAGAGCCACTGATCATGCGCGCGTTCGATCCAGCGTTTCTGGTTCGACCACGGCGGGTTGACGAACGCCACGTTGCCCGACCAATCGTCGCGGAGACCATCATCCCCCCGGCGTACATCGAGATACGCGAGCGGGCGTACTGCGCTCGCCCGATGCCAGCACGGATCGAAGCCGATCCTGCCGAAGCTCTGTTCGATCGCCTTGATGAAGGTGGGCGACGTGAAGCGATTGTCGCTTTCCTTGAGTTCCACCCCAGGACCAGTCGTCATGTAGAAATCCTCCTCATTTGAACGTTGTATCGGTGAGACTGATCAGCGCATGCCGGCTGCGTCGCGCGCTCTCGCCTCGGCATCGGCGATCAGCCGCTCGCGCGCATCGCAGGCCATGACCGGGGCATCGTTCGACACCCATGAGATGACACCGCGCTCCTTGCAGTAGCAGCGCAGTTCTTTGGCGGTGAGATACCAGTCCTTGGCCGGGCAGGTTGCGCAGGCGGGCTCGGCGTCGGGATAGATGTCCTTGGGCAGCTGGGCGAGCACATTGCTGTCGTCCTCGCCCATCAGTCGCTTGACCGATCCGAACCAAACCGGTGCCTGTTCGGTGAGTGCCATCATGTTCATACTCCTCTCGGTTGATATCAGGCTTCGCGATCGAACCAGCTCTTGATGATCTCGACGAACCGCTCATTGACGAGCCGGGCATATTCGAGGCGGAAGCTGGGGTGCGCCTCGGCCATCGGCTTGACCTTGATCGCGAATCCGCCGCGGTGGTCGGGCTGGATGACGGCGACGACGCGGTCGTGCCGGTTCCTGACCTCGATCGCCTTGATCTCGGCCTTGCCGGCGGCAGCGGCCTTGAGCTCGGCGGCGACGCGCGGTGCGGCATACCCCTTGTCGGCGATGATTGCGGCGCGCTCGATCAGCCTGGCGCGGGTATCGGGATCCTCGACGAGCGGCGCGAGGTCGATCCACTGGCTGAGGCTGATATCGCCCCTGTCGGCGAATGCATCGAGGATGGCGTCGGGCGCCTTGCGGAACGCCAGCCCGCGGCTCAGCGTCGACTTGTCGATGCCGACGGCCCTAGCGAGGTCCGCGTCGGACTTGAACGCGCCGTCCGCCGTCAGCCGCGACCAGCCGCCGGCGAGATCCCAGAAACACGGCGTCAGCGCCTCGCGATCGTCGCGGTACGCGATGGCGATCGCCTCGGTGCGCGAGAGCTCGCCATGGACGCGGATGCGCAGCGGCAGCTTCGCCAGCATGCACGCAGCGCAACGACGCGAGCCGGCGAGCAGTTCAATGACGCCGTCGGCGGCGGTCTCGCCGTGCGCGTCGTTGATCTGGCCGACCTCCCTGAGTTCGAGTGCGAGCCGGCCAAGCCCCTTGGGATCATGTACAGTGGTGGCGCGGGGATTGAGGGGCGAAATGCGCACTGAGGCCGGATCGACCTGAATCACGCGGGTCTTGCCCTTGGGCGTGTTGAGCGGCAACTGGTCGGTCATCGGGATCGTCCTCTTCGTCTAGGACATCTTGATGCCGCCGGATGATGTGCGGCAGCGACGACAGTCGTCGGCCCGTCAAGGAACGTGGGCGTGGTCGTCAGTAATACCGGCGAGCCCGGTCCAGAACGGTACCAGGATACGACGGCGCAGCGCCGTGGGGATCGGCATGCCGAACAATACCGGCATCGCGTCGCCGACCGCCTGTACCTCGCGCGCGATCAGCCCGGCGTGGACGATATTGCTCAGCGCCAGTGGCTGCCACATCGGCGCGCCATGGGCGATCCAGTCGTGGACCGGCGTGTCGATCCCCGGGCAGAACCAGATCGCCGGGATACCGGTCTGCGCGACCGGCGTCACTGCGGTAAGGCGCAGGCGCCCGGACAGGACGCCGGCGCGCGGCTGGTCGTCGCTCGTATCGGTCCAGCTGCGCGCGCGATCGACCATGCGGCGCAGCGTCCTGCCCGGGTCCTTCTGTGCCTTGCGGATCTCGGCGGCCCGGCGGCGGATGCGGCCGCCAGCATCGCCGCGGTCGCCGGTATGGCTGACGTTGCGTTCGTCGAACCGGCGCAGTTCGTGGGTAGCGGGTGTGCGGGTGACGACCGATGCGGTCCGCCAGGCGGCATCGTTGCCGTCGGTGGGTTCGTCGAGCGACTTGAGGATCGACCGGAGCAACTCGCGATGGGCGGCGGTGGCGCTGTCACCGGCAAACGGGTTGCCACCGACCTTGAGGTTGCGACGCTGCGCGTCGGCGGCGCTGGTGAACCGGTTGAACCCCGGTCCGCGCAATTCGCCGGGAAACACGTCCGCCAGCCCGGCGGTGAGGACGTCGCCCACCACCAGTCCCATGTAGCGGGGCAGGTCGCGGTGGTAATCGGCGGTGGCGTAGACCGACTTTGCGAGTTCGGTCTCGGTGACCGTCGTCATCGTCGCCGGATCGTACATAGCGTGCTCAAAGTCCCAGCTGAGACGCCCCGTCTGCAATGTGGGAAGCGGATGACGGGCATCGAAGCTGCGGCCATCCAGCAGCGCCTTGATCATGTGATGCGACAGCGCGCTGCTGGCGAGCCAGAACCCGGCGCGACTGTTAGAGCCAAGAGCGCTTAGTGCCTGGCTCGGATCGCCGTAGACTTGCTTGCCGCGCGTCGTATCCAGCCGACCGCCGGCGACGGGCTCACGGGTGCGATGCACCTGTTCGACCGCGATCTCGCGATGCCGGGCGATCTCGAACACCGCGGCTATCGCGCCGAGCGGCCCGCCGAACGTCAGCCGGAACGCGCCGGACGGCGCCGCCACCCAAGGGAGCGCCTCGAACAGCCGGTCGAGCCGGCGGGTGGCAACCAGCTTGTAAATAAGGTCGGTCCGGACACGAGCGAGCGCCGCGCCACGCGCTTGCGGGCTGGTGTCGTACAGACGGGTGAGATCGCCGGTCGTCTCGGTGTCCCATCGCTTCGGTTCTGCCGGCTCGGGCCCGGCCGCGATCGCGGTCTCCAGCCGGTTCGAGAGATCGACCAGCTCGGTGGCGAACGTCGTGTCGAGCGGCGGGGGCTTACGCCCTTTGGTGGGCAGTGCACCGGTGATCCGCAGAACGCTTTCGCCGATCGCGTCGCCGACCGCGGTGAACAGGCCGATACTCTCGACGATATCGCGCGCATGATCGAGCGCGTGGCCGATCTTCCGTTCCCGGTCGACGGCGAGCCTCCGATCGCCGGCGGCGTCTTCGATCGCCCGGACGAACGAGCGTAGCCGCTGGATGATGGCGGCCTGCGCGTCGAGCACCGCGGGCCATTTCGCCTGGACTTGCGGATCGTGGGACGCTGCGCCGATTACGCGATCTAACGCGACAAGCATGTCGATCACCGCGCGCGCCGCCAGCAACACGCCGGTGTCGATCAGTGGTGATCCGCTCGCAGCGTCGGCCCTGAGCGCAAGCCACGCCGCACGCACTGCCGCTGCAGCCTGCCGCTCGACGACGATCAGCTTGCCCATCGCACCGCCGGTGAACAGGCGATCAAGCCAGTGCGCCAGCCAGCCGATCTCCCAGCCCGCGACCCGCCAGAACGCCGCTGGCGCATAACGGACGCCGGTGAGATCGTAGAGCCACGCCAGGATCTCGTCGCGGCTCTGCGGCCGGGTGATGTAGGGGTAGCCGGCATCGAGACTCAGGGCAGTGCCGGCACCGGCGAGCCAGGGGCCGATATCCGGTTCCCGGGGGCCGACGATCGCGGCCCCCATTCCCGCCGATGGCGGCCCGGGCAGTTCGCGCCA
>CALMPB010000072.1 GCA_937871985.1 uncultured Burkholderiaceae bacterium
CGGGGGTGGCGGCGGCGCGCGCCGCTCGGCCGCGGCCGCCAGCGCAAGGAAAAGCGCGATCATGCCCCCAGCCCTATCATCATCAGCCACGCCGGATAAGCCGCGATCGCCAGAAACGCCCCGAACGGAAGCTTGGCGTCGGCGGCCACCTCGCGCCCCGACAGTCGCGCCGCCAGCACCGCGCCGAGCCCGACCAGCGCGGCGAGCAGCATCACCCCGGGCAGCAGCCGCCAGCCGAGCCACAGCCCGATCGCGCCGAACAATTTCGGATCGCCCCCGCCCAGCCCGTCGCGCCCGCGCATCAGCCGATAGCCGCGCGCGATCGCCCACAAGGTGGCGAATCCTATCGCACCGCCGATCAACCGATCCTCGATCGCGGGGATCACCCCCAATGCGCCCGTCGCCACCCCCGCCAGCGCCAGCGCCCCGGTCAGCGCATCGGGCAGCCACAGCGCCGCCATGTCGAGCGCCGCCAGCGTCAGCAATAGCCAGCCGAACATTGCCCCCGCCGCGCCGACCGGGCCGGGCGCGACATAGCCCGCGGCCGCGCCGATCAGCGTACAGCCGAGCTCGATCCACATATGCCGCGGATCGATCCGCGCGTCGCAGCGCCGGCACCGCCCGCGCTGGACGATCGCGCTCGCCAGCGGCACCAGCTCGGTGGCGCGCAACGTCGCGCCGCATGCGTCGCACGCCGATCGCCCGTCGCGCACCCGCCGCCCCTCGGGCCAGCGCACGACGATCGTCGCGAGGAAACTCCCCACGATCGCGCCCAGCACGGCGAGCAGCAGCGGCCATATCATCGGCTTGCCGTACTGCCTTTCTCCCCTCCCTTGAACAAGGAAGCGCGAGAGAAACTGAGCAGGTGCAACATTGCCCTCCCCGCCTTCGCCCCCTAGATCGCCGACAAACTCCAGGAGCAGCACAATGGCTACCGATCCCGTCGTGATTCTTTCCTACGCCCGCACCCCGATGGGGTCGTTCCAGGGCAGCCTCGCCGGCGCCAGCGCGACCGAGCTCGGCGCGACCGCGGTGAAGGCGGCGGTCGAGCGCGCCGGGGTCGCCGGCGGCGATGTCGAGCGCATCTATATGGGCTGCGTGCTCCCCGCCGGTCTCGGCCAGGCGCCGGCGCGCCAGGCGGCGCTCAAGGCCGGGCTGCCGCAGTCGGTCGAGGCGACCACGGTCAACAAGATGTGCGGTTCGGGGATGCAGGCCGCGATCATGGGCGCCGAGGCGCTCGCCGCCGGCAGCGTCGACGTGATCATCGCCGGCGGGATGGAGAGCATGACCAACGCGCCCTATCTGCTCCAGAAGCATCGTTCGGGCGCACGGCTCGGCCACGATCGCGTGATGGACCATATGTTCCTCGACGGGCTCGAAGATGCCTATGAGCCGGGCAAGGCGATGGGCGTGTTCGCCGAGGAGACCGCGGGCGAATATCAGTTCACCCGCGCCGCGCAGGACGATTATGCGATCGCCTCGCTCACCCGCGCGCAGGCCGCGCAGCAGAGCGGTGCGTTCGATCGCGAGATCGTCGCGGTCGAGGTGAAGGGGCGCAAGGGCGTCGAGACGATCGACAAGGACGAGCAGCCGCTGAAGGGCGACGCAAGCAAGATCCCCACTCTCAAGCCCGCCTTCGTCAAGGACGGCACGATCACCGCCGCCAACGCCTCGTCGATCTCCGACGGCGCCGCCGCGCTGGTGATGACGCGCGAGAGCGTCGCCGCGGCGAAGGGATTGAAGCCCGTCGCGCGGATCATCGCCACCGCGGCACATGCCCACGCCCCCGCGCGCTTCACCACCGCCCCGGTCAATGCGATCGAAAAGGCGCTGGCAAAGGCCGGGTGGAAGGCGAGCGAGGTCGATCTGTTCGAGGTCAACGAGGCGTTCGCCTGCGTCTCGATGATCGCGATGCACGATCTCGGAATCGATCACGCCAAGGTCAACGTCAACGGCGGCGCGACCGCGCTGGGCCACCCGATCGGCGCCTCGGGCGCGCGGATCATCGCCACGCTGATCGCGGCGCTGCAGAACCGCGGCGGCAAGAAGGGCGTCGCCTCGCTGTGCATCGGCGGCGGCGAAGCGACCGCGGTCGCGCTCGAACTGATCGACTGAACGGATGCGGGCCGGGGACGACCCGGCCCGTTTTTCAGGCTGCCCTCTCAACCGTTCGCCCTGAGCTTGTCGAAGGGCTGCCCTTCTTCATCGGAAGAAAGGGCAGGGCTTCGACAAGCTCAGCCCGAACGGATCGAGGCTAAAGTTCAAACCTTCGCCCGGAACGGCGTGAAATCGGTATGGCGGTCGAACACATCGACCCCCTCGCGTCGCTTGAGGAAGCCGACCACCGCATAAGTGAACGGGGTCAGCAGCACCTCCCACGATACCTTGAGCACGAACTGGCTCAGCATCACCATCAGCATCGCCTGCACCGGCCAGTCGGGCGCACCGAAGAAAGCGAGCGGGTAGAAGATCAGGCTGTCGACCCCCTGCCCCACCACCGTGCTGCCGATCGTGCGGGTCCAGAGGTGCTTGCCCTCGGTCCAGATCTTCATCTTGGCGAGGACGAAGCTGTTGGCGAATTCTCCCGCCCAGAAGGCGCAGATCGACGCGGCGACGATCCGCGGCACCTGCCCGAACACGCTCTCATAGGCGGCCTGCCCGGTCCAGCCGACATCGGGGGGCAATTTCACCACCACCCACGACATGAAGACCATGAACAGCATCGCGCCGAACCCGGCCCAGATGCAACGCCGCGCGCGGGCATAGCCATAGACCTCGGTCAGCACGTCGCCGAGCACATAGCTCACCGGAAAGAACAGGATGCCCGCGCCGAACGGCCACGGCCCGATCCACGGCAGATCGATCACCGCGCGCTTGCCCGCGCCGATCACGTTCGACAGCAGCAAGATCGTGACGAACGCCGCCATCACGAAATCGAAATAGTGGAAATGCCCGCCGCTCACCGCCTGCGCGTCCACCGCCCGCAGCGGTTCGTTTTCGCCCCCGTTCATAACGACATGATGCAACCAGTTTCGCTGGCCCGCAATCCGCGCTAGGCGCATCCGCACGCGCCCGTAGCTCAGTTGGATAGAGCACGAGCCTTCTAAGCTTGGGGTCGCAGGTTCGAATCCTGCCGGGCGCGCCATTTCGGTTCAAAGCTACGAACGCCTAGCACCGCCGCCTCTACGCCAGAGGCGGCGGTGAGGGTGCGGAGCAGCTCGCTCCGTAAGCCGCGGATGCGAACCTCCGTCTTGCTCACCACCTCGACCCGCTGGGCGACAGCCCGCACATGATCGCGCGCGAATGAGCCGTCGTCGTTGCGCAACTTCCTGCGCGCCGCCAGCGCGAAGGCCCGCAGGCTCTCGGCCGTGATCGCAGGGCCAATCTTCTCGACATGCGCTACGGCCCGCTCGGAATCGCCCCTGGCCTGGTCGCGCGTGGCAGTCAGCTCGGCGATCCGATTCTTGAGCGAAGGGTCGCTTACATCGATCACACCATTCTCGATCGCCTCATAGAGTCGGCTGAGCTTGGCGTCCGCCTCGGTCGCCCGGCGCTCAAGCTCGGCGGCATGAAGCCGGCGTTCGCTGGCCCATTGATCCCGACGTTCGAGAATTTGATCCATCAAGTCTTCAAGCCGCTTCGGATCGAGTAGCCGCCATTCGAGATGGCCGATCACGGCTTCATTCAGCCGATCCATCGGCACGGTGATGCCGGGGCAGCCCTTGGCACCCTGCCGGGCCTTGGTCGAACAAGTGTAATAGCGATATTCACGGCCGACGCGGCTTGTGCCTGTGCGCAGGGTCATCGCCCCACCGCAGCAGGCACAGAAGCAGATGCCCGTCAGCAGCGTCGGGCCGCCCACCGCCATCGGCGGCATCATCTTGGGGCTGCGCGCCTTGAGCGACCGCTGGACAGCCTCGAACTCCGCCTCGGTGAGGATCGCCGGCACCTCCATGACGGCGTGCTCGCTTTCGGGCTTCGACGTCCTGGTCTTGTGATCGCGCGTGTTAAAGCGGTGCTGGCCGATATAGGTCGTGCGGGTCAGCACCTGATGCACCGCGCCGAGACCCCATCGCCCGCCGTCGCGGGTGCGGATGTTGTTCTCGTTGAGCCAGGTTGCGATGGCCTTGAGCCCCATCGGCCCCCGATCATCGACGCCATTCAGGGCCATGCGGTAGATTCGCCGCACCGTTTCGGCCTGGATCGGGTCGATCTCCAGCTTCTTCTTAAGCTTCGCGCCGCGTTGCCCGGCCTCGACGATCCGATAACCGATCGGCGCCCGCGCGCCGTTCCAGAAGCCCTGACGCGCATTCTCGTTCATGGCGCGCAGCGTATGCTTGCCATTCTCCTTCGACTGATACTCGTCGAACAGCGTCATGATCTGGCGCATCATCACACTCATCGGATCGTCGCCCAAATCCTGCGTGATCGAGATCAGCCGAACGCCGTTCTTCGCCAGCTTGCGGACGTAGAACTCGAACTGGAACTGATCGCGGAAGAAGCGCGAGAAGCTGTGGACGAGGATCACGTTGAACGGCGACGGCTTCTGCATCGCCGCGTCGATCATCGCCTGGAAGGCGGGGCGACGATCGTCCGTCGCGGTGTTGCCCGGCTCGACGAACTCGGCCGCGACCTCCCAGCCGCGCGACAGGCAATAGCCTTCGATCTGGCGGCGCTGATCGGGGATGGACAGGTCGCTCTCGGCCTGGCGGCCGGTCGAGACACGCAGATAGAGCGCGGCGCGGGCCGTCGCCATGACCGGCGGGGTATCCTCGACGCGCAGGGCGGCGGCATCGGTCATGGCATAATCCTCCTTATTTCACGGCAAGGGTCCGAACAGGTCGTCCAGTTCCTTGCGCAAATGGCCTTCGATCGCGCGCAGCTCGGCGTCGCCAATCGGAACCCGCTCGGGCCAGTCGTCCGTGACGACGATCGGCCCGCTATCCTTGACGACGCGCGCGCAGGGCGCGGCTCGCTGCGGCGGCGCGCGCATATAATCGTGCAGGTCTTCGAGACCTTCCGACCAACCGCGGGGTGCGCGGCGGGGACGACGTTTGCGAGGCAGTACCATGCCCCGACGCTGCCGCGCGGCCGGGCACGGCGCAAATGGCGAAACACGGCGTAGTGCAGATAGGGGCTCACGGCGGGTCGGGCGAAGCCATCCCCAAACGCTCCCGTGCTTCCGACTCGCTCGCGGCCGCCAGCAACGCCGCCCAATCGTCGGGCGGATTGCCCTTGTCGAGCATCTTGCGGAACACCGCATAGGCGTCCGATTTCGATCCATAGGTGCGCAGCGTGTTCTCGTCGTTCACCCAAGCGAAGACGATAACCTTCGCGCTGGTGCTGTAGCGGAAGAACAGCCGGAACCGGCCGCCGCCGAACTTTGCCCGGAACCAGTGCTTGCGGTCGTCTCCCAGCGTGCCGCCCTGCCGATATTCCGGGCGCGTGGGATCTTGCGGGATGGTCTCGAATACGAGCTGGCGCAGCGCCGCCAGCAGCTTCGCATTGGCCGATTTGCGCCAGCCGCGCGGGTCTTTCTCCCGCAGGCGCGTGACGACCGCCCCCAGCTTCTCGAATTGATCGAGAAACAGAGGGTGGGCAATGAGCTGCCACCCGTTGACGACCATCATCAAAGATCGACATCGCCGTCGATCGGCGCATCGAGATCAACCTTGACGCCCTCGGTCAGCGCCGCGATGCGTTCGGCGAGCGCGGGGGAGAGCGCGGTCAGCGCCTCGGGCCGGCGTTTGATGTCCTCGGCCAGAAACGTCAGAAAGCTGTCGATCGCCGGATCGTCATGCTCGGCATCGGCGCGATGCACCGACACGCCATGCTCATCGACGCGAAAGGCGATCTTACCGCCATAATCGACGCCGAGCGCCTGGCGGACGGACTTGGGAATCGTCGTCTGGCCCTTGGCGGTGATGGTGCTGATTTCTTCGAGCAACGCGGGCATGGTTCATCTCCTCTGCCTGCAAAATGTAAGGAAATCGCATTACTTTGTCAAGGTTGGCCAGCCGCCTCCGCCAGATAGCGGCGGTAAGCGAATCCGATCAGGTCGCGCACAAGCTCCAGAAGCCCGCCCGTGGGCAAGCCGTCGAACGGATCGCCATGCGCCAGGACATTGCGACGGTCGGCGAGGGTGGGCTTCGTGGCGCCGGTCAATTGGCCGATGGCCGTGCCGCCGCACCGGACGATCATGGGAAGTTGGTCGTCGGTCAGCCCATCCTTCGCCACCATATGCTTGAGCAGCGCATTGAACGAACGTCGCGGCGGCGGCGCCATCAGCGCTCCCGGCGTCGAGGGATCAACCCGCTTCCTGGGGATCGGCTTCACCTCGCCCCCGTAGCGATCATTCAGCGCCAGCTCCAAGGCTGTCAGCGCCACCAGCTCGCCAGCTTTCACAAGATCGAGGTCGATCCAGCCCAATAGGTAGAGCTTCTGCGCCCGCGCATATTTGGCGCGAACGATCTGTGGGATGAGCGGATTGAGGCCGAGACCAGAGATGAACGCCCGCCATTGATCGGCGGTATCGAACTGGAGGAAGCCGCCGGGTATACCCGGCGACGGCCAGGGCAGTAGTAGCGGTTCGGCGCGCGCCGGCAGCGATATATCCTTGCTCGCCTCAGTCACGGTCCCAGCCTTTCCGGCCATCGCAGAAGTTGCAGCCCTTCCACTCGCTGTCTTCCATGTCGCCGTTGTTGCTTTCGCCGCACCAGCCGCAGGCTCCAAGGCCGTCGGTCAGCTCCAGGCACGACACGCAGAGATAATGGTCCCGGTAGGAAACCACCGTCTGATAGCCATCACATGACGAGCAATGCGCCGGTGTCGCGTGGTCGAAATAATTGTCCGTCGTGACCGGATCTTCGTCGATCAGGTCGCTGAGTTCGTCTTGGTCATATCCCGTCTGACATGCCTCGCAGGTGGCGCCGTCGTCGCCTTCGACCTGCATCGGCTTCTCGCAATTCGGACATTCCACCGTCAGCCAGCGCGGCGCGATCCGGCAGACATGGCACTTGGCTTGTCGCAGCTCGCCCACCAGCTCTTGGGTTTCGGCCGCGTCGAAGCCACATGATCGGCAGGTTTCGATCGTCTTGCCTGCCGCCTTCAACGCCTTCAGTTCGTCGGACAGGCTGTCGAACCGGGTGTGCAGGTACAGTCTGTGCTTGGCGAAGCGGCGATCGAGCGCGTCAATGTCGATGTCGAACCGCGCGAAGACGTCGCGCCATTGCACCCGCAATAGGCCGACCAGACCATGCCAGGCACTGAGTTGCTCCCGCGCGATTTGTTCGCGCACAGCCGGCGTGTCGATGTCCTGGAAGAAATGCACCAGCTTGTTGCGGTGCTTGCGGATTTCATCGAACCAGCGCCGCGTCTGATCCGGCAAGGCGCTGCCGACGACCTTGGCGAGACGCTGGCAGGCTTCCTCGAATGTCACCGACACGAAATCGCCGGTCTGGAAGCTCGACAGGTCCGGGTTTTTCCCAACGACCAGGCTCCAATGCTCGTGCATCAGCCGAGCTTTGAGCACCAGTTCAACGGCCGAATGAAACGCGATGATCGAGTGCTTCGGCCGTCCCTCGAACTCCTCGGTCGCAAGCGTCAGGAAGTCGATCGCGTTCGCAACAAGGTCGCCCATCGGATCAGGACGCTTGGGAGTCTTTCCCTTGGGTTTCGGGGTGGCGGTCATGCTTCGCCATACTGTCCCGGTCGGATTGGGAAAAGAAATAGCTGGGGGGAAGCCTCCCCCTGAGCGGAAGCCCCTGGGTCTCCCGCTACCCCCTCTGCGGGGATACCCCCAGGCTGTGCTAAAACCCACGGAGCGGGCAAGCCTGTCCGGCGATCCTGAAGCCGTTTCACGGGCAAATGGCGTTGGCCGAGAGCGACCAACGCCCGAAATTAGCCGGCCGTCTGTTGAAAACCGGGGTGCAGCCGGGAAGCGGAGTGGCGAATCTAAAGCGCCGGCTTTGGAATGGCCACCGTTTCTGGAGTCGGCTTCCTGCCGTGCATGAACGCCTGGACCATGAACCATGCGAACGCGAAGACGCCGAATGCGAACACGACATCGCCGGGCACCCTTGCCCAGACCAGCGCCTGCATGATCGGGCTATGGATGAACTCCGCTGAGCGCGCATAGGCATAGCCGTGCTCGATGCTGGCATAAGTTTGCAGGATGCCCTGCGGGAGCAGCGACAGGAAGGTCATCATTCCAAGGCCGATATTGAGCGACCAGAAGGAGATCCTGATCCATTTCAGGTTCCATCGCGTGACGTCGGTCAATCCACGCATGCAATAGAGCGTGAGCCCCAGGCCGAGCATGCCATAGACGCCGAACAGCGCGGCGTGGCCATGGTTCGCCGTCGTGTTCAACCCCTGCATGTAATAGAGCGCGATCGGTGGGTTGATGAGGAAGCCGAACAGGCCGGCGCCGACCAGATTCCAGAACAGGACGGCGGCGAAAAACATGAACGGCCAGTGGTAAATCCGTTCCCACTCGGCTTCATGCTCGACCTTGTGCCGCGTATAGGCTTCGAAGCCGACCACCAGCAGCGGCACCACTTCCAACGCCGAAATCATCGCGCCGACCGCGATCACCGACGTCGGCGTCCCGCTGAAATACAGGTGATGGAAGGTCCCGAGCACCCCGCCGAACAGGAAGATGATCGTTGCGAACAACACCATCACGGTGGCGGTGGAGGTTCGCAGGATGCCCATCTGGACGAACAGCAGCGAGATGATGGCCGTGGCGAAGACTTCGAAAATGCCCTCGACCCACAAATGCACCACCCACCAGCGCCAATATTCCATGATGGCGATGTTCGTATGCTGGCCCCACATCAGCCCCGCGCCGTAGAGCAGCCCGATGGCGAGCGCTGACACCAGCACGAGATAGATGAGGGACTTTCCGCCCTCCCGTCGCAGCACGGGCCAGAGCGCGCGCACTACCAGCGCCACCCAGAGGAACAGGCCAATCAGGAGGTAGATCTGCCAGAAGCGGCCGAGATCGACATATTCATAGCCCTGATGCCCGAACCAGAAATTCGCCGTCAGACTGGTGAAGAAGCGGTGGACGGCCGCCCATTGCCCGGCAAAGGAGCCGATGACGATGACCAGCAGGCTAACGAACAGGAAATTGACGCCGAGCCGCTGGAACTTGGGGTCGCGTCCCCCGAGCATCGGCGCGACATAGAGCCCGGTCGCCAGCCATGCCGTGGCGATCCACAGCACCGCGAGTTGCGTGTGCCATGTGCGGGTGATCGTGTAGGGAAGATATTCTGCAAAAGGCAGGCCATAGAGCCCTTGTCCCTCGACCGCATAATGAGCGGTGACAATGCCCAGCAGCACCTGCCCCACGAACAACGCGCAGACGACCCAGAAATATTTCGCGGTAGCCCGCATCGACGGTGTGATTACGGCCTGTCCCAGAAGATCAGAGGTCGCCATGCCGCCCTCGGGCAGGATGTCGCCGCGCCAGACGTCGAACTGCTTGGCGTAATAGGCGATGAGTGCGCCTGCCGCTGCAAGCAGCAGGATGACCGAAGCAAGGCTCCACAACAGAGTGCCGGTGGTTGGGCTATTGCCCACCAGGGGTTCGTGCGGCCAGTTGCTGGTATAAGTGATGTTCTGGCCCGGACGATCGGTGGTCGCCCCCCAGGCCGTCCAGAAATAGAAGGCGGTAAGCTGCCGGGCTTCCGCGGCCGACAGCTCGCCATAGACCGGGAAGGCATAGTCGCGGCGGAGCTTAAGCGAGGCAGGATCGCCGCCATCGTACAGGCTGACGAAATGCTGCTGCACCTGCCGAATTGCGCGCGCGCGGGTGTCGCTGACCGTGATAGCGCCGGACGCGGGGTCATAGCTGTTCCTGCGCATTTCCTCTTGCAGCGCGGCCTTTCGCATCGCTTCCGCCTGCGTGGGGGACACGCCCGCGGGGAGCGGAGTGGCCGATAGGGCGAGCAGTGCCTCCGCCTCGCGGTGCAGCCAGTCGGCGCTCCAGTCGGGCGCCAGATAGCTGCCATGGCCCCAGATCGAGCCCTGCTCCATGCCGCCGATCGACTGCCAGATATTCTGGCCGGTCTCGATGTCCGCGCGCGTGAACAATGTCTCGCCGCTTTGGGACTTCACTGCTTCGGGAATGGGCGGCGCCTGCTGGTAGATCTGCTGCCCGAGCAACAGTAGGATTCCGAACATGACCACCATGCCGACCGACAGGATGATCCACAGCCTTTTGATGCTGAATGTCGTTTGATAGCTCTTCATGCCCCAAACCCCCTCTGTTCAGAATAGTCCGTGACTACCGCCTACCGCGCCCAAAATTGTTATGATGCTGACTGCAAGTAATAACTGATGCAGCCGGATCATTCGAGCGAAATCTGCCTCTGGTGACTGTGTATTGCCGAGGCGGCGATGGAGATGCAGCGGCTCGATGACGAACAACATCAGCGCAAACACGGTCCAGAGCGCGACCATCAGGTGCATCCACCAGAACCGGCCGTCGAGGAAGCGGCTCCACAGATCGGCGCGCGCCACCAGCCACAGGCCACTTGCGCCGGCAAGTAGAACCCACACGCGTGCCTGCCAGGCAAAGCGCGCCTCCATCTGCTGAAAACGGCGCAAGCGATCCTGCGGCAGTTCCGTTGCCTTAAGCGTCGGCATCAGCACCCAGGTGACGAAACCGACGCCGCCTATCCAGAACAGGACCGCGATGACATGCACCGTGCGAGCAAGGGCGAAGTCATCCACGGTCCGCGTCTTCGACAAGCTCTGGGCGTTCCCGGTAGAACTCGACCTGCATCGTCATGGGGCCGAGCGGAACGACATGATGGGTTGCTTGCGGCGGGATGATCGCGGGCCTGTCGGGCGTCACGAGCTGCTCGCTCGGCGGATCGACGAAAACGAGCCGCACTTCGCCCTCCAGCATCCGCAGGAGGCCCCAGGTGCCTGCTTTGGTGCGATGATCGTTGCGCAGCGCGTCGGGTAGGCTTTGCTCATCGAAGATCGGCGATGCGCCGTAGGGGACCGGTGTCACGACGCGGCCCTCGCGGAAATGGCGGCCAGACCGCCCCGGTCGATCTTGATGCCGGTCAGCAAGCTCTCGCCAATGCGTTGCGCCGCTTCGCCAAACCGGTCCGCGACCGCTGCGTTCGGCGCGATACGGTCAAGCGTCTGGTCCCAAAGCGACTGCCAGCGCGCGAAATGCGCCTCATCAAGCTCGCCGATCGCGATATGCTTGCGCATCGGATTGCCGCTGAACCGACCGGATTCGAGCATGATCGAGGCCCAGAAATCCTTCATCCGCGTCAAATGATGCGGCCAGTCGCCGATGCGTTCAGCAAAGATCGGACCGAGCATGTCGTCCTGCCGGACGGTGTCGTAGAACCTCTCCACGAGCCGCGAGATGAAAGCATCATCGATCCCGCAGGCGAGCGCATCCGCCATCTTGCGCGCCCGCGCCTGCTCGGCATGGTTCGACGTCATTGCCTGCCTCGACTCGATTAAGATGAATTTCCTATGCATGGTTTACGCGCCTTGGCGGATAAAACCAATATATGATATGCATCTTTTATGAGATTGTCCGTCCAGACCGACTATGCCCTTCGCACATTGATGTTCCTGGCCGTGAAGGACGGCCACCATTCGATCGCCGAGATCGCACACGCATATGGCATCTCGAAGAACCATCTGATGAAAGTGGCGCAGCGACTGGCCGCGGAGGGATTTGTCGAGGGTGTGCGGGGCCGGAGCGGGGGCCTCAAGCTCACGCGGCCCGCCAATGCCCTGAACGTCGGTTCGATCATGCGCATCATGGAAGACACCGGGACATTCGTCGAATGCTTCGACGCGGCGACCAACAGCTGCGTCGTGACGCCCGCATGCGGCTTGCGCCATGCCTTGGCAGGCGCGCTGGAAGCTTTCGCGCGACACCTCGATCAGTTCACCATCGCCGATCTCGTACCGGATTCCAAAAGCTACGGGTGGCAGCTCGACGCGCAAGCGGCCACTGCTTCGACGTAACGGAGAACCCGGCGCTTCTGACCTGATCCTTCTCGGAAGCCCGCAACATCTGTAATGAGTTATTACGCCACCTGGCGCAGATGTTCAAAGCCAATAACAAGCTTTTACTCATGAACCTGTCAGTGTAGAATCCAATTATCTTCCCATCTTCCGCGCCGGGGTGTGCATGAGTTTTATTGAGGGACTCGCGCGAGATCAGGTCAGCCTGCTTCCTCCTTGTGTTGATGACTATGTTTCCCCGGACGCATTGGTCCGAGTCGTCGATGCTTTTGTTACCAGCTTGAACTTGGCTGAGCTTGGCTTCGGTCGCGCTATCGCTGCGGTCACCGGCCGCCCTGGATACCATCCAGGCGATATGCTCCGGCTGTACATCTGGGGCTATCTCAACCAGGTTCGGTCCTCACGCCAATTGGAACGAGCGTGTGTCCGCGACCTCGAAGCGCTTTGGCTAATGCGCCGGCTTGCCCCCGATTACCGAACGATCGCCTCCTTTCGTCATGACAATCCGGAAGCCATTGTCGGCGCCAGCGCTGCATTCATCCAGTTCTGCCGCGAAACCGGCTTGATCAGCGGTCGATTGGTCGCGCTGGACGGGACGAAGATGCGCGCGGTCGCGAGCTCAAAGAACATCGCTGGCGCCGACCGGCTTGCCCGTGACGTTGCGCACACCGAAAAGGAGATCGCCTACTACCTTGAGCGGCTCGACATCATAGATGAGGCAGTGGACCAGGGGTTCGACGATCAGCCCAAACATCGGGAGGCGTTCACCACTGCGATCGAGACCCTCGGGCGCCGCAAGGACAGGCTCGTGCGCCGGCAGGACATCCTGAAGGATCGCGACGAGACGGCTTTGGTCTTTGGCGAGTCCGACGCGCGGCCGATGGGCTATGGACGTTCTCCCAAGACACCCTGCTACAACATGCAAAGCGTGGTCGATGTAGATAGCGGCCTGATCATACATCACGACGTGACCAACGAGGCAAACGACAGCCAGCTCCTGCATCCAATGTCAATGGCGACGATGGAGGTGCTTGAGGTTGACGAGCTCAAAGTCCTGGCCGACGGCGGTTACTCCAACGCCCAGGCGGTCGCGCAATGCGAGCGCGACCATATTGAGGTCGCGGCGCCGATCAAACGCGGTGCCATGAGCACCGATTTTTTCCGGCCAGCGCAGTTCGTGTATGATGAGGAGACCGACACAATCCGGTGCCCCGCCGGCAAGACGTTGAGACCATCCGGCAAACATACCCGCAACCGTGCGATCCGATATAGAACGTCTGCATGCAAAGACTGTCGGCTGAAGAGCCGATGCACGTCCGGCGCCCAACGGACCATCCATCGGTTGTTCGACCAGGCGGCGCTGGATCGTATGGAGGCCAGAATCTACGCGGATCCGAGCTTGATGGTGACCCGCCGATGTACTGTAGAGCACCCCTTCGGCACGATTAAACGGATGTCCGGCGGCGGAAGGTTCCTCACGCGAGGTCTCAGAGCGGTAAAGGCCGAAGCGGCTCTCTCGATTGTCGCCTTCAACATCCTCCATGCAGTAAATGCCTTCGGTGCCGAGCGACTGACGCCAGCGGGGTGAGGCGCGCGTCGCGGTGCTGGCGGCGGCGGATTAGACGAATGAGTTTTTGCACAGCCTGCCCCGCAACGCCCCGCTCGGCGTGTCCACGCCGAACCGTAAATCCGCGGAGGCGGATTTGTGTCTTTCCCATGCTGCGGAGATCGGGCCAGGGCTGCGCCGGCCCGATCGCATTTTTGGTCGTTGCACTGCCTCGATGGGGTGGGCGTCGCTTCCCTTTAGGCCCGCCGCGCCGGGCCGCAACGCGCGTGCCGCGCTTACCTCCTCTGCGTTCCGGTCCTTACGGATGCTGCCCGGCTCCGTCGGCGGGCCTGCCGGTCGCTCTTTCGCCGCCCACCCCATTCCGGGGTGCGTGTGGTTTTGAAGGAGAAGTGTGATGAACGCTGTTACCGAAACCGTAGCCGCCGAGCCTGTGTCGGGCGTCGAGATTTTCGTGCCGCTCGCCAAGCTCAAAAAGTCCCCGCGCAATGCCCGCAAGGTGCCGCATGGGGAAGCCGCTATCGAGGCGCTGGCCGCTTCGATCCAGCACAAGGGGCTGATCCAGAACCTTGTCGTCGAACCCGAGGTCAAGGAGGACGGCACGCCGACCGGCTATTACCTCGTCACCGCTGGCGAGGGCCGCAGGCTGGCGATGCTGCTGCGCGCGAAGCGCAAGCAGATCAGGAAGTCCGAGCCTGTGCGCTGCTGGCTGGATACGGCGAACGATCCTGCCGAGATCAGTCTGGACGAGAACGTGACCCGGACGCCCATGCACCCCGCCGACCAGTTCGAGCGGTTTGCGGAGCTTTCCAACGACAAGGGTTGGGGCGCGCAGGAGATCGGCGCGCGGTTCGGCGTGTCGGCGGGCGTGGTGAAGCAGCGGCTTCGCTTGGGCGCTGTCAGCCCGAGGCTGTTGCAGATCTATCGCGAGGACGGTCTGACGCTGGACCAGCTTATGGCCTTCGCGATCACCGAGGACCATGCCCGGCAGGAGCAGGTGTTCGAGGGGCTGCATCACAATCGCGAGCCGTGGATCATCCGGCGCGACATGACCGCTGCCAACGTGCCTGCCGATGACCGCCGCGCGGTGTTCGTCGGAGCCGACGCCTATATCGAGGCGGGCGGTAACATTATCCGTGACCTGTTCAGCGAGGACCAGGGCGGGTTCTTCGAGGATGCGGGCTTGCTCGACATGCTCGCCGCCGAGAAACTGCGCGAGATCGCGGGCGAGGTTCAGGCCGAGGGCTGGAAATGGGCCGAGGCGCATATCGACTATCCCCACGCCCACGGGATGCGGCGCTTCTATCCGCAGACCGTTCCTCTGTCCGACGCGGACGAGGCGCGGCTTGAAGCGCTGTCCACCGAGCATGACGAACTGGCCGAGGGCTATTCGTCCTATGACGAGATGCCCGAGGAGGTGGCGGCTAAGCTGGAGGTGGTGTCCGATGAGATCGACGCCATTTCAGCCAAGCGGTATGCCTACGACGCCAACGTGATCGCGCATGGCGGCGCGTTCGTTGTACTTCACCATGACGGCACGGTCAGGATCGAGCGCGGTTTCGTCCGAGCCGAGGACGATGCGCTGGCGGACCCGAAGCCGGAAGCCGAAGCCGATGCGACCGACCGGCAAGTCGTGGAGGATGAGCAGGACGAGGACGTGCAGGAGATCGAGGAGGAGGACGAGGAATCGGGTAAGCCGATTTCCGACAGCCTCACCCGCGACCTTTCCGCGCATCGGACGCTTGCGCTCCGCGTGGCGCTGGCCGAGCAACCCGATACGGCGTTGATCGCATTGACCCATACGCTGACCGCGCAACTGTTCTACAGCTATGCCGAGGCCGGTTGCCTTGAGGTTCGTCCGACCGTGACCCCTTTGGGAAGCCATGCGGACGGGATCGAGGATACACCTCTGGCGGCGCGCGCAAGTGAACAGCATGAAGCATGGGCGGAGCGGATACCGCGCGACGTGGCGGACCTGTGGGCCTTCATCGTCTCGCTGACGGACGAGAAGCGGATTGCGCTGCTGGCGCATTGCGCGGCCCGCACCGTCAACGCGCTGCGTCTGCCGTGGGATCGCAAGCCCCGGTCACTGCAAACGGCGGACCGTCTGGCGACCGCGTTGGCGCTGGACGTGACGAAGGACTGGACCCCCACGGTGGACAGCTACCTTGGCCGCGTCACCAAGGCACATATCGTGGAGGCCGTGACCGAAGGAGTGTCCGAGGATGCCGCCTGCCGTATCGCCGACATGAAGAAGCCGGACATGGCGCAGGCGGCCGAGCAGCTTCTGGCCGGGACCGGCTGGCTTCCCGCGATCTTGCGAACCCCCGAGCCGGAGGCGGAGCAGCCCGCACCCGTCGAAGCCGAGAATAACGGGACCGTGGAGCAGCCGTCCGAAGCGGAGGCCCCCGATACCGGAGCGCAGGACGGCGAAGCGTCCTATGCGGTCGCCGCTGAATAGCGGCATCGGGCCGGGGTCGCGTGAGCGGTCCCGGCCTTCCTTTTGTCGCCGGCCAAAAATCGCGGCCGCGCCCCGGTGGGCGCGGCCGCTTTTCGATCAGGGTGCAGCCTGAAGGTCCAGCAACGTGCGGTGAGCCTTCTCCAAGCGATCGGGCTGCCGGCCTTCTTTCATCATGACCTCGAAATAGCGGGTACAGCGGAGCATCGCGTCGAGCGCGAAAGACAATGCCTTGGGGATCTCTGTTTCGAACGGACCCAGAATATTGGTCACGCCTCCCTTGCCATTCCTCTTCTTCAAGCCGTCGAGGCTGCTGCTAGACAGATGGCCGTAGAATGCGCTCACCAAGCGATATTCGAGATAGCCCGACCGTTTCGGCATGGTCTTGGCGATCTTTTTGACGCTGAGGCTCTTCCGCTTAGCCAGCTTCGCGACATGATGCGTTTCGCGCTTCAGCGATGCTGCGACAACAGCGGCGTCTGTAGAATGCTCTTCGCGCAGCAGCGCCTCCCGCTGGATCGCGTTGTCGTGCTCGTCGATCTCCAGCGCTTCGAGCGCCTTGAACGGATCGGTGGCGAGCAGGCTCAGCCAGAATCCCACTTCGTAGATCGCGCGCACCGCACCCGCCGCTTCAATCGCCATGGCGCGCTCGGCTAGCATGACAGAAGCCGCGAACGCGTTCATCGCGCGCCCATACATGCGCACCGCCGTTGGGGCCTGTGCGTTGGCTGGCCCGCCATTGCCGGCATCCTGATGTTCCTGGAAGAGCCAGGTGGCGTAACGATTGACGTCGCGCGCCAGATCGAACCAAGGCGCATAGTTCTCGATGTAGATCGCCCGCCAGTCCTCGATCAGGGGCGAAAGCAACCCTTCCTCCGCTAGGCCCTCGCGAGGGTCTGGCTCGTCCTGCTTGTCGTCGCGATTCGTCATTGCACCGGCGTAGCATCTTCGCGGGAATGATGGGTGCCACTGACCTTCTCGTTCCGCCCGTGTGCGCCACGATCGCCATGTCTCCTCTGCTATTCCTAGCCCGGCGCTGCCCAAACGGCCTCTCCAATGGCTGGTCTACCCGTGGCCGCTCGCCTTCCCGCAATGGTGGAGCGCCACTTTTTTCCGCCGCCTGCGGCTTTGCATCGCGAGGCAAAAAAGCGGCGC
>CALMPB010000073.1 GCA_937871985.1 uncultured Burkholderiaceae bacterium
CGGCGGCGGTGACGCCGTCGTCGCGCAGGCTGACGCTGGCGCAGCCCAGCACGTACTGGAACCCCACCTGCTGCATCAGCGCGGCAATGCCCGACCACAGCAGCATGATGACCGACCCATTGCGGTAGTCGGCATGAATGCAGGAACGCCCGACTTCGGCCATGCGTTCGCGGATGGAATCCAGGGCGGAGATATCGAATTCGGATTCGGAGTAATAACCGCCCGCCTTCACGGCATTGGCCGGCGTCAGCAAGCGATAGGTGCCCACCACCCGGCCGGAGTCGTACTCCTTGACCATGACGTGCTCGCACCAGGGGTCGAAGCGGTCGGAGTCCAGCCCGTCGACCGCGTCGGGGAACACGGCGTTCATTTCTTCGGTGAACACCTTGTAACGCAAACGCTGAATCGCCTCGAGCTCTTCGTTGGTGCGGGCAAGCCCCATGACAAGCCCGCCCCCCGAAGGATTGGCCCAAGCGGCCGAGTTCTCGGCATCAGGTTGTACGCGCGCTAGTTCTAGCATAAACAAGACTCCACAAACATTCTGCAATTATGCCCGCTAAATGTTTCAAGTATTCGTTATCTAAGTTACCGCTTTGTTAAATTAACCGCAACCAGTTCGCGCACACCCTGCTCGGCCAGCGCAACGTCTTCGGCCTCGACCATGAGGCGCAATTTGGGCTCGGTGCCCGAGGCCCGGATCAAGACCCTGCCCCGCCCCAGCAGCCGCTGCTCGACCTGCCGGGCGGCCTCTTGCAGGCCCGTGTGCGCCTGCCAGTCCACGCTGGGATCGAGCGGCACGTTCACCATCTTTTGCGGGTACATTTTCAGGTCGGCCACCAGCTCGGCCAGCGTCGCGCCGCTGCGGCGCATGCCGGTCAGAACCTGCAGGGCGGCAATGATGCCGTCGCCAGTCGTGTGGCAATCGAGACACAGTAGATGGCCCGAGCTTTCGCCGCCATACAGCCAGCCATGCTTCTGCATGGCTTCCAGCACGTAGCGGTCGCCCACCTTGGCGCGCTCGAACGGTATGCCCAGGCGCTGCATTTCCTTTTCGAAGCCGAAATTGGTCATCAACGTGCCCGCCACCCCCTGGACCGGGCCCAGCGCCATGCGATCGCGCACGATGGCGTACAGCAGCTCATCGCCGTTATACAGGCGGCCGGACGCATCGACCATTTGCAGGCGATCCGCGTCGCCGTCCAGGGCAATGCCGACGGCGGCGTTCTGCGCCCGGACTTCCTCGATGAGGCGCTCGGGGTGCAGGGCGCCCACGCCTTTGTTGATATTGAATCCGTCCGGCTGGCAGCCGATGGCGAACACCTCGGCGCCCAGCTCGCGGAACACCGGAGGCGCGATATGGTAGGCCGCGCCATGCGCGGCGTCGACCACGATTTTCATGCCCGACAGATCCAGCTCGTTGGGGA
This sequence comes from uncultured Burkholderiaceae bacterium, assembly GCA_937871985.1. The sequence continues at coordinate 1,425 of CALMPB010000073.1, forward strand.
AGGTGCTTTTGCAGAACTCGATATACCGCCCGGCGGCGTCGTCGATGCGGCGCGCGCGCCCCAGCGCTTCGGAGCCGACGCAGCCCAGGGGCCCGTCGATGGCGGCCTCGATCTGCTCTTCGATCTCGTCGGGCAGCTTCATGCCCTGGGCGGAAAAGAACTTGATGCCGTTGTCGTTGTAGGGATTGTGCGAGGCGCTGATGACGATGCCTGCCACCAGCCGCAGCGCGCGGGTCAGATACGCCACGGCCGGGGTCGGGATGGGGCCGGCCAGAAGCACGTCGACCCCCGCCGCCGACAAACCCGCCTCCAGTGCGGATTCGAGCATATAGCCCGAAATGCGGGTGTCTTTGCCGATAATGACCGTGGGGCGGCCCCGCTCGGGGTTATGCCGCTGCGCGAACACGCGCCCCGCCGCATGGCCGAGCCGCAAGGCGAATTCGGGGTTGATGGTCGGCCCGCCGACCTCGCCGCGCACGCCGTCGGTGCCAAAATACTTGCGCTCACTCATTCATGTACCCCATGTTCTATGGTTTGCCACACCTTGATGGCATCGACGGTTGCAGCGACATCGTGCACCCGCAGCATTTGCGCCCCCCGGGCCACTCCCGCCAGCGCGCCGGCAATGCTGCCGCCCAGGCGCTGTGCGGCGGGGCGGCCGGTAATATGGCCTATCATCGATTTACGCGACAGCGCCACAAGCCACGGATAGGAATCGAAGCGCAATTGCCGCAAATTCTGTAATAAAAAGTAATTTTGCCCGGCGGTTTTCCCGAAGCCAAAACCGGGATCCAGCAGTATACGCCCCTGGTCTATCCCCTTTTCCGCCATGGCAGCCACTCGATCCTGCAGGAAACGCCGGACTTCGCCCACGACGTCGTCGTAATGCGGCGCCGCCTGCATGGTGCGCGGCTCGCCCTGCATGTGCATGACGCACAGGCCGCAGCGGGAGTCCGCCACGGCGTCGAGCGCGCCCGGCTGGCGAAAGCCGTAGATGTCGTTGATCATGTCCGCTCCCGCATCCAGAACCCGGCTCATGACCTCGGGCTTGAAGGTGTCGACGGAAATCGGCACGCCGCTGGCGCGGAGCCCTTCGATGACGGGGAGAAGGCGGTTCAACTCTTCCTGGACGGACACCGGATCGGCGCCCGGGCGCGTGGACTCCGCGCCGATGTCCAGAATGTCGGCGCCCTCCTGGACAAGCTGGCGGGCGTGGGCAATGGCCGCATCCGTTTCGAAATGCAGGGAGCCATCGGAAAAGGAGTCGGGGGTGACGTTGACGATCCCCATGACCAGCGGGCGCTCAAGCGACAACTCGAAGCGCCCGCAAAGCAAGATCGAACTCATTGACGCAGTTCTGGCGTAACCTTAAACCGGCTTGGCAGCGGCGCTGCCCCCGTCGCCCACGGGAGACACGCCGGTGGGCGGCTTGCTGTTGGGCGTATCGGACGACGAAGAATCGAAGTTCTTGGGAGGCCGCGGTGCGCGGCCCTGCATGATGTCTTCGATTTGTTCCGCGTCGATGGTTTCCCACTCGAGCAGCGCGCCGGCCATGGCTTCCATTTTGTCGCGGTTGCCCTCGATGATGGCGCGCGCAACGTTGTATTGCTGGTCGATGATGGCGCGGATTTCCTGGTCCACCTTCTGCATGGTGGACTCGGACACATGCGTGGTCTTGGTGACGCTGCGGCCCAGGAAGACTTCGCCCTCGTTTTCGGCATACACCACCGGCCCCAGGGAGTCGGTCATGCCGTAGCGGGTGACGATGTCGCGGGCGATGGCCGTGGCGCGCTCGAAGTCGTTGGAGGCGCCGGTGGTCATTTGGTGCATGAAGACTTCTTCGGCGATGCGCCCGCCGAACAGCACGGCAATGGTATTGAGCAGACGCTCTTTGTCCATGCTGTAGCGGTCGCCTTCGGGCAACTGCATGGTAACGCCCAGAGCCCGGCCGCGAGGAATGATGGTGACCTTGTGAACCGGGTCGGTCTTGGGCAGGCTGCGCGCCACCAGGGCATGGCCCGATTCGTGGTAGGCCGTGTTCTTGCGTTCTTCCTCGGGCATGACCAGCGCGCGCCGCTCGGCGCCCATGATGATCTTGTCCTTGGCTTTTTCGAAGTCGCTCATGTCGACCGTGCGGCCGTTGCGGCGCGCCGCGAACAGGGCGGCCTCGTTGACCAGGTTGGCCAGGTCGGCGCCCGAGAAGCCGGGAGTGCCGCGCGCCAGGATGAGGGCGTCGACGTCTTGCGACAAAGGCACCTTGCGCATGTGGACTTTAAGGATTTGCTCGCGGCCGCGGATATCGGGCAGCGACACCACGACCTGGCGGTCGAAACGGCCGGGGCGCAGCAGCGCCGGGTCGAGCACGTCGGGGCGGTTGGTGGCGGCGATGACCAATACGCCCTGGCCGGTTTCAAAGCCGTCCATTTCAACCAGCAACTGGTTGAGCGTTTGTTCGCGTTCGTCGTTGCCGCCGCCCAGGCCGGCGCCGCGCTGGCGGCCCACGGCATCGATTTCATCGATGAAAATAATGCAGGGTGCCTGTTTCTTGGCGTTTTCGAACATGTCGCGCACACGGGCCGCGCCCACGCCGACGAACATTTCGACGAAATCGGAGCCCGAAATGCTGAAGAACGGCACCTTGGCTTCGCCGGCAATGGCCTTGGCCAGCAGGGTTTTACCCGTGCCGGGCGAGCCCACCAGCAGCACGCCGCGGGGAATGCGGCCTCCCAGGCGCTGGAATTTGGTGGGGTCGCGCAGGAAATCGACCAGTTCGCGCACGTCTTCCTTGGCCTCGTCGCAGCCCGCGACGTCGGCGAAGGTGATGTTATTGGTGTTTTCGTCCATCATGCGGGCGCGCGACTTGCCGAAGCTGAACGCCCCGCCCTTGCCGCCGCCCTGCATTTGCCGCATGAAGAAGATCCATACGCCGATGAGCAGCAGCATGGGGAACCAGGAAACGAACAGGCTGGTCAGGAAGGACGGCTCTTCGCGCGCCTTGCCGGAAACCTGCACGCCGTACTTGACGAGCTCGGGCACCATCCAGAGATCGCCGGGCGAAGTCAGGCTGTAGGAACGCCCGGAATCGGGGGTGACATACAGGGTATCGCCCTGGATGTCGACCTTGTTGATGCGGCCGGCCTGCGCATCGTTCATGAACTGGGTATAAGTTACGGTGTCTGTGGACGCGACATGCCCGTCGAACTGCTTGAAAACAGTAAACAGTACGAGAGCGATCACCATCCAGACCGCCACCTTGGAAAACGAGTTGTTCAAAGCCATCTCCTGCTTGTGACCACGACCTGTAAGCACCGCCCCGCAATACAGCGGCCATACAAGCAATTTCAATGATTCATTCTAACCTGATAGCAAGAACGATGCTGGGAAAACCCCAAGTAATGCCCCGGCAAGCCGCTTACGCCCATTTCCGGACAAACCGGGCGTTTTTTCGGCCCAGGACCTGGCAGCAGGCCCTAGCCCTGGCGTTTCAGCCTGCGCCCGACCAGAAAGGTTTCGGCGGACTTGTCGCGCGACGCCTTGGGCTTGCGCTCGACGACGCGTTCGAAATGCTTCTTGAACGCTTCGACGATCTGCGAAAACCCGCTGCCATGAAACGCCTTGACGATGAGCGCCCCTTCGGCCTTGAGATGCTGGCACGAAAAATCGAGCGCCAAGTCGCACACGTGCTGGATGCGCGCGGAATCGGCCGACCCTACCCCGGATAGATTGGGGGCCATGTCGGAAATTACAAGGTCCACCTGCTGCTCGCCAACCAATTGTTGCAATTGCTGGAGCACGGACTCTTCGCGAAAATCGCCCTGGATGAACTCGACGCCGGCGATGGGCTCCATGGGCAGCAGGTCGAGCGCAATGACGCGGCCGTCGATGACCCCGCCGGCCCCCAGCATGCGCTCGCGGGCGACCTGGGACCAACTGCCCGGCGCGGAGCCGAGATCGACCACGATATCGCCCCGGCGCATGAGTTTTTCGGTATCCAGGATTTCAATGAGCTTGAAAGCCGCCCTGGCCCGATAGCCCTTTTGTTGCGCCATTTTGACATACGGGTCGTTTATATGTTGCTGAATCCATTCTTTTGAGAATTTTTTTTTAGCCATTCCCGTACAATCTCATTATGTCCAAACTAGAAATTACTTCCCAAGAACGCAGCGCGTTACGCGCCAGCGCCCATCCTTTGCGCGTCGTCGTGCAAATCGGCGACCGCGGCCTGACCGAACCGGTTCTCAAGGAAATCGAAACCCACCTTGCCGCCCACCAATTGATCAAAATACGGGTCAATGGCGCGGAACGGGATGAACGCGAAGCCATGCTGCAAACCATTTGCGACACCCTGTCGTGCGCTCCGGTGCACCACCTGGGCAAGACGCTTATTGTCTACCGCCCCGATGCCGCCGCCGCAAAGGCTGAAGCCGAGGCCCACAACGCCACGCGCGCCATACGCAAGCCCAAAGAGCCCTACACGCCCAAGAAACAGGCTGCCACCGGCGCCAGCCTTAGCCGCAAGGGTGAAATCGCCAAACGAGCCGCCCAAAAAACCGAACGCCTGGAAAACGCCGCCCCCAAAGCGCGCCGCGCCCAAGCCGCCGACACCCCGGCGCACCGTATTCCGCGCCGGGCGGGCAGCGCCCTGTCGCTACGGGCGGGAGCCCGGCGCAGCAGCGCAAAACGCTGACAACATCCTAAAAACATTTAAAGCCCAACACGAATTGTGTGGGCTTTTTCTTTTTGCCTTCGCTTCCCGGCGCCGGTTGGCGGCAATACCGCAACAAACCCGGAGTATTTTACACGGCTGGCGCGCCGTCCGACTGGTTTGCGAATCGACCAGGCGGCAGATTCAAATATAGCTGACGTTCAGAACCTCGTATTCGCGCAAGCCGGCGGGGGCCTGCACCTCGACGACGTCGCCTTCGGACTTGCCGATAAGGGCGCGCGCCACCGGGCTGGAGACGGAAATGCGGTTGGAGCGGATGTCGGCCTCGACGTCGCCCACGATTTGATACGTGACGCGTTCGCCGGATTCGAGGTCTTCGATTTCGACCGTGGCGCCGAACACGGCCTTACCCTCGACGTCCAGCGCCGAAGGATCGATGATTTGCGCATTGGAAAGCGTGCCTTCCAGCTCTTTGATGCGGCCTTCGACAAAGGCCTGGCGTTCGCGGGCGGCGTCGTACTCGGCGTTCTCGGAGAGATCGCCCTGGGCGCGCGCTTCGGCGATGGCATTGATGATTTCGGGCCGCTCGATGGTTTTCAAACGATGCAACTCTTTTTGCAAGCGCTCAGCGCCGCTCATTGTCAACGGGATCGCAGACATAATATTCCTGAATCAAAAGTAAAAAGACGCCCCCCATGAAGGGGCGCCCCGTGATTAATTAAGCGAAAGCGCGCAATGCCTTTCGGAGGGTGCGAGCCCGTGGAACCGTTGGATTTTTTATCTATTTACAACCGGTTTGCAGGGCTCAAAGTAAATCCCCGACGGTATGAATGCCGGGGATCTGGATGTATTGTCGGCAATGTTGGCATAAATTGCAAGCCCCCTGGAATAAAGCGGGGGGACCCGCGCGGGGAAAGCCTTTGAGCCGGCCCCCATAGGGCTTGTTTCCAGGCTTTTCAGGCCTTGCCGCGGCTGCCTATGCGCAACAGGGCATACAGGATGATGGCGCCGAAGGTGGCCGTGCCGATCCCGTCGAGCTTGAACGCCCCGAACTGCACCGAGAAGTTTCCGGCCCCCAGCACCAGCGTGACCGCGGCGACGATCAGGTTGCGGTTGTCGCCGAAATCCACCTGGTTGACCACCCAGATGCGCGCCCCGGCCACGGCGATCAGGCCGAACACCACAATGGACATGCCGCCCAGCACCGGCCCGGGTATCGTCTGGATCAGCGCGCCGAACTTGGGGGAAAAACCAAGCAGAATGGCAATGATCGCGGCCAGCACGAAAACCAGGGTGGAATAGATGCGGGTAACCGTCATGACCCCGATGTTCTCGGCGTAGGTCGTGACGCCCGTGCCGCCCACCGCGCCCGACACCATGGTCGCCACGCCATCGCCGACGAAGGCGCGACCCAGGTAGACGTCGAGATTGCGGCCGGTCATGGCGCTGACCGCCTTGATGTGCCCCAGGTTCTCGGCTACCAGGATGATAGCCACCGGAACGATGACGCTGATGGCGTGGGTTTCGAATACCGGGCTGGTAAAGTGCGGCAGGCCCAGCCAGGCCGCGGCGGCTACGCCGCTGAAATCGATGGGCTTGCCCAGGCCCAGGCCATTGGTGAACACCGCGTAAATCACGCAGGCCAGCAACAGCCCCACCAGGATCAGCAGGCGCTGAACCGTGCCGCGGGTATACACCGCAATGGCGCCCACGCACAACACCGTCATCAGTGCCATCAAGGCCTCGAAGGTGGAACCGCCCATGGCGCCCTTGGCGGCGATGGGCGCCAGGTTCAGTCCGATGACGGCGACGATGGCGCCGGTCACGACGGGCGGCATCCAGCGGTCTATCCATTCCGCCGCGCCTCCCGTGCGCACATTGACCAGCCACACCAGCAAGCCGATTACCGTATAGACCAGGCCGCAAACGATGATCGCGCCCAGGGCCACGCCGATATTGGCATTGGGTCCCGCCCCCGCATACCCCGTCACGGCGATGACGCCGCCGATGAACGCGAAGCTGGATCCCAGATAGCTGGGAACCCGGCCCCCCACGAACACAAAGAAGATCAGGGTGCCCACCCCCGACATGAGGATGGCGAGATTGGGGTCGAACCCCATGAGCAACGGAGCGAGAATCGTAGAGCCGAACATAGCCACGACGTGCTGGGCGCCCATGGCGATGTTCTGCGGCCAGGACAGCCTTTCATCGGGCTGCACGACGACGGCCTGCGCCCCGCCCTGCACCTGGCGCCACCGGGGAAAATAGGAATTTGACATTGCGATGCCTTATTGTTCAATGATTATCGAGAGTGTCGGCGGCGGAGCCGGAAGCCCGGACGGTTTTTACCGCTCACGCTTCCAGTATGCCGGCGACGGCGAAAGTGTAAGGTCGGCGACATCCCGCCGCAAGGTTTATATTGCACATTCCGGATTCCGCCCGCGCCCCCGAGTACACTTCACGCCATGAAAAAGAATTCGCCGATCGCCGCCTGTCCCTGCGGCGGCCTTCCCGCCGGAGCCTCCTTTGCGGACTGCTGCGAACCCTATATGACCGGCCGGCGGCCGGCCCCCACCGCCGAAGCGCTGATGCGCTCGCGCTATACCGCCTTTACCCTGGGCGACGAACCCTACCTGCTGGCAAGCTGGCATGCGTCGACCCGGCCGCGGCGGTTGGATCTGGATCCGCCCGGGCAACCCCATGGCGCCCGCTGGCTGGGGCTTGCCGTGCATCGTCGCGAGCAAACCGGGCCGGATCGCGCCGTGGTCGAATTCACCGCCCGCTGGCGCGAAGCCGGCAAGGCGCGGCGCATGACGGAAGCCAGCCGTTTCGTGCGCGAAGACGGCCGCTGGTTCTACCTGGACGGCGACATGAAGTCAGACTGACGGCGCGCGCGGCTTGCGCTTGCGGCGCACTGCGAAATAATCGTAGACGCGGTTCGGCACGCAGCGCAGCAGCCTGGCCACCCAGGCCATCTGCCACGGGATGACCTTGTATGAAACCCCGCGGTCTATGGCCTGTACGGCTTGCTCGGCAAAAGCTTCGACAGGCATCAGGAACGGCATTTTGTAGGGGTTTTGCGCCGTCATGGGGGTGCGGACGAAGCCCGGTGCAAGCGTGACCACCTTGACCCCCGAGGGGCGCAATTCCACCCGCAGGCTTTCGCAATAATTGCGCACGGCCGCCTTGGAAGCGCTATAGGCGCCGGCGCCCGGCAAACCCCGCACGGCCGCCACGCTGGATACGCCCACCAGGGTGCCGCGCCCCTGCTGCTTCATAGAAGCCACGAAAGGCTCGAAGGTCGCGACCGTGGCGTTCAGATTGGTGGCCATGATGGCCTCGAACACACGAAAATCGTCCAGTTCTTCGGTAAGGGTGCCGGCGCTGATGCCGGCGCTGGCCACCACCACATCGACCGGCCCGCCCTCAAGAAAATCGCGAGCGGCCGAATGCAAGGCAGTTCTGTCGCGCACGTCCAGCGCATAGATGTCGTGCGTGCCCGGCAACGCGGCCCGCAATGCCTCGAGCCTGTCGGGATTGCGCCCCACCAGGCCCAGGCGCGCCCCGCGCCGCGCATAAACCAAAGCGAGCGCGGCGCCTATGCCGCTGCTCGCTCCGGTAATGAACACGCGGCTCATGCGCATTCAGGCTGGGTCAATGCCGCAGCGATTCATGCAGCGCTTGCAGCGGATACACCTTGAGGCCGCCGCCCTGGCGGATGTACTGCAGCCCCTCGACCGCCGCCCGCGCCCCGGCGATGGTGGTGAAGAACGTAACGCGCTCGGCCAGCGACACGATGCGGATGGTGCGCGAATCGGCAATGGCATTGCGCCGTTCTTCAACGGTATTGATGACCAGCGCGATTTCCTTGTTCTTGACCATGTCGACGATGTGCGGACGGCCCTCGGTGACCTTGTTGACCACCTGCACGGCCAGGCCGGCCTGCTCGATGGCGGCCGCCGTGCCGCGCGTGGCGACGATGGTGAAGCCAAGATCGATGAGGCCGCGGGCGACTTCGACCGCCCTGGGCTTGTCTTGCGCACGCACGCTGATGAACGCCACGCCCGACGACGGCAGCCGCACCCCGGCCGCCAACTGCGACTTGACGAAGGCTTCGCCGAAGCTTTCGCCCACGCCCATGACTTCGCCCGTGGATTTCATTTCGGGGCCCAGTATGGTGTCCACGCCCGGGAACTTGACGAACGGGAATACGGCTTCCTTGACCGAGAAATACGGAGGAATGATTTCGCGCGTGACGCCTTGCTCGGCCAAGTTGCGGCCGGTCATGACCCTGGCCGCCAGCTTGGCCAGTTGCAGCCCGGTCGCCTTGGAGACGAAGGGCACCGTGCGCGATGCGCGGGGGTTCACTTCGAGCACGTAGACGTCGCCGTCCTGCACTGCGAACTGGACGTTCATGAGGCCCTTGACGTTGAGCGCCCTGGCCATGAGGGCCGTCTGCCGCTTGATTTCCGCAATGATGTCCTGCGACAGGGAGTAAGGAGGCAGGCTGCAGGCGGAATCGCCCGAATGCACGCCGGCCTGCTCGATGTGTTCCATGACGCCGGCAATATAGACCTGTTCGCCATCGGCGATGCAATCGACGTCGACTTCGGTGGCGTTGTTCAGAAAGTGATCCAGCAGCACCGGAGAATCGTTGCTGACCTTGACCGCTTCGCGCATATAGCGTTCCAGGTCTTGCTGTTCGTGCACGATTTCCATGGCCCGGCCGCCCAGCACATAGCTGGGCCGCACCACCAGGGGATAGCCGATTTCGGCGGCATGCGCCAGGGCCTCGCCCTCGGTGCGGGCGGTGCGGTTGGGCGGCTGGCGCAAGCCCAGTTTGGTAAGCAGCTTCTGGAAGCGCTCGCGGTCTTCGGCCACGTCGATGGACTCGGGGCTGGTGCCGATGATGGGCACGCCGTTGGCTTCGAGCGCGCGCGCCAGTTTCAGGGGCGTTTGGCCGCCGTACTGGACGATCGTGCCGACCGGGTTTTCCTTGTGCACGATCTCGAGCACGTCTTCCAGGGTAAGCGGCTCGAAATACAAGCGATCGGACGTGTCGTAGTCGGTGGACACGGTTTCGGGGTTGCAGTTGACCATGATGGTTTCGTAGCCATCGTCGCGCAACGCCAGCGCCGCATGCACGCAGCAGTAATCGAATTCGATGCCCTGGCCGATGCGGTTCGGGCCGCCACCCAGCACGATGATCTTCTTGCGGTCGGTGGGCGCCGCCTCGCACTCTTCCTCGTAGGTGGAGTACATATAGGCGGTTTTCGTGGCGAACTCGGCCGCGCAGGTGTCCACGCGCTTATAGACCGGCCGTACGTCGAGCTGGTGGCGCAGCTTGCGCACCTCGCCCTCGGAAGTATCCAGCAGGAAGGCCAGGCGGCGGTCGGAAAACCCGCGGCGCTTCAGTTCGCGCACCGTGGCCTGGTCGAGGTCGGCCAGCGTTTTTTGTTCGAGCGCGAGCTCGATGTCGACGATTTCCTTGATCTGGGCCAGGAACCACGGATCGATGCGGGTAAGCGAATGCACTTCGTCCAGGCTGAAACCCTGGGCGAAGGCGTCGCCCACGTACCAGATGCGCTCGGGGCCGGGCTCGCCCAGCTCGACCTGCAGTTTCTCGCGGTCGGTGGTTTTTTGGTTCAGCCCGTCGACGCCCACTTCCAGGCCGCGCAAGGCCTTCTGGAAGGACTCCTGGAAGGTGCGGCCTATGGCCATGACCTCGCCCACGGACTTCATCTGCGTGGTCAGGCGCGAATCGGCCTGGGGGAACTTTTCGAAGGCGAAACGGGGCACCTTGGTGACCACGTAGTCGATGGAAGGCTCGAACGACGCAGGCGTTGCGCCGCCCGTGATTTCGTTTTGCAGTTCATCGAGCGTGTAGCCGACCGCCAGGCGGGCCGCCACCTTGGCGATGGGAAAGCCGGTGGCCTTGGAGGCCAGGGCCGAAGAACGCGACACGCGCGGATTCATCTCGATGACGATCATGCGCCCGTTATCGGGATTGACGGCGAACTGCACGTTGGACCCGCCGGTATCGACGCCGATTTCGCGCAAGACCGCGATGGAGGCGTTGCGCATGATTTGATATTCTTTGTCGGTCAGCGTCTGCGCCGGCGCCACCGTAATGGAGTCGCCCGTATGCACGCCCATGGGATCGAGATTCTCGATGGAGCACACGATGATGCAGTTGTCGGCGCTGTCGCGCACGACTTCCATTTCGTATTCCTTCCAGCCCAGCAGCGACTCTTCGATGAGCAGCTCATTGGTGGGCGAGGCTTCCAGGCCGCGCCGGCAGATGGCTTCGAACTCTTCGGGGTTGTAGGCAATGCCGCCGCCCGACCCGCCCAGGGTGAAGCTGGGGCGAATGACGACGGGAAAGCCCGCCGTGCTGGCTTCTTCGGCGATGCGGCGCTGCACGGCCCAGGCCTCGTCCATGGTGTGGGCCACGCCCGACTTGGCCGACTCCAGGCCGATGCTGGTCATGGCCTGCTTGAACTTTTGGCGGTCTTCGGCCTTGTCGATGGCATGCTCGTTGGCGCCGATGAGTTCGACGCCGTATTTTTCCAGCACGCCGTGGTGGGCCAGGTCGAGCGCGCAGTTAAGCGCGGTCTGGCCGCCCATGGTGGGCAGCAAGGCATCGGGCTTTTCGCGCTCGATGATTTTTTCGACGGCTTCCCAAGTGATGGGCTCGATGTAGGTAACGTCGGCCGTCTCGGGGTCGGTCATGATGGTCGCGGGGTTGCTGTTGACCAGGATAGTGCGGAATCCCTCGGCCTTCAGGGCCTTGCAGGCCTGAGCTCCGGAGTAATCGAATTCGCAAGCCTGCCCGATGACGATGGGGCCTGCGCCAATGATGAGTATGCTTTTTATGTCGGTACGCTTTGGCATAGTGCTGAATTATTTCTGTCCGGCCATGAGGCTGATGAATTTGTCGAATAGCCCAACGATGTCGTGGGGGCCGGGGCTGGCCTCGGGGTGGCCCTGAAAGCAGAAGGCCGGCGCGTCGGTAAGCTCGAAGCCCTGCAGCGTGCCGTCGAACAGCGAGACGTGCGTGGTGCGGGCATTGGCGGGCAAGGATTTGGCATCGACGGTAAAGCCGTGGTTCTGGCTGGTGATGAACACCCGGCCGGTATCCAGGTCTTGCACCGGATGATTGGCGCCATGGTGGCCGGCTTTCATCTTGAGGGTCTGGCCGCCCAGGGCCAGGCCCATGATTTGCTGCCCCAGGCAGATGCCGAACAGAGGAATCTTATTGCCGATGGCGGTGCGGGCCGTTTCAATGGCATAGTCGCAAGGCTCGGGATCGCCGGGGCCGTTGGACAGGAAGATGCCGTCGGGCTTGAGGGCCAGGACCTCGGCGACGGGCGTTTGGGCCGGCACCAGGGTAATGCGGCACCCCCGGTCGGCGATGAGCCGCAGAATATTGCTTTTGATGCCGAAGTCGTAGGCCACGACATGGAAATCGCTTCCGCCGGGCTGGGTATAGCCCTGCCCCAGCTTCCAGGTGCCTTCGGTCCAGGGCTGGACGTCCTTGATGGAAACCACCTTGGCCAGATCCTGCCCGGACATGCCCGGAAAACCCTTGGCCAGCGCCACGGCGCGCTCGGCGTCGTCGCCCACCAGAATGCAGGCGCCCTGGGCGCCGCCCTCGCGCAATATGCGCGTAAGCTTGCGCGTGTCGACGCCGGCAATGGCCACGACACCCTGCGATTTGAGATAGTCGGGCAAGGACTGCGTGGCGCGGAAACTGGAAACACGCAACGAGCAATCGCGCACCACCAGACCGGCGGCATGCACGCGGGAGGACTCGACGTCTTCGGGATTGACCCCGGTGTTGCCGATGTGCGGGTAGGTAAGCGTAACGATCTGGCCGTTGTAGCTGGGGTCTGTCAGGATTTCCTGATAGCCAGTCATGGCGGTATTGAACACAACTTCGGCGACGGTATATCCATCGGCGCCGATAGAGACACCCTTGAAGATAGTACCGTCTGCCAAGGCTAGAATTGCAGAAGGAGACGACTTGGTCTCCTCAGGAAAAAGTGACGGCAGCACAGTAAACCCCGGTTATAAAGTCAATGATCAAACCCTCCGATTATACCTTGAGACGGCCATTTTCCCCGGCAACTGCGCCAATCAAGGCCCGGCACGGGTATTCACACCGCAAAAGCAGGCCCGACTCCAGGGCGCGCGGCTTCAGGGCGCTGCCTCCCCTTCCCGCCGGCAATCCTTTACCATAGGCGCTTGCCGCAACACCCTTACCCAAAGCGAAGTCACGCCATGCAAAACCAACTCGATACCCTGCGCCAATACACGACGGTCGTCGCCGATACGGGCGATTTCGAAACCATGCGCGAGCATCGGCCCACCGACGCCACCACCAATCCCTCGCTGATTCTCAAGGCTGTGCAAAAAGAGGTGTACCGGCCGCTGCTCGACCGTGTCCTGGCCGACCATCCGGGCGCCTCGCTGGCTGAAACCGTCGACCGCCTGCTCGTCGCCTTCGGCAAGGAAATCCTGGCCATTGTGCCGGGGCGGGTCTCCACCGAAGTCGATGCGCGCCTGTCGTTCGACACGCCGGCCACCATCGCCAGGGCGCGGCAGATCATCGCCCTGTACGACGCGCAAGGCATAGGCCGCGAGCGCGTGCTGATCAAAATCGCCTCTACCTGGGAAGGCATACAGGCCGCCAGGGCGCTGCAAAGCGAAGGCATCGCCTGCAATCTCACCCTGCTGTTCTCCCTGGCGCAAGCCGTGGCCTGCGCCCAGGCCAAGGTGCAGCTCATTTCGCCTTTTGTGGGGCGCATCTACGACTGGCACAAAAAATCGCAGGGCAGCCAATGGAACGAGGCCGCCAATGCGGGCGCGAACGACCCCGGCGTGAAATCGGTTCGAAGCATCTACGACTACTACAAAGCCTACGGCATCGCCACCGAGGTCATGGGAGCCAGCTTCCGCAACATCTGCCAGATCCAGGCCCTGGCCGGCTGCGACCTGCTTACCATCAGCCCCGAGCTGCTGGGCCAATTGGCCGCCAGCCACGAGCCCTTGAGCCGCCAGCTCGATGCCCAGGAGGCCCTGCGGCATCCGCCCCGTCAACTGGAAAGCGGCGAAGCGGCATTCCGCTTCAACCTGAATGACGACGCAATGGCCACCGAAAAGCTGGCCGAAGGCATACGGGTGTTCGTGGCCGATTCGGTAAAGCTGGACGCACTGGTGAAAAGCGCCGGTTCAAAGGCTTGAGCCTCGTGAAGGCCTGAGGAAACACTTGCGGGAGAAAGCTTGCGCCGCCGGAGGGCGGCCCGCATGACGGCAAGGCCGTATGGCGGGCGCAACTCAACGATCAGGTGGAGCGCCTTTCCATGAGCGCCCAGGCTATGGTGCCCGCGTCCACGTACTCGAGTTCGCTGCCCGCGGGCACGCCGCGGGCCAGCCGCGACACCGACAAGCCGCGCGAGCGCAGCAGTTCGGCCAGATAATGCGCCGTGGTTTCGCCTTCGGCGGTAAAGTTGGTGGCCAGGATGACTTCCTTGACCAGGCCATCGCCGGCGCGCTGCAGCAGGCGGTCGAATTGCAGCTCGACCGGCCCCACGCCCTCGAGCGGCGCCAAGTGCCCCATCAGCACGTAGTACAGGCCTTTATAGCCATGGCTGGCTTCGATCATGTTCTGGTCGGACGGCGTTTCGACCACGCACAGGATGGAAGGATCGCGCTTGGGGTTGGAGCATGTGGCGCACAGCTCGCCTTCGGTAAAGCTGTTGCAGCGCCGGCAATGCCCCAGGTTGCTGACCGCGTCGGCCAGCGCGCGCGACAGCCTGTCGGCGCCCGCCAGATCGTGCTGCAGCAAATGGTAGGCCATGCGGCGCGCCGACCGCACGCCCACCCCCGGCAGCCGGCGCAACGCGTCGATCAGGACTTTGAGGGGCTCGGGTTCGGGCAGGGGCGCTTCCATTCAGACAGGCCCTAGAACGGCAGCTTCATTCCCGGAGGCAGGGGCAGCCCGGCGGTGACCGCGGACATTTTTTCCTGAGACGTGGCTTCGGCCTTGCGCAGGGCATCGTTGAACGCCGCCGCAACCAGGTCTTCGAGCATGTCCTTGTCGTCGGCCAGCAAGCTGGGATCGATGGCGACGCGCTTGACGTCGTGGCGGCAGGTCATGGAAACCTTGACCAGGCCGCCGCCCGAAGCGCCTTCGACGACAATCTCAGCCAGCGCGTCCTGCGCCTTTTTCATGTTTTCCTGCATTTGCTGCGCTTGCCGCATCAAACCCGCAATCTGACCTTTCATCATGATGAATTTTCCAATAATAAAAATCGGGCCCTAGGCCGCTTTATCGACGGGCGCCGGCCGCACCGAACCCGGCACGACCACAGCGCCGAAGTCGCTGATCAAGGTTTGCACGAAGGGATCGACCTGCACGGCCTGCTCGGCCTCGTGCTGGCGCCTGGCCTGCTCGGCCTGGGCCACAGCATGCGCCGTGTCGTCTCCCGTCGCGCCATATTCCACGTTGAGGCGCACCACTGCGCCGAAATATTCGGACAGCAGTGTACACAACCGCGCCTGTCCCGCGCTTTCGGCCAGTGTGCGGATTGCCACGCGCAAATTGATTTCATCCCCGTTGACGCCCAGCCATTCGCTTTGGCGCGCCAGCTCGGCAGCCAGCCCGGTAAGCGGCAGTTGCGCGGCCAGCGCAGGCCAGGTCGTGGCCATCATGTCGCGCAAACGCGGGGATTTCGGCTTTTTGCCGGCCGGCTCGAAGGCCGGCATGGGGATGTTCTCGACAGCCGTCGACATGGATTCGAAAGCTTCGTCGTCGCCATCGGCCGTGAACGACTGGCGCTCGTTGTAGGGTTCGAATTGCCCGGCCGATTCGTCGATGGGAATGTCTTCCCAGGCGGGCACGTCGCCGGCCTGGGAGGTCCAGTCCGCATCGGGAGCCGATTCAGGCGGAGGCGGAGCTGGAGGCCGACTCGCGGGATCACGTTCCGCAGGCGCGGATGCGGGCGCTTGCGCGGCCGGCTCTTGCCGGGAGGCCGGCTTTTCGACCTCGGTTTGCACCATGGGCCGCGACGGAGCAACGGTGCCGGCGGCTTCCAGGGCCTGCGGCATAGCGGGCTTGCCGACGGCAACGGCGGCCTGATCGCGGCGCGGCGAACCTGCCAGCGGTGCGCTGGCCGCCGGC
>CALMPB010000074.1 GCA_937871985.1 uncultured Burkholderiaceae bacterium
AACGCCTGGCCATGTACCTGCAGGGCGTGGAAAGCGTCTACGACCTGGTCTGGACGGAAGGCGCCAACGGGCAGCGCGTGCTGTACCGCGACGTCTTTCACCAGAACGAAGTGGAGCAATCCACCTACAACTTCGAATACGCCTCCACCCCGATGCTGGTGGCCCACTTCAACGACTACGAGGCCGAAGCCTCGCGCCTCATCGAAGTTCCTCTGGCGCTGCCCGCCTACGAGGCAACGCTCAAGGCGGCCCACACCTTCAATATGCTGGATGCGCGCGGCGCCATCAGCGTCACCGAACGCGCCGCCTATATCGGCCGCATACGCAACCTGTCGCGCTCCGTCGCCCAGGCCTACTTTGACTCACGAGAAAAACTGGGCTTTCCCATGCTTGGCAATCGCCTCAACACGGAGGCCGCATAATGACCGCGGCTTCTTCCTCCCTTGAAACCCGCTCCCTGCTGGTCGAGCTGCTTACCGAAGAGCTCCCCCCCAAGGCGCTGAACAAGCTGGGCCTGGCCTTTGCCGAAGGCATCCGCTCGGTGCTGGACAAAAAGAATCTTCTGGGCGAAGGCAGCGCCGTCGCCGATTACGCCACGCCGCGCCGCCTGGCCGTGCACATCAGCCAGGTTCTCGGGCAGGCTCCCGAACAAAGCTACACCGAAAAACTCATGCCGGCATCGGTCGGCCTGACCGCCGACGGCCAGGCCACGCCCGCCCTGGCCAAGAAGCTCGCCGGCAAGGGCCTGGAACACCTGGGCGTGGATCAGCTCGTCCATGAATCCGACGGCAAGCAGGACTACCTCTACGCCAAAGGCACGGCCGCCGGCAGCACCCTGGCCGACGGGCTGCAAGAGGCGCTGGATCACGCCATTGCCTCCCTGCCCATTCCCAAGGTCATGCGCTACCAGTTGGCCGATGGCGTCACCAGCGTCAAGTTCGTGCGGCCCGCCCACCGGCTGGTTGCCCTCTGGGGGAACGACGTCGTCGCCGTGCGCACGCTGGGGCTGAACGCGGATCGGCTCACGCAGGGCCACCGCTTCATGGCGCCCGCGCCCTTCGCCCTCGATCACGCCGATTCCTACGCGCAGCAACTGCTGTCCGCCGGCAAGGTGCTGGCCTCGTTCAGCCAGCGCCGCCAGGCCATCGACGAGCAATTGCAGGCCCGCGCCCGGGAGCTTGGCGCCACGCTGGGCAACGACCCCGCCGTCGAAGCCCTGCTCGATGAAGTCACCGCCCTGGTCGAGCACCCCACGGTATACGTCGGCCAGTTCGACAAGCAGTTCCTGAGCGTGCCGCCGGAATGCCTGATCCTCACCATGCGGCTGAACCAGAAGTACTTCCCCTTGTTCGAGCCCGCCACCGACCGGCTCACGCATCGCTTTCTCATCGTCAGCAATATGCAGGTCGGCGACCCGTCCAACATCATCCACGGCAACGAGCGCGTGGTTCGGCCGCGTCTGGCCGATGCACAATTCTTTTTCGAGCAGGATCGCAAAACGCCCCTGGCCGCGCGCGTCGAAACCCTGGCCAACAGCGTCTACCATAACAAGCTGGGCTCGCAACTGGAACGCGTGGCCCGCGTGCGGGAAATCGCCGGCTACCTGGCCGGCAAGCTCGACGCCGACGGATCGCTGGCGGATCGCGCAGCCCTGCTGGCCAAGGCCGACCTGAACTCCAATATGGTCGCCGAGTTTCCCGAGCTGCAAGGCATCATGGGCGCCTACTATGCCCAGGCCGACGGCGAAGCCGACGAAGTCGTGCGCGCCCTGCGCGATCAATACCGCATCCGCATCGACGAACCGGCCACGCAGGAAACCATCACGTCGATCATTCTGTTCATTGCGGAACGCGTCGAAACCCTGGTCGGCATCTGGGGCATCGGCCTGGTGCCCACCGGCGAACGCGACCCCTTCGGCCTGCGCCGCGCCGCGCTGGGCATCATCAGCGCCTTCGAACAGCTTGGCGCCGGCGGCTACCTGGCCATACCGGACGCCGCGGGGCTGCACATACGCCCGCTGCTGGAACAAGCGGCAAGCGCATTCGGCTCCCATCGCCTGGGCGCCGATACCGTGCCCGAGGTCCTGCACTTCGTCTACGAGCGCTACCGCAACCTTCTGGGCAACGACTACGACCGCAACGTCATCGACGCCGTGCTCGACCTGCATCCGCCGCTGCACGAAGTCCTGTCCCGCATACAGGCCTGCGCCAGCTTCGCCGGCCGCTCCGAAGCGGCCAGCCTGGCCGCCGCCAACAAGCGCATCGCCAACCTGCTCAAAAAGACCGACGGCGCCATAGGCCAGGTCGATTCCGCCCGGCTCACCGAGCCGGCCGAACAGGCGCTGGCCCAGGTCATCGGCCAGCTCAAGCCCCAGGCCGAGGCGCAATTCGCGCAAGGCAACTTCACCGACAGCCTGGCCACCATGGCGCAAGCGCGCAGCGCCGTCGATACGTTCTTCGCCGACATCATGGTCATGGCCGAAGACCCGGCGGTGCGCGCCAACCGCCTGGCCCTGCTCAACGATCTGCACGGCGTCATGAACCGGATCGCCGACATCTCGAGGCTGGCCCAGTGAAACTCGTCATATTGGATCGCGACGGCGTCATCAACCAGGACAGCAGCGCCTTCGTCAAAAGCCCCGACGAATGGATAGCCCTGCCGGGCAGCCTGGAGGCCATAGCCCGCCTGTCGCAGGCGGGCTGGCGGGTCGTCGTCGTCAGCAACCAGTCCGGGCTGGCGCGAGGCCTGTTCAGCACCGAAACGCTCAACGCCATCCACGCCAAGATGCGCAGCGAGCTGGCACAACTGGGCGGACACATCGACTCCATCTTCCTGTGTCCGCACGGGCCGGACGACGGCTGCGCATGCCGCAAGCCCAAACCCGGCATGTTCCTCGATATCGCGCACCGCTACGACATCGACCTGCAAAACGTGCCGGCCGTGGGCGATTCCTTGCGCGACCTGCAGGCATCGGCCGCCGCGGGCTGCACGCCCTGGCTGGTCTTGACCGGCAATGGGCAGAAAACCTGGGATACCGGCGATCTTCCGGCCGGCACGCAAGTGGGCGACAATCTGGCGGCCATCGTCGATCTATGGCTGGAAACCTGAGCCGTGGCCGCCATCCGATCCTTTTTCCTCACCCTGTTCCTGACCGTCACGGTCATTCCCTACGCCCTTGCCTGCATGCTCTGGGCGCCCCTGCCGCTGCGCATCCGCTACCCGCTGACCACAGGCTGGGCCTCGCTGGCCATCTGGGCGGCCCGGACCATAACCGGCATACGCTGGCAGGTCAAAGGCGTCGAGAACCTGCCCGACGGCCCCGCCATCGTGTTGTCCAAGCATCAATCCGCCTGGGAAACTCTGTTTCTTCCCACCTTCCTGCCCCGCGAAGCCTGCTTCATCTATAAACGGGAGCTGCATCGCATCCCGTTCTTCGGCTGGGGCCTGGCGCTGCTGCGCATGATTCCCATCGATCGGGCCAAAGGACGCGACGCCTTCGAGCAGGTCGTGCGTGTCGGCCAGCAGCGGCTGGACGAGGGCCGCTGGCCCGTGCTCTTCCCCGAAGGCACCCGCATGGCCCCGGGCAAGACCGGCCGCTACAAAATGGGCGGCGCCTTGCTTGCCACCCGCACCGGCGCGGTGGTCATTCCCATCGCCCACAACGCGGGCGAATGCTGGCCGCGCAACGCCTTCATCAAAAAACCCGGACTCGTCACCGTATCCATCGGCCCGCCCATCGACAGCGCGGGACTCAGCGCCGAAGCGCTGAACCGCAAAGTCCAGCAATGGATAGAAGACGAAATGCGCCGGCTCAACCCCGAACGCTATGAGTCCGGTTCAGCAACTTGACCTTTTCGGCCCCGACGACGCCGGCCTGAGCCAGGCGGCGCCGTCGGAGCAGCCCGAACGGCGCCCCGAAGCCATGGCGCCCATCGTCACGTCCTGCCCTCCCGATCTGCCCGCCGGCGCCCGCTGGCGCGAAGTGCGCACCCCGGATCAGGTGATCGGCTTCGTGCTGCGGCGCTCGCGGCGCAAAAGCATAGGCCTGGTCGTCAACGACGACGGTCTGCAAATCACGGCGCCCGGCTGGGTGACCTTGTCGCAAATCGACGCCACCATCGTGGAAAAATCGCGCTGGATACTCAAGAAGCTGCAAGTCCGGCAAGCCCGCCAGGAGCAACTGGCCATGGCCGACACCCATTGGCAGGATGGCGGCACCATCCCCTACCTGGGAAAAAACATCGTCCTGCGTCTGGGCGAAGCCCCGCACGGACATCGTTTCGAGGGCGAGGCCTTCGCGCCCGGACAGGGCGACGCCTTGTTCCTGCCCCTGCCGCGCAACGCCGACCACCACCGCGTGCGCGACAGCGCCCATGCCTGGCTGCAACTGCAGGCCAAGGACTGGTTCGATCAGCGCCTGGAGCACTTTCAGCAAACCAGCCAGTTGCGGGCCCGGCGCTGGCGCCTGTCGTCGGCGGCCACGCGCTGGGGCTCGTGCAACAGCGACGGCAACATCATGCTGAACTGGCGCCTGATTCATTTCGACCGCGCCATCATCGACTATGTCATCGTCCACGAAATCGCCCACCTGAAAGAGCTGAACCACAGCAAGGACTTCTGGCGCGAAGTCGGGCGGATATTGCCCGGCTTCGAACAAGCGCGCAATGCCCTGCGCCAGCACGACCCGGCCACCTTGCCGCTCATCTAGGAGTAGGCGCAATCAGGTGAAGCGCACCATCCCGCCCGCCGGCACATGGCGTATCATGGGGCCGTCCACGACATGCGGCCGATTTTGCCGCATGCATTACCAAGGAGAATTCAATGCGGCTTTTACACACCATGCTGCGCGTCGGCGACCTGGATCGCTCCCTCGCTTTTTACACCGATGTCCTGGGCATGCGGCAACTGCGCCGCAAGGATTTTCCCGAAGGCAGGTTTACGCTGGCTTTCGTCGGCTACCAGGAAGAAAGCGAGGGCGCCGCGCTCGAGCTGACCCACAATTGGGACACCTCCGAATACACGCTGGGCAACGCCTACGGCCATATCGCCCTGGAAGTCGAGGACGCCTACGCAGCCTGTGAAAAGATCAAGCAAAAGGGCGGCAAGGTGACCCGCGAAGCGGGCCCCATGAAGCACGGCACCACCATCATCGCCTTTGTGACCGACCCCGACGGCTATCAGATCGAACTGATACAGCGCGGTTCGCGCGCCAACTAATAAAGCGCCGGCCGCCGCGGTTGAGGCCGCGGTGGCCGCACCCAGTGTTATGGCGACGGCGCCTCGGGTTTTTGCCTAGGCTGCCGCGCAAAGGCATCCGGCGCGAAGTCGTCGACATTGATGACGGCGCGTACGGCGGCTTCGGCCTGCTCCAGCAATTGCGCCTGCTCGTCGGTAAGAACGCCCTTGGCATGCGCCACCCGCCAATCCTTGACCCCTCCGTGCCTGAGCCTGTCCTGCAAAGGCTGCGCCTGCACGACCAGGTCGAAAGCCTGCTCGAGCTGGGCCACCGAGGCGTGGTTGCAACTGCTCCAGACCGAACCCACCAGGCGGTCGCGCGAATCGGACGGCTCGAGCAGGATGTCGGCGCACAGCGCAGTGAGCTTGTCGGAAGGCGGCTTGGCCTTCATGCCGGGGGGCTTCAGCAAAAACCGCAGCGCTACGGCCAGCCCGCGCGCGGGAAAATTGAACAGCACGTCGTCGATACGTTTTTCGATGGTGAAAAACGCCTGCTCGGCGCACCACCTGAGCAAAGGCAGGTCGGATTCGTGCCGCCCCTCGTCGTGCCAGCGCTTGAGCACCGCCGAAAGCAGAAAAAGCTCGGCAAGAATATCGCCCAGCCTGGCCGACAGCATTTCCTTGCGCTTGAGCGAGCCGCCCAGGGTAAGCAGGGTAAGTTCCGAGATCAGCGAAAACGCCGAGGCATACCGGCCCAGGCGCCGGTAATAAGGCGCCGCGAGTCCCGCCTCGGCGGGCGCGGCCGCGAACCTGGCGCCAGTCCAGGCCTGGCCCACGGCGCGCAAGGCGTTTTTCGCGCTATGCCCCAGGTGCTTCCAGATGACGGCGTCGAAGGCGTCTTCGCCCGCCTGCTGGTCGCTGTCGCCCAGCGCCGTGACTTCCTGCATGAGATAAGGATGGGCGCGTATGGCGCCCTGGCCGAATACGATGAGATTGCGGGTGAGGATGTTGGCGCCTTCCACGGTAATGCCCACCGGCAATGCGCGATACAGCCCGCCCAGATAATTGCTGGGGCCGTCGATGACGGCCTTGCCCGCATGCACGTCCATGGCGTCGTTGATGGACTGGCGCATGTGCTCGGTGGCGTGCAGCTTCATGATGGCCGACACCACCGAGGGCTTGTGGCCTTGATCCAGGCCGGCGCAGGTAAAGCGCCGGGCGGCTTCGACCAGATAGGCATTGGCGGCCATGCGCCCCAGCTTTTCCTGGATGCCCTCGAACTTGCCGATGGGAATGCCGAACTGGGTGCGGACGCGCGCATAGGCGCCCGCCGTATGCGCGGCAAAAATGCATGCCGCGGCGGAAAGCGAAGGCAGGGAAATGCCCCGGCCCGCCGCCAGCGCGCTCATGAGCATGGGCCAGCCCTGGCCGGCTTTTTCCACGCCCCCGATCAGGGCGTCGAGCGGCACGAAGACATCCACGCCCTGGTTGGGCCCGTTCTGGAAAGCCTGCATCGACGGCAAATGGCGGCGCCCGATGGTAATGCCCGGCAGATGGGTGGGCACCAGCGCCACCGAAATGCCCAGCTCGTCGATATCGCCGATGAGATGATCGGGGTCGAATAACTTGAAGGCCAGGCCCAGCACTGTGGCAACCGGGCTCAGTGTGATGTAGCGCTTGTGCCAGTTGAGCCGGATGCCGAGCTGCTCGACGCCGTCGACCATTTGTCTGCACACGATGCCGGTATCTGTCATGGATGCAGCGTCGGAGCCCGCCTCGGGGCTGGTCAGGCCGAAACTGGGAATTTCCAGGCCCCGCGCCAGGCGCGGCAGCCAATGGTCGCGCTGCGCCTGGGTGCCGAACTGCAGCAGCAATTCGCCCGGCCCCAACGAATTGGGCACCATGACGGTCACCGCCGCGGTCACCGAACGCACCGAGATGCGGCTTACCACCTCGGAATGCGCATAGGCGGAGAAACCCAGCCCGCCGTATTCCGGCGGAATGATCATGCCGAAAAAACCGTTGTCCTTCAGGAAGGCCCAGACTTCGGGAGGAAGGTCGTAGCGGTTCCAGGAAATGTCCCAGTCGTCGAGCATGGCGCACAACTGCGCAACGGGGCCGTCGATAAAGGCCCGCTCCGCCGCCGACAGCCCGGCCGGACGTATCTGCGCGAAAGCCTGCCAATCGGGCTGCCCCGAAAACAGCTGGGCATCCCACCAGACGTCGCCCGCATCGATGGCTTCTTTTTCCGTGGAGGACAAACGGGGCATGGCGACACGAGCCTTGCGGTACAAGGGTTCGGTCAGCCAGCTACGGCGCCAGGATCTCCAGTTCATGACTTTCCTTTTTGATGCACGCTGTGATGCACGCTGCGTTTTCCCACAATGCCTTTCTTCAAAGCTTACCTCATTATCCGCCAGTTGACGGGCGCTTGAACAGCCGCAATGGCGGCCCCGCCTGGATCGCCGCCGCATTTAATGCGTGCCAGCGGCGGCAGACTCTGCGACAATTCCACAGCACCATCAATCCCCCATGGCATCCTAGCGGCTTCGGCCAAATCCTCGTTCATGCTCAATACGCTCTGGCTGGCTTTCTTTATTATCGCGGCGCTTTGCGGGCTGCATCAATGGCTGTTCCTGCACGACGCCGAGGTCTTTGCCCGCATCGTGCACAGTCTGTTCGACATGGCCGAGCTCTCGGTAAAGCTCATGGTGCTGCTCTTCGGCCTGCTGACGCTCTGGCTGGGCTTTCTGCGCATCGCCGAAGCCGCGGGCCTGATCAACACGCTTTCCAGGCTGCTGAGCCCCGTATTCCGCCGCCTCATGCCCGAAGTGCCCGAAGGCCATCCGGCGCTCGGGCTCATCACCCTGAACTTCGCCGCCAACGCGCTGGGCCTGGACAATGCGGCGACCCCCATCGGCCTGCGCGCCATGCATGCGCTGCAAAGCCTGAATCCCGATCCCAAGACCGCCACCAACGCGCAAATTCTTTTTCTGGTGCTGAACTCCTCCTCGCTGACCCTGCTGCCCGTCACCATCTTCATGTACCGGGCCCAGCAAGGGGCGGCGGATCCGGCCATGGTGTTCCTGCCCATTCTGCTGGCCACCACGGCGTCCTCGCTGGTCGGCCTGCTGGCCGTGGCTTTCGTCCAGCGCCTGAAGCTGCACGATCCGGTCGTGCTGGCATGGGTGGGCGGCCTCATCCTCGCCATGGGCGCATTCATGGCGTTTCTCGCCACGCTGACATCCAGCGCGATCAGCTCGCTGTCCTCGCTATTGGGCAACCTGACCTTGTTCGGCATCATCGTCGCCTTTCTCGCCGTCGGCGCCTGGAAAAAAATCCCGGTCTACGACGCCTTCATCGAAGGCGCCAAGGAAGGCTTCGACATCGCCAAGAACCTGCTGCCCTACCTTGTCGCCATGCTGTGCGCCATCGGCGCCCTGCGCGCCTCGGGCGCCCTGGACTTGCTGCTGGACGCCATTCGCTGGGTCGCGCAGATGGCGCATCTGGACACCCGCTTCATCGATGCCCTGCCGACCGCCCTGGTCAAACCGTTCTCGGGTAGCGCCGCGCGCGCCCTCATGATAGAAACCATGCAGCATTACGGCGTGGACAGCTTCCCCGCCCTGCTCTCGGCCACCGTGCAAGGCAGTACGGAAACCACATTCTATGTATTGGCGGTGTATTTCGGCGCGGTGGGGATCCAGCGCACCCGCCACGCGGTAAGTTGCGCGCTGACCGCCGACATCGCCGGCGTGCTGGCCTCGATTGCCGTGTGCTACTGGTTTTTCGGCTAATCGCGGGCCGATCCGGCGCGGTCAGCCCTTGACCACGCCCGCCGCATGCAGGCTGTCGGCCAACGCCATGAACTGCGCCACCGTCAGCTCTTCGGCCCGCGCGGTTTCGGGAATGCCCAACCCCACCCAATCAATGGCGCCGGCCCAGTCGGCCAGCCCCCGGCGCAGCATCTTGCGGCGCTGGGCGAACGATTTCGCCACGACCTGCTCGAAAGCCGAGAAACTGACGGGTTTTTGCCGGTCTTCGGGCAAAGGCACCATGCGCACCACGGCCGACACCACGCGCGGCGGCGGATCGAAAGCCTCGGGCGGCACGTCGAAAAGCTTGACCATGCGATAGCGGGACTGAAGCATGACGGACAGCCGGCTGTAATCGGACGACGACGGCTTGGCCACCATGCGGTCGATCACTTCGCGCTGAAGCATGAAATGCTGGTCGATCACCCGGTCGGCAAACTGCACCAGATGGAACAGCAAAGGACTGGATATGTTGTAGGGCAGATTGCCGACCACGCGCAGCCCTTCGCCCAACCCGGAAAAATCCACCTTCAGGACGTCGCCTTCCACGACGGACAGGCGCTCGGGCGGATACTTGCGCCGCAGCCGCTCGGCCAGGTCCCGGTCGATTTCAATGACCGTAAGCCGGTTCAATACCTGCAGTAAGGGCTGCGTAAGCGCCGACAGCCCCGGGCCGATCTCGATCATGTTCTGCGAGGCCGCCGGATTGATGGCCCGCACGATCGATTCCACCACGCCCTCATCGACCAGGAAGTTCTGGCCGAAGCGCTTGCGGGCCTGATGTTGCGCCATGCTTGATGCCCTATCGCGGCTTGCGATTGGCTTGAGGATCGAGCCGATTGTCGATGTAGGCCTGGCCCTGCAACTGGCTCACCCAGTCCTCGAACGCCGGTTCCGCGCGGCGCTGGAACAATATCTGGCGGGCCTGCATGCGTTTGTACTCGTCGGCCATGTCCTTGGTGCGGCGGTCTTCCACTTGTATCAAATGCCAGCCGTACTGGGTCTTTACCGGTTCGCTGATCTGGCCGGGCTGCAAAGCGTTCATGGCCTGCTCGAACGGCGGAACGGTCTGGCCCGGGTTTACCCAGCCAAGATCGCCGCCCTGGGGCGCCGACGCGTCCTCCGAGTAGCGCTTGGCCAGATCCTCGAATTTTTCACCCATTTCCAGGCGCTGGCGCAGCCTTTCCAGTATGGTTTTCGCCTTGTCGTCGGACATGGCCTTGTTGACCTTGATCAGGATGTGGCGCACATGCGTCTGCGTGACCATCATGGGGCCTTGCGGCTGCTGCGCGCCCTGCGGCTGTTGCGCGAGGGGAGTAGCCTCGCCCTGCTCTGGGCCGCGGGCCAGCACCTTCAGGATATGAAAACCGTTGCCGCTTTGGACAATGCCGCTGAGCTGGCCGACCTGAAGATTTTGCGTGGCCTGGATGAACAGATCCGGCCAGCCCTGCAGCGGCCGCACACCCAGGTCGCCGCCCTTCAACGCCTGCGGGCCATCGGACGAGGCCGCCGCCGTGCTGGCGAAATCGGCGCCGCGGCTCAGCTTGGCGAGAATATCCTCGGCCTTTTGACGTAGCTCTTGCACTTTGGCCGCGGACGCGCCTTCGGGCACTGCCACCAGAATCTGCCCCAACCCCAATGTCTGGGTTGCCACCTGCTGGGCCTGAGGGCCCAACTGAGGCTGGCCGCCCTGATGCGCTTCGTTCTTCAGGAAGGCATCGACGTCGCTGTCCGAAATCGTGATGGTGTTGTCGACGGCCTTCTGGCGCAACTGGTCGACCATCACTTCGCGCCGCAGGTTCTTGAGGTAGTCGTTCCAGGTGGCGCCGGACTTTTCAATTTCCTGGCGCAGGCGATCCACCGAGATCTTGTTGCGCTGGGCGATGCTTTCCACCGCATGCTGAACCTGGGCCGCGTCGACCTTGATGCCGCGCCGGTCCGCTTCCTGGCGAAGAATCTCGTCGGTGATCATGCGCTGCAGGACTTGCTTGCGCAGCGTCTCGGGATCGGGGGGCTCGATTTTCTGCAGCCGCAACTGCGACTGCACGGTCGCCACCTCGGACTGCAACTGCCCCAATGTAATGACGTGCTTGTTGACGATGGCCGCAATCCCGTCGACGAACTGCTCTTTGGCCGGGGCCGTTTGCTGCTGCGCCGGCTGCGGCGCCTTCTTGGCCGCCCAGGCCGGCGTCACCGCCCCCAAAGCCGGAACCATGGCCAATGCAAGCCATCGTTTCATATGCAGACTGCGCATTATTCATACCTCTCGAAGGTGGTTTTATTGGGTATTGGCGACGTAACGTTTTGATAGCCGGTAATCGATCGGCTCAGCAGGCCGAGCGGATCCGTGCCCAGCGACCCCAGGCCACCCAGTTCAAGCTGAAAGAATACCGCAGTATTGGTGTCCTGAAGCGAGACGGCGTAGCGCTGGTACACGACCCGGGCCGTCCAGCAGCAATCCCCCTTGTACTCGAGGCCCACGATCGACTGCGTCGAGCGTTTTTCCTGCAGGGAATAATCGTAGCGTCCCAAGGCAAACAGCTTGCGGGTCAGCGGCCACTGCGCGGTCAGCGAAACCTGTTCCGTGCTGTTGTTGACATAGCCCGGTGTATTGACGATGGCCGGGTTGACGAGCTGGGCCGGATCGCGCTCGTAGCGATACGTGGCCGCCAGCGTCGCCAGGCGTTTTGGCTGCCAGCGCAGCCCCGCCGTCATGCGATTGCGGTCGTTGTTGTCGGGATTGAACTGCGCATCGAACCGGGTGGTCAGCGTATCGGTCAGGGCGGCATTCACCCCCACGAGGTAATCCGATTTTTTGCTGAGCCGCGGCGTCCCGCCGGGCAAGGTGACGTATTGGTTCGCGAAATAGATGCGCTGGGCCGCCGAAAGCGAAAGCCGCTCGAGGCCGGTTGCCTCGTCCAGCCAGCGCGTGGTCAGCCCCAGCGTAACCTGATTGGCGTCGGCAATGCGGTCCCAGCCGCCGCTGAACAGGTTTTCGTCGAAGGCCTGCGAAAAATTGAACGTGGAGACGGCCGTATCGTAGACGGGGATCTGCGATTGATCGCGATAGGGGACCCTCAGGTAATACACCCGGGGCTCCAGCGTCTGGATGGCGTCCTTGCCGAAGAACGAGGCCTTGCGCTCGAACGTCATGCCCGAATCGACCGACATGATGGGTACGACGCGCGACGCCGACGTGCCGGGCTGAACGCCGGTGGGAAGCCCCAGCACGCTCTGGCCCTGACCATACCAATCGGTGTTGTATTGGCTAAGATGCAGGCCCACCTTGGGGGTGAGATACCAGCCGGCCCGCACGATGGGGTAGGCAATGGTGTTGTAGGAACTGAACCGCTCGCCGTTGGGCAGGATATGCACGCCGTTGTAGGCCTGGAACTGGCTTAAATTGCCGGTGTACACCGGCGAAACGAAATGGGTGGCGTAATTGGTGGACGCCACATCGAACCCGCCCCAGTTGTAGCGCGCGCCGCGCACGTACAGCTCGGGCAGCTTGTCGTAGGGAGGAGCCAGGTACGCCGCGCCGCTGCTGGTGTCCTGCAAAGTCTGGTAGGTATAGGCCTGCACCGAAGCCGTCCAGTACTGGGAACCGTTCCAGCCCAGGGTAGCCACGCGCGGCAGGTAATTGGTGGTGGCCTGGTTCAGGCCTATGACCGAGAAATCCCGGAAGTAATCATCGTCCGAAACGGCGCTGACATCCACATTGGCGTAAAAGCCGTTGCCGAAGTTCTGCTGGTGCTGCCACCAATACATCCAGCGCTTTTCGTTGCTGAGCTTGTCGTTGTCGAGGTAGGTGCCCGAAACCTGCCCATTGTAGGTAGAGCCCAGATAGCGGAACTCGGCGCCCAGTTGCGTGCCGCGCTTGGACATGTAGCGGGGCGTCAGCGTCAGGTCGTAGTTCGGCGCCAGATTGAAGTAATAAGGCAGGCTAACCTCGTACCCGGCGTTGCTCGACCCGCCATAGGTCGGCAGCAAAAAGCCCGACTTGCGCTCCTGGCGCAGCGGAAAAGACAAATAAGGGGAGGCCAGCAGCGGCACGTGCTTGAAGTACAGCACCCCGTTGTGCGCCACGCCTTCGTTTTCGTCGATATGGAAATCGACCTGGGGCGCCTTGATGTACCAGGCCGGCTCCGGGCATGGGCAGCCCGAATACGTGACGTCGTCCAGCCGCATTTCGCTGCGGCTGAATATTTCGCCCTCGGAGGCCTTGCCCGTGCCGCCGCTGCTGCCCAGCCAGAAATCGGGGAACTTGACCTTGCCGGTTTCGTGGTCGATGTTGTAATCCATGGACGGCCCGCGCACGATGCTGCCGTCGCGCATGATCAGGCCGTTGCCGCGCACGCGCACCTGGCCGGTATCGCGCTGGTAATCGATGTAGTCGCCCTTGACCACCGAATCGATGCGCCGGATCTGGGCCGAACCCTTCAGCACGACCAGGCCGTCCTTCTCGGTTTCTATTTTTTCCGCCGACAAAAACGACGCAATGTCGTTGCTGTCGATCCTGGAGTGCAGGGTGAGGCTGGGCGAAGCCTGTAGTTGCGCCGGCAACGGAGCGGCGTCGGACGCGCCGGCGGCGGGCTCTTGGGCCTGCGCCGTCGCCATACCGCTTACCGCTAATAAAATTGCCAGCCAGACCAGACGCACGAGTATTTCGCCCCCCAAAAAACAGCCTATATTTTGGCACAGTTGCCGCTACAGACTTCATGGCAACCCGGTATTATAGAGAAGCCGGGCACTCTGCGGTTAACATCACACGCTTTGCCAAGGCTCTCTTTCAACCCGCACGCATTTTCCAGGCACCATGGAACCCACATCAAACTCCGGCGCCGATCATCGGCTGACAACGCTAACACACTGGCTGGCCGGCCTGGCATCAAGGCACGGCCTGGATCTCGGCACGCTGCAGCCCGCTTCCAGCGACGCCAGTTTCCGCCGCTACTTCCGCCTGCAAAGCGCCCGCGGCACCGTCGTCGTCATGGACGCCCCTCCCCCGCATGAAGACTGCCGCCCCTTTCTGCACGTTACCGGCCTGCTGAGGGACGCCGGCATCAACGTGCCCGGCATCCTGGAGCAAGACGTCGAGCAAGGGCTGCTGCTGCTTACCGACCTGGGCCCGTCCACCTATTACCAGGCCATCCAAAAGGGGCTGGACGACGCGGCGCTGCAAACGCTTTATCGCGACGCCATCCGCGCCCTGGTCGCCATGCAGCAGGCTCCGGCCACGACGCTGCCCGCCTACGATGCGCCGCGGCTCAAACAGGAGCTGGCCCTGTTTCCCGAATGGTACGCGCTGCGCCACTGCCAGGCGCAGCTCGACGACCGGGAAACCTCCATGCTGGAAAAAACGTTCGAGACCTTGGTGCAGGACAACGCCAGGCAGCCCATCGTGCTGGTGCACCGGGACTTTCACTCGCCCAACCTCATGGTGTGCGATCGCCCCGAATACGGCCCCAACCCCGGCGTCATCGACTACCAGGACGCCCTGGCCGGGCCGCTTACCTACGACATCGCCTCGCTGGTCATGGATGCCCGCACAACCTGGGAAGAGCCCCAGCAGCTGGATTGGGCCATCCGCTACTGGGAGGCGGCGCGCGGCGCCGGCCTGCCCATCGCGCCCGATTTCGCCGACTTCCATCGCGCCTACGAGTGGATGAGCCTGCAGCGCAATCTGCGCATACTGGGCGTATTCGCCCGATTGTCGCACCGCGATCACAAACACCATTACCTGGATCACATGCCGCGCGTCAACGCCTACGTGCGCCAGGTCGCCTCCCGCTACGGCGTGTTCACGCCCCTGCTGCGCCTGCTGGACAAGCTCGACAACCGCCAGGTGTCGGTGGGGTACACGTTCTGATGCGGGCCATGATACTGGCGGCGGGACGCGGCGAACGCATGCGGCCGCTTACCGACACAACGCCCAAGCCCCTGCTGCGAGTCGGCGGCAAGCCCCTGATCGTCTGGCACATCGAACGCCTGGTCGCGGCCGGCATTGCCGACATCGTCATCAACCATGCCTGGCTGGGACAGCAAATAGAACAGCATCTGCAAGACGGCTCCCGCTTCGGCGCGCGCCTTGCCTACTCCCCCGAGGCGCAGGCCCTGGAAACCGCCGGCGGCATCGCCCACGCCTTGCCGCTGCTCGGGGAAGCCCCCTTCCTCGTCATCAACGGCGACACCTGGTGCGACTGGGATCCGGCCAACGCCCGGGCCGCGGCCCGTCAACTGGCCGAGCAAGACAAATCCGCGTGGCTTCTGTTGGCCGACAATCCGCTCCATCACCCCGCAGGCGACTTTCTTCTGCAAGACGCCTCCATCGTCGCCGACGGCGCGGGCGCGCCGCCGCAGGAAACCCTTACCTTCACCGGCACGGCAGTTTATTCACCACGCCTATTCCAGGGCGTGGATCCCGGCCACCCCTCCGGGCTGGCGCCGCTGCTGCGCCAAGCCATGGCCAAACACCAGGTCATCGGCCAGCATTACAATGGCTGCTGGATCGACGTCGGCACACCCGAACGGCTGAACGAACTGGACAACCGCCTGCAAAACGGCTGAGCGCCGGCAGACGCCGCCGGCGGCCGGCAAAGGCTTTTTCCGCGCCGCGCCTTTGCCGGCCCCCGACGGGAAAATGTATCAAAACCCGCCAGTCCGCAACGAAAGCCATACTTGAACGCCATACGCGCCGATTCCACGTTATGCTTTACGGTTTGTCGAGCGCCGACTGCTTTACAGGATTTTTTGCCGCCCGGCACAACGTCCGCACCACAGGATTTGCACAATGGCTTTATTCGGATCTTCAAAACGCAATGTCTTTCAACCCACGCCGTATGGGTCTTCGCGCCGCCGCCGGCGCGTCCCGCGCTGGCTGGTTCTGATACTCACCGGCATCGTGCTGGGAGCCGGCGGCCTGCTGTTTCTGCAAAAAAGCTATGGGCCCGTACGCCTGACCGCGGAACAATCCCTGCAGCTGCAAAACGACCTGAACAGCGCAAACCTGGACAAACAGCGCCTGCAAGCGCAGGTCGATTCGCAAACCAGCTCCATAACCGAAAGCAAGAACACGCGCGACACCCTCGCCGGCCAACTGAAGCAGGCCCAGGCCGAAACCGCCAAACTCAAAAACGACATCGAACTGCTGGCCCAGGCCATGCCCCCCGACCCGCGCGGCACCAACCCAGGCATCCGCGCCGCCGACTTCATCAATAGCGACGGCACCCTGAACTACAAGATCCTGGTCATGCAGAACAAGACCGACAACCCGCCTTTCCAGGGCACCATGGAACTGCGTATTTCAGGCTACTACCCGAACGGCAACGTAGCCACCATCGACACCGATCCCGTCGACATCACGGTGGGGTATTACAACCAGCTCACCGGCAGCGCCGCGCTGCCCAAGGCCTTCACTCCCCGGCACGCCACCATACTCATCAACCAGCGCGACACCAAAAAGCTCGCCGCCACACGCACCATACGGGTTTCACGCTAAGGAAGAGAAAGCGTTCTGGGCGGCATGCTGCGCGCGCCCAGAGCACGCCGCAAAACACGACGGGAATCAGACGCTGCGTGCGGGCGCGGCCATCAATCCCGCCGTGACGAAAGCGGTGATCTGTTCGAAGACTTCTTCCGCATTATTGGGGTCGCACACATCAGGCGCCAATTGCTCGAGACGATGCGTATCCGAAAACGCATACATATAGGCCCCCACCATCAAGGCCACGCGCCAGTTCACGTCTTTGGCGGGCAGTTGGGGACAAATCTCCTTCAGGTATTCCACATATTCCCGTGTGGACGCGTCGTAGGCCTCGTTTCGCAGCTTGTACGAAATTTCAGCCGGCTCGGTATGCAAACGGGCCTGCAGCCTCAAAAACACCCTGCCCCCGGGAGTTTCCCGCAAGGCTATGGTGGGAGCCAGGAAGGCCCGTACCACCTCGTCCACGGTGGCCTCCGATCCACGCTGCTTGAGCTCATTGAGGCGCTTCATGCGGTCGTCGGAAATAGACCGGCTGCGCCGGATGAACACCGCTTCGTACAGGCCGTACTTGGAACCAAAGTAATAGTTGATCAGCGCCTGGGTGACCGCAGCCTTGTGAGCG
This sequence comes from uncultured Burkholderiaceae bacterium, assembly GCA_937871985.1. The sequence continues at coordinate 17,096 of CALMPB010000074.1, forward strand.
ACCACCCGCAATGATGCGCCGGCGTAGCCCGTCTCGGAAAACACGGACTCCGCCGCATCGAGGATGCGTTCGGAGGTGTTGTCGCCCACGCCTTCCGGCCGCCCCGGACGATCGCGCTTGACCCATG
>CALMPB010000075.1 GCA_937871985.1 uncultured Burkholderiaceae bacterium
GTTCATGACTTCGCCCAGCAGCGTGGCCGTGGCCGGGGTGTCCTCGGAAGGCTTGACCACCACAGTGTTGCCGCAGGCCAGAGCCGGCCCGACCTTCCAGGTCATCAGCAGCAATGGCAGGTTCCATGGACACACCACGCCGATCACGCCGCGCGGCGCGCGAATGGCGTAATTCAGGGCGCGGCCGTTGTCGGGGGTGTCCATGCCGAAGCTTTCGTTGGGCACGTTGCGGATGAGGTCGGCGAAAATCTTGAAGTTCGCCGCGCCGCGCGGAATGTCCACATGGCTGGCCAGCACGTGGGGCTTGCCGGTATCGGCGATTTCCGCCTCCAGGAAGTCGTCGAACCGCTGGTTGATGCCGTCGACGATGCCATGCAGAAGATCCACGCGCTGCTCGAGCTTGAGCGATGCCCAGGGCCCTGTCAGCGCGGCCTTCGCCGCCTTGACCGCCGCATCGACTTCGTCGCGGCCGGCCTCGTGCACCAGGCCGATAAGGCTGTTGTCGACCGGATTGCGGTTTTCAAAGGTCTTGCCGGTGGTGACCCACTGGCCATTGATGAAGTTCTTGAATTCGTTCATGGATGTCGTTCCGCTTGTTGATTCATTGATTTGTTGATGGACTAGGCCTCGAACCATTCCGGATCGTCGGCCCCAAGGTATTCCCACATACGTTCGAAAATCCTGCCGCTGCGCGTGGCGCGCCGCGAAGCCTGCTCGGGCGTCAGGACACCCGCTTCGGAAGCCAGCCCGGCGCTGCGCAACTGCAGCTCGATGCGCGCGGCGTCTTCCAGATACCAGGTAAGCCCCACCGCGGTCTGCAGGTCTTCGGCCGCGACCACCGCGCCGTTGCCGCGCATGACAATGGCCGCCGCGCCCGCCATGGTTGCGGCCACCCCTTTTGCCTGCTCGTCGCTGCGCACCAGTTGCACATCGTCCCAAAGCGGCACACTCGGCGAAAAATACGACCCCATGCCATGACGCGGCGCAGGGGTAATGCCGGCCGCCGACAAGGCCATGACGTCGCGCGGCATGCTGCGCACGACGCCGCCGACTTCCGGACGGTTCTTGTAGATTTGCTGGTGTATGCGCACCTCGCCCAGCACCCCCGGAGGCAGCTCGCCATCCACCGGCACCACCGTGCCCAGGTCGCCGGAATCGATCAGCCCCATGGGCTTGGCCGCGCACACCAGAAAAGAATGCTCATCCAGGCGAAGGCTGCAATGCCCATAGGCATGCACCAGATTCGCCCGGGCCAGCGACCGCGCCGCGATGCGCACGATGCGCTGGCGCTCGTCGCCGGCGTCCATGAATGCCGCTTGCGTCACGCCTTGAACTCCGGGATATCGGGCCGCGCGCCCCACATGCAGAACGACTCGGGCACGAACGGGAAATTGCGGGGCCGGTAGGTGAGCTCGTCTTCTTCGGTAATAAGACGCACCCCGGTGGAGTATTCGTACACCATGCCGTCGGGGCCTTCGAAATACAGGAACATGGCGCCCGAGGTGGGGTGCCGGCCCGGCCCGAAGCGGATGGGGATGTTGCGCTCTTTGAGAATGTAGTAGGCGCGCATGACGTCGTCGATGCTTTCCACCTGATGGTTTATGTGCTGCACGCCGGGATAGGTGGACGGGAACAGCGCAATCTTGTGGTGGACTTCGTCGATGCGCAGCAGCGGCGCCGGGCCGATGCGGTCGCTGACCTTGGCGCCCAGCAGATTGGTCCAGAACAGCTCGTCGCGCTGCGCATCCAGGGTGCGCAAGCCGATATGGCTGAATCCGGTGATGCCGGCATCGCGCGAGGGAAAATAGCGCCGGCCGCTGTGATGCGGGGCATAGACCAGGTCGATGCTGTTGCCCGACGGGTCTTTCAGGTTGATGAAATCGCCCACGTAGCGCTGTTCGGCCTCGTCCACCGTGCCGCGGCGCGCCTCGTAGCCGCTCTCGGACAGGGTGGCCAGGGCATGGTCGAGCTCTTCCTGGGTGTCGACTTCGAAGGCGGCGGTGTGATCGCGGGGATCGCCCTCGAAGTAGCACAAGGTGTGATCCCGGCTGTCGGAGCGCATATAGACGGACTTGCCCTCGGTGCGGGCTACTTCCAGGCCCAGGACCTCGGTGGCGTAGCGCACCGAACCGGCGAGATCCGGGGTGCCGAGCCTAACATAACGAATGTCATGCAAATGAATCACTTCTTGTCTCCTGATGCCCCGCGCCGCGCCGGGCATAGATATCAAAGTTATCTTGTTCTTCTTGCTCACTGCCAATGCCGACAGAATAAATTCATAAAATATCGAAGTCAACAAGTTTTATCGAGATTTTTTAAAAACAGCGAATTTTTCCATGTTTACCGAAATCTGATATACACTTCCATCATCCTTCACGACCTGCGCTCTCAAACGTCGAAACCACCATGCTTGATCAAGCCCTTGCATCATCCATGCCCGCGCCGCCGTCCCCGGAAGCCGAGGCTTCCGCCTCCGAATCCTCCAAAACGCTGGTAAGCGTTGCGTACCACCACTTGCGGCGCGACATCATCGAAGGCCGACTGGCGCCGGGCGCCAAGCTGCGCGTCGAGCACCTGAAAGATTCGTACGGCGTCGGAGCCGGCACGCTGCGCGAAGCCCTGGCCCTGCTGGTGTCCGACGCCCTGGTCGTCGCACAGGGCCAGCGCGGGTTCCATGTGAAGCCCATTTCCATGGCCGACTTCCACGACATCACGAAAACCCGCATTCTTCTCGAATGCGAAGCCTTGAGGCAGTCCATACAATTCGGCGACGACGTCTGGGAAAGCCGGGTCGTGGCCGCCTTTCACCGCCTGGATCGAGCCCAGGAACGCCTGGCCGCGAATCCGTCCGAACGCTTCAACGAATGGGAAGACCGCAACCGCGAATACCACCAGGCCCTGATCAGCGGCTGCCAATCGTCGTGGGTTCACCATTTTCTGGGCATCCTCAATCAGCAGGCCGAGCGCTACCGCCGGCTCACGGTCACCCGCCAACCCATTCCGCGCGACCTGCATGCCGAACACCAGGCCATACTGGATGCCACGCTGAACCGCGACGCCGACCACGCCTGTCGGGTGCTGGCGGAGCACATAAGCCTTACCTACGAGGCAATCAAGCAACTGCCGGCGACGCTGTTCGACGCGTGAAGGCCGGCAGCCTTTGCGTTTACTTCACGTATTTCCAGCGGCCGTCCTTGACCTCGATCAGCACGCGCCCACGCTTGTCCAGCCCGATGTGATCGGTCGCGCTCATGTTGTAGACGCCGTTGACGCCAACCAGCTCGTGCGTGCGCTCCAGTTGATCGCGCAGCGCTACCCGGAACGCCTCGGTGCCGGGCTTCGCCACTTTCAGCGCGGCGGGAATCGCGTTCTGAAGCAATAGCCAGGCATCCCAGGTCGAGCCCGCGAACGTGGATCTCGAGTCCGGGCCATACATTTTTTCGTAGGCGCTGTTGAAGCTTACACCCACCTTCTTGCTGGGCATGCTGTCGGGCAACTGGTCGGCAACCAGGACGGGACCGACGGGAATCAGAGCGCCCTCCACGTTCTTTCCGCCCACGCGCAGGAAGGCCTTGCTGGTGACGCCATGGGACTGATAGATTTCTCCGGTATAGCCCTTCTGGCGCAACTCGGCTTGCGGCAGAGCGGCGGGCGCGCCGGATGCGCCAATGAACACCACGTCGGGCTTGGCGGCGATCAGCTTGATCACCTGGCCCGTGACGCTGGTGTCGGGACGATGGTAGCGCTCGTCGGCGACGACCTTGATGCCTGCCTCTTTGGCCGCCTTCTGCAATTCGGTGTAGGCGGTTTCGCCCCAGCTATCGGCAAAGCCGATGTACCCGACGGTCTTAGCCTTGCGCTCGGCCATGTCCTCGACGATGCGCCTCACCATCAGGCCCGCATCCTGCACCGACTGGAACACCCAGTGGCGCTTGTCTTCCGGAGGCAGATACGGGCAGATGATGATGAGCGGCGTCTTGGTTTCATTCACCACCAGCGTCATGGCCGCCGCATTGGGATTGGTATTGGGCCCGATGATGGCGTCGACCTTGTCCTCCGAAATCAGCTTGCGCGTGTCCTTGACCGCCACGGTGGGATCCGTGGCATCGTCCATGAAGATGTAGTTGACTTTCTCCTTCCCGATGGTGGCCGGCATCAATGCCACGGCACGTTTGATGTCCGTGCCGAGCGCCGCCGCCGGGCCGGTGGCCGATGCCACCACGCCTATATTGATGTCGGCCCGCGCCGTCTGCACAACAACGAAAGCCAATGCTGCCGCAATCAGTTTGCCTTTGATGATCATTGTCTGTCTCCGTATGTTTATTGAATATGCAAGGGATGAAACGAAACCTGGGCGGCATGCCGCCCCACTTCTTACCCACCTCCCGGGTTTATTGTCCTAGCGGATTCCCCTGCAACGTGGCGAATCCGGCTATCCACTCGGGAATCGCCTGGTAATAATCGGAATGGACGCGATAGCAGTCATTGGTGGCGGCCTGCATCGCGGCATTGGCGGCCACCCAGGTCTTGACCTCGTGGGCCGAACCGCCCGCCTCCTGGCTGACCTGGGCGTCCACCCAGCCGTCCAGTTCCTCCAGCCTGCGCCGCTTGAGCGTCTCGAGAAACTCGCCGTCCCAATCGGGGTTGATCGGATGCAGAGCGGAAGCTCCCGTAGCGAACTGGCGGGCCGCATCGAACGTTCTTTGCTGCCTGGTTGCCCTGTCGGCCGCGGAAAGGTTGCGCCCTCCCCCGGTCAATCGTTCCCGGATCTCCGGGCTGGCATCGGCAAGCGTCGGCGCCGGGGGATTATGCGAAAGCCCCCCGGAACCCAGGAAGAGCACCCGCTTGCCCAACGAAGCGGCGTATTGCCCCACAGCGCGGCCCAATAGCCGCGCGCGCTTGAAGGAAGGCATGGGCTCGGCCAGGCAATTGATGAAAATCGGCACGACAGGGTAGCGATCCAGTGTTCCCGTCAGCAATTGCAGGGGCTGCGCAAACCCGTGGTCGACCTGCATCCGGTACGAAATCGCGCAGTCCACGCCGGCCGCCTGAACCGCCGTCACGCACTGGAGGGCCAGCTCCGAGGGCACGTTCAATGCCCCGCTCAGCCAGCCGTAGTCGCCGATGGACTGCGCTTGCGCGCCGATGCAGAACGACGGCATCAAGTCGTAAAAAAAGCCGTTGTAATGATCGGGCGCGAATAAAAAAATCAATTCCGGATCGAAACGCTCGAGGTCGGCCCTGAGCACGTCCACCGCGTCGCGGGCCGAACGCACCACCCCATCGTCGGGATCGACCCAACCCATCAGCGGACTATGCGAAAGACATTGAAGCTTCATCAAGCTCATGCTGGAACTCCATTCTTCAGCGACAGCGCGACTGCCAGCTTCTGGGTGGTGGCATCGATCTGCTGCGACTTGCACATGGCGCACACAAAACGATCCGGACGCAAAAAAACGATGTTGGATGAATGATTGCCGAACCACTCCTTCAATTGGCCGCCGATATCGCCCACCACCCGCACCTCTCCTGTCTGGCGCGCGGTCTCGTAGTCGAACTGGGTATCGGGCCACGCGGAAATCAGCGTCGCGCCCAAACTGCGCCAAAGCGCAAGCGTGGCGTCGGACATCCAGTAGCTGGGATCCGCGCCCCAGCAGAGAATGGCAAACGAATCGCCGAGCACTTCGTCCAGCAGCGTCGTCGCTTCACCCGGCCCGGCCTTGACGCGCGGCTGGATGAACATGCGGCCCACCGGCGAATGCAGATCGACGCCGTCGGCGTACACCAGGGCGCCATGCAGGTAGCGGGGCATGGGCTTGAACCGCATTTCGACAAAATAGCGCTTGACCGGAGGGATGTAGTTAAGCAGCCAGGTGAAACCGTCTCGTAGCGTCACCAGAAACGGATTGGTCACCGACAGTATCCGGCCCACGAACTGCGACAAGGCGATCATGGCCCGCGCATGCTCGCGCCGCTCGGCATCATAGGTATCGAGCAGTTCTTCGCCCGCCACGTTCTTCACCACGAGAGCCAGCTTCCATGCCAGATTCGTCGCGTCGCGTATGCCGCTGTTGTATCCCTGGCCCTGCCACACCGGCATGATGTGCGCCGCATCGCCGGCAATCAGGACCCGCCTGTCGCGGAAACGGGCGGCCAGGCGCGCGCTGTGCGTATAGACCCGCGCGCGGATGATGTCCACGTGATCGGGATCGGGGACGACCTTCTCCAGCATTTTCCGCAGCACTTCCGGCCCCACCACATCGTCCTTGGCCTCGCCTTCGAGCAGCATGAACTCGAAGCGCCGGATGCCGTGCGGCAAGGCGATCGACACATAGGGCCTGGCCGGGTCGCAATACACATAGGCGTGCGGCATGCCCACCGGATCGTTGTTCAGGTCGATGACGATCCACCGGTTCGAATCCGTCTCGCCTTCGAACGGGATGTCCAGCAGCTTGCGCACCGAACTGCGCCCGCCGTCGCACCCGACCACGTAATCGGCTTCGATACGGCCCCTGCCGGCGTCGGACTCCACCCCCAGCACCACGCCGGCATCGGTCTGCGACAAGGACTCGAGCGTGCACGAAAACAATACCTTTACATTGGGGTAACGCTGCAGGCCCTGCAGCAGGACGCGATCGGCAAGCGGCTGGATGAAGGCGTTCCGGCGGGACCAGCCGAATTCGTTGTTGGCGGGCTCGATGGAAGCAAAGCAGCGTCCCTTGCCCGTTACGAATCGCATCCAGTGACTCGGCGTCGTATGCGGCAGGACCGCCTGGGCCAACCCGACCGACTGGAAGGAGCGCAAGCACTCATCGTCCATGCCGACGCCGCGCGGGTAATCGATAAGTTCGGCGCCGCGCTCCAGCAACAGCACGCGTGTGCCCCGCGCCCCCAGGTAATTCGCCATCAACAGGCCAACCGGGCCGGCGCCGACAATCACCACCTCGGCGCTCTCGTCCAGGCCCTCTGCCAGTCCTTCCATCTTCGTTCGTCCCTAGTATGCGGTTTGGTCAATCCCGGCCATAGCCCCGGCCGGCCGGACATTGCGGATGCAACCCGGCGCGGCAATCACGCGACGGGCCGGGCGTTTTCGACGGGCCTGCCCAACAGGAAATCGACATGCATCGCATCGAACAGCGCGGTGTCCTCGAACTGCGGCCAGTGCCCGCAGTTCTCCATGACGGTGAACAGCGCGCCCGGAATCATCGAGGCCATGCGCCTTCCCTCGGCGACGTTCGCGGTGGGGTCGTCCGAAGTCCAGACAACCAGAGTCGGCGCCTTGATTCTTCCGTAGTCCTCCGCCCGCAGGATATTGCGCTGCCTCACCTCCATGTCCTGCAGAATCATGTTGTGGCGCATGGCCTGTTCCATGCCCGGGCGGCTGTACATGGCCTGGCGGGTGGCCACCAGGTCGTCGTATACCTTGGACTTGTCGGCCATCAGCCATTCCAGGCGCGCCTTGATGAACTCCCAACTGGGATCCGTGGCGGCCCGCATGGACAGCATCTTTATTCTTTCCATGACCGCCGGATCCGCCTGCGAGCCGCCCGCCGTGTTGAGCACCAGGCGCTCGATGCGGTCGGGATGGTCGATGGCGAAGCGGGCCGCTACCCATCCTCCCAGTGACTCGCCGCTGAGGCTGGCTTTTTCGATGCCCGCGGCATCCATGAAATGCAGCAAGTGGTCGATGTAGTGCCTGATCTCCAGGTCGGTCTTCGAAAGGTCGGACCAGCCGTGCCCTATCATGTCTATCGACCAGGTGGAAAAATGGCTGGCGTGCGCCTTCAGGTTGCGGACGTAGGCTTCCGCATGGCCGCCTACCCCATGCAGGAAGATGAGGGCCGGCTTGCCTTTGTCGCCCGCATGCAGATAGCGCGTGCTGACGCCGCCCGCATCGATCCAGCCCTGCGAAAACGCCACGCCGCGCAAGTCGGCCCAGATGCTGCGAAATGTTGAACCCTGCTCTATGCCCATGATTCCTGTCTCCGTAAGTTGGAATAGTTATGCGGTCAAGATAAGACAGGGCTTCAGTTTCTACAAAAAAAAACCTAAAATGTGCACCTGGTGCACAAGGCTCTTATCATGGCAGCATCGCCCTCGCCACGAAAAATCATGCCGCCGGTCAAACCCGCCTCGGAATACAAGAACGTCAGAAGCCTCTCGCGCGGGCTGGAAATACTGCGGGCCCTGAATACCTGCCCCAAAGGCCGGGCCACCAGCGGCGAACTGAGCGACATGACGGGCCTGCACCGCACGACCGTACGCCGCCTGCTGGAAACATTGGCCGACGCCGGATTTGTGCGGCGCAGCGAGTCCGACGACAGCTTTCGCCTTGCCTTGAAGGTGCGCGAGCTGAGCGAAGGATTCACGGATTCAGAGTGGATATCCACCATCGCCAGCCCGATCATGGGCGAGCTTCTGCACAAGGTCGTGTGGCCGTCCGACCTGAGCACGCCCAACGGAGACTTCCTGCAGGTTCGGGAGACCACGCACCGCTTCAGCCCGCTTTCCTTTCACCGCTCCATGGTGGGCAGGCGCCTGCCCATGCTGCTGACCGCGGCCGGGCAAGCCTATTTCGCCAACTGCGCGGAAGAAGAGCGCCAGGAAATCCTGCAAATGCTGCGCGCCGGAAACGGCGAGCAGGCGCGCCTGGCGTCGGATGCGGGGTTCATCCGGAACCTGCTGCGGCGGGTGCGCGCGGACGGCGTGGGCACCAATACGGGCGAATGGAACCACGGCGAGGAAAAAGGAAAAATAGGCGCCATTGCGGTGCCGATCATGCACGATGAACGTGCCCTGGGCTGCCTCAATGTCATCTATTTGACGCGCGCGGTGCGGCTTGAAGAAGCTATAGAACGGTTCGCCCCGCAACTACGTGCCGCCGCAGAAAAAATTTCCGCCGGGCTGGAGGATTTCCATGCGTCGGATGGCGCGCGGCCAACGTGAGTCCCGAATCGGAAGCATGCCGAAAAGCATTGAGAAGGTGTCCGCCCTACACGAATCGAACGTGTGACCGCTCGCTTAGAAGGCGAGTGCTCTATCCAACTGAGCTAAGGGCGGCCTGAAGAAACCGGCTAATTATAGTATGCCGCGCCGTCGGGCCGTGGGAGCCCTGTGGGGGACGGAGCCGGATTGTACACGACGGCATCGGCAATCCCGGTGTCCCGCCCAAGTAAAATCTTGTGGGCAACTGCTAACGTTCCTTTACATTGTGCCGTACCATGCGCGGGGCATAATGCTAAAGTCTCGAACCTGGTTATTCAGCATAAAGCGCAAGGCCCATGCTCATTTCATTGCCCGCGAAACCCGTTACACGCACGCTGTGCGCATCGCTATTGATCTTCGGCCTATGGTGGGGCTCCAGCGCACAGGCCGGAATCACCTATCAACTGGACAGCGTGCACGCCACCAGCGGCGAAACCGTGCATATCAAGGGCATGCTGTTCAACGACACGGCCAATGCGCTTTCATGGGTGCCGCCCAAGACCCTGGTGCTGCAATGGCGGGCCGGAAACGGCCAGGCCGTGCGTTCGCTGGCCTATCTGGACACATCGCCCGAACCGGTCAACCTGCCCGTCAACAATTTCGTCGCCTTTTCCTGGCGCGCCGTCGTCCCCAAGGCGGTCAAGGGACTGCAGGCCATCAATATCGAAGGCGAGCGGACACTGCTTGCGCTGGACACCAGCCCGCTCGCAACCAGTCCCGTCGCGGGCACGCCGGCCAACGGGCCGGTCATCGACGCCGGGGCGGGTACACCCGGGCAGGCCGAACCCCCTCTGCCGGACAAAGTCGTCGTGGCGGCAGGCGCCTCCGTCGACCAGGGGCCGCCGCCGGCAAACGGGACGCTGGCGGCTCCGTCATCGGCCTTCGATAAATTCCGCACGGCCATCTCGCCTTTCGAGCCCATCTACTTCGACGTCGGCACAAAAGGCGGCACCAACGCGCGCTTCCAGATCAGCTTCAAATACCGGCTCTCGACGCCGCGCGATGCGAGCAAGCCCGACTTTCTGGACTACCTGTACGTGGGCTACACGCAAACCGCCTTATGGGATCTGCAGGGCAAGTCCAAGCCTTTCATCGACACCACCTACAACCCCAGCCTGTTCTGGCATAACGACAAGCTCTGGCAGTCTCCGGACAACAACTGGTACGCGGGGCTGAGCACCGGCGTCGAACACAAATCCAACGGCAAGGGCGGTGCCGATTCCCGCTCGCTCAACGACGGTTTCATCCAGCCCGAACTTAACTACCGTTTCGGCAACGGCAGCACGCTGAGCTTTACGCCCCGCATCAAAGGCTACTTTTCCAAAAACGAAAATCCGGACTATGCCGACTATGCGGGCTATGTGGACTGGAAACTGCGCTGGGAGCAGGACAACGGCCTGGTGCTTGCGGGGCTATACCGTCAAGGCAAGCAAGGCCATTCGGCCACTCAACTGGAGGCGGCCTGGCCGCTGCAGCGCACCTTCCTCCATATGAACGGCTATTTGCATCTGCAGTATTTTCGCGGCTACGGCGAGACGCTGCTGGGCTACAACCAGAAGAGCGACCCGCAAGTGCGCATCGGCCTCTCGTTCGTACCTTGAGCATGCGCGACCGGCAACGCCGCCGCGCTTGACAGCGCAACGATCGAGTTCGCGCACGCGCCGCAAAGACGCGGCTGACGAAGCAGCGCGATTACGCCTCGGCGGTTTCCGTGCTTTGTATGCCTTGCACGATGCGTTCGGGCGTAAAGGGAACCTCCCGGAAGCGCACGCTGGTCGCATCGAACAAGGCATTGGCGATGGCTGCCGCGCTGGGAACCGAGGAAGACTCGCCCGCCCCCATGGGGGGCTGGTCCTGGCGCTCGGCCAGGTAGACGTCGATGACGGGAACATCGGTAAACGACAAGATGGGATAAGCCCCCCATTCCAGGTCGACGACGCCGGTGGCGTCGAACACCACATGCTCTTTGAGCACCCGGCTGAGCGACTGGATGATATTGCCGTGCAATTGGTGCCGCACGCCATCGGGGTTGACCATCATGCCGGTGTCCTGACCCACGGTAACCCGCTTGACGGCAAGACGGCCGGTGGCCGCATGAACCGATATGTCGACGACCCATACCGACCAGGCCGCGCCGAAACCCGGAAAACGGCTGTGGACATAGCGCGCATACGATACGCCGCGCCCATGCAGCAAGCCGTTTTCGTCGACATGGCCGCGTGAGCCGTGCGCGCCCGTCCATTGCGCCCTTCGCGCGGTTTCCTGCAGCAGGGCGTGGGCCCGCTCGTCCTTGAGATGCCGCAAACGGAACTCGACCGGATCGCTGCCGGTTTCGGCCGCCAGTTCGTCGATGAAGGAATCGTGCGCAAAGGAATTCGGCATGGCCGAAACGCCGCGCAGCCAGGCCGACCGCACAATGGCGGCCATATCGCGGCAAGCGACGCGCATATTGGGGTAATCGTAGGGCGGCACCGACGTGCGGTCGCCCATTTCGAGCATGCGCGGTTCGGCGCTGAGCGTGCCGGTGAGCAGCAAGGCCAGGGTTGGAGCATCGTTGGAGGGATAGCGCGTAATGAAATCGTACGACAGCAGATTGCCCTGGGTGTCGGTGGCGCCGGTGATGTCGACGAGCTGCGCCGCCCCCTTGGGTTCCCAGCCGTGTTCCTGTTCGCGGGTAAGCTGCACGCGCACCGGATGCCCCACCGCCCGGGAAAGCAGGGCCGCGTCGGCACAGGCGTCGTCGGCGCAATTGCGCCCGTAGCAGCCCGCGGCTTCCATGCGGATGATCTCGATGCGGCCTTCGTCCAGCTTCAGCAGGCGGCTGAGCTCGACCCGCAGCATATGCGGGTTTTGGCTGCCCGACCACACCTTGACATGCTCTTCGGTAAAGTCGGCGACCGAGCACGAGGGGCCGATGGAGGCGTGCATCTGGTAGGGCCAAACGTAGCTGCGCTTGAGAACCACGCCGGCCTTGGCCTGCTCGCTGGCGTTGGTCTGTTCGACCAGCACCCGCTCTTTATAGGGTTCGGCGCGCAACGCCTGATCGAGATTGCCCAGGGGAACCAGGTTTTCGGGCTTGCGCCAGACGACCTTGAGGGCGCGAGCCGCCTTGATGGCGTGCTCTTCGCGCCTGGCCACCACGCCCACAAAGTCGCCGATGGCCACCACGCGGATGTCGTCGGCGATATGCGCCACGGAAGATTCGTCGATGGACACCAGACTGTGGCCGACAAAGGCGCCGCTATCGCGCCCTGTATACGGTGGACGCACCACCCGCCCGTGCCACATGCCGGGCACGCGCATATCGTGCACGTAGACGAGCTGGCCCGTAGCCTTGAGGGGAAGATCGACCCGCTTGACGGATCTGCCGATGATCGTATAGGAATGAGCGGGCTTCAGCCGCACCTCGGTGCTGTATTCCAGCTGGATATGCTGGTTGCCCAGCAAAGACCAATACGAAGCCTGCCGCCCGTCGGGAGCCTTGATGACGCCATCGACAATGGTCAGCGATGAGGCTTCGACCCCGAACTGGCCCGCCGCCTGGCTCAGGAAGAATTCGCGCGCCTGGGCCGCCGCATTGCGCAAGGGCACGGACGAGATTTGTATGGTGGCGCTGGCGATGGTGGGACCCTGGTTGGGCGTGGCCTCGGTGTGGCCCAGAACCATGCGCACACGGCGGAATTCCAGGTTGAGCTCTTCGGCGACGATCTGGGCCAGGGACGTGCGCACGCCGGTTCCGAGGTCGACGTGGCCATTGAAGGCCAGCACTTCGCCGCTTGCCAGCAAGGCGATGAAGATATCGGAATGCGCCTGCAGGTAACTGGAGGCAATGCCGGGCTGGCCGGCCGCCGGCTTGGGCGGCTGGGCCGGCGCGCGCGCCACCAGCAAGGCGCCGGACTGCCCGAACAGTTTCTGGAATTCGGATTTAGGCTGGGTATAAAGCATGTTGAGCACCATGGCGGTTAGAGCGCGGATGCCATCGTTGCTGCGAAAACCACCATGCCGCAGGCTTATATAACGTGTACATCACAACGCCCACCATACACCAAAAGACTGCCCGCATAAAGGCACAATGCAGCAATTTCGCCTCTTGCGCTGCGCCTTGCAAGGCGCAAGGTCACTATTAGCCGGGGGAATCAGTAATAACCCTAGATTCGTCGACAATTGCGGTAAATACCGGGTGAATTTATTTACCCTTAAAACTAAAGCGCATACACTCCAAATAAACCATCCATCCGGATGCGCCCGCCTTGTGCCCAGGCCGCAACCGGAACGCAAGAATCCAACCCACTGATCATGAGCGGCAAAACCCAGACTTTTACCTTGAGCGTCAACCAGGCGACTCACCACATCGATGTCGAACCCGATACCCCGTTGCTCTATGTGCTGCGCAACGACCTGGAGCTGAACGGCCCCAAGTTCGGCTGCGGCCTGGGCGAGTGCGGCGCCTGTACGGTGCTGGTGGACGGTGTAGCCGCGCGATCCTGTGTCGTGCCGGTGAAAAGCGTCGTCGGCCACGACATCACGACGCTCGAAGGCCTGGGCTCGCCCGAGCTGCCGGGCCTGGTCCAGCAGGCCTTCATCGACAAGCAAGGCGCGCAATGCGGCTATTGCCTGAATGGCATGATCATGACCATTCAGGCCCTGCTCAACCGCAACCCGAACCCGACCGAGCAGCAGATCCGCCAGGAGCTCAAATACAATCTCTGCCGCTGCGGCACCCATATGGAAATCATGGAGGCGGCGCTGCTGGCCGTGGAGCGCAACCGATGACAGCGCCGGATCGTCCGACCTCCCTTTCCGCCATCGGCTCCCGCGATCTTTCCCCGCCTCCCGCATCGATGCTTTTGCACGGGGCCTTGCTGCGCCCGCCCTCCCTGCTCTGGGACGGCCGGCGCTATACGGGCGCCGGACTCGACAAGCTGGATGCCGAGTCGGCGCGGCAAGTGCCCGGCGTGGCCGATATCGTGGTGATCGGCAATTTCATCGGCGTCATCGCATCGCAAGCCAGCCAGGCCGCGCATGCCAGAAACCAGATACAAGCCCATTGGGTGGAAACCGCGCCCACGGCGGGCGAACCGGCCGCCGCCCCGAAACGTATCGCGCGCGTCGAACCCTCCGGCACGGCAGCGCCAGGCAACGCCCCGGATGCCGGCACGTTCCGCCGCCGGTATGTGTGGCCGGCTCAAAACGACGCGGCGCGGGCATGGGCCATTGCCCATTACGCGGACGGCAGGTTGACGGTCTGGGCTTCATGCACCGAATCCGAGCTGCTGGCAGCGGAAATCGCCGCGCTGTGCGGTCTCGACGCTGAAGCTGTTCTCGTCATCCCCAACGGCCAGGCAAACGCCGACGGCTACGATGCCGCTGTCGATGCCGCGCTGCTGACCCGCCGGTGCGCGCGTCCGGTCAGGATCCAGGCGGAAGACGCGGCGGCAGGCGACGCCCGGCCCCTCGAGCTGGAAATCAGCGTCGCGGCGCAAGCCACGACGCCGGCAGCCGATTTCTTGCCGTCCAGCGGCAGCCCCTTGGTTCCCGAGGGCCGCTACATCATGGCCAGCAACCGCTACGCGACACGCCGACCCTCCATAGCCGCCCTCTTGTGCGGCTACGAGTACGACGCCAGGCCTGACGGAATCGCCATAGCGACCAGCTACTACCCCGCCGGCGCCGGGCAAATCACTACATTCAGGGACACCCCGCTCAGCGCAACTCCCGACGCGGGCCAGTCCGCGGCGCGCATCTTTGCCTGCGAATCGTTTTTCGACGAGCTGTCGCACGCGCAAAACCGGGATGCCGTCCAGGCGCGCATGGATTCGGTGCGCGACTCCGCGGGACGGGATTTGATACAGGCCGTGGCCGACAAGGCCGGCTGGCGCGACGCGCCGAAGCGCAACGACGGCGCACTGACCGGCAAGGGTTTTGCCTACGCCCATATCGTGGACAACGACCAGGAGCCGCCGCGCCAAACCTGGTCCGCCTGGGTGGCCGAGGTCTCGGTCGACCAGGCCACCGGCGCCGTCGACGTGACCCGCCTCACGGTAGGGCACAATACCGAAGCGCTGCAGGAAAGCCGCGGCTCGGCCGAGCAACTGGAAGATCGCGTGCGCGACACGGCCAGCTGGCTGCTGCGCGGCCCGCAAGGATTCGACACTTGGGGAACCGTGGATGAGCCTGCGGGGAACACTGGCTACGCGCTCGTTCAGCCCAAGGTCGAACTCGTTGCCGCGGAACAAGGCGGCGAGCTGAACACGGAACTCGGCTGGAGCCGCCATGCGGAGCTGCCGGCCGCGGCCGCCATCGCCAACGCCATCTACAGCGCAACGGGAGTACGCTTCAGGCAGCCACCGTTCGATACGGAAACGCTCCGGACCAGACTGGCAAAAACCACCGGCTCTTACAAGAAGCTGGCTTATGCGTTACTGGGCGGCGTGGCGGCAACCGTTGCCGGGCTGGTCGTGAGCGCCATGCCGTGGCGCTCGGCCATCGCGCCGCTGGCCAATGTCGATACGTCCATTTATTCGCAGGCGGCCATCAATCGCGGAAAACTCGTGGCGGCGGCCGGCGACTGCATGGTTTGCCATACGGCCGAAAACGGCCGGCCCAATGTGGGGGGCCGGCCTTTGGAGACGCCTTTCGGCACGGTCTACACCACCAATATCACGCCCGACAGGAAAACCGGCATCGGCACATGGTCGTATGCCGCGTTCGAGCGGGCCATGCGCCAGGGCATACACCAGGACGGACACCTGCTTTACCCGGCCTTTCCCTACACGGCCTTCGCCAAGATCTCCGACCCCGACATGCAGGCTCTGTACGCCTACCTCATGACGCAAGAGCCGGTGGAATACGCTCCGCCGAAAACCCAGTTGGCGTTTCCGTTCAATCTGCGCCCCACCTTGGCGGGCTGGAATCTGCTGTTCCATCGCGACCAGGAGGCCTACAAGCCGGTGGCCGATCAAAGCACGCTTTGGAATCGGGGCGCCTACCTGGTGCAAGGCGCGGGGCACTGCGCGGCCTGTCATTCGCCGCGCAATGCGCTGGGGGCCGAGAAAGGCGGCCAGGAAAACTTCCTGGGCGGGGGGTTCGCCGACGGCTGGGAGGCGCCGGCGCTGAATGCGTTGTCCAAGGCTCCCATCGGCTGGACGGAAGACACGCTGTACGACTACCTGCGCAATGGCTATTCGTCGCTGCACGGGGTTGCGGCGGGGCCGATGGGGCCGGTCATTCATAGCATGAGCGAGTTGCCGGATTCGGATGTGCGCGCGATTGCGCATTATCTGAGCTCGCTGAATCCGCCGGCTCAGGCGGAGGAAAGCCCGGCGATGCGGGCGGCGCGTCTGGAGGACGCCAGCCGCAACAATCCGCTGGCGATGACGCATCCGGGCGAGAATCTGTTCGAGGGGGCATGCGCTGTCTGCCACGATGCGCGGGGTGGTCCGCCTTTGTTCGGGAGTCGTCCTTCGTTGGCGTTGAACAGTAATCTGCATAGTGATTCGCCCGACAATGTGATTCAGGTGCTGTTGCATGGGATCGAGGATCCGGCGGTCAGTGGTCTGGGGAATATGCCGGGTTTCGGGGCGAGCATGAACGATCGGCAACTGGAGACGTTGATTTCCTATTTGCGTTTGCGTTTTGCTCCGGATAAGGCGGCTTGGGGGGGATTGGGGGAGAAGATACGGGAGATACGGGAGGCTGGGCACTAGCGTAGTGTTCTTGATCCGTGTGTTCTTGATCCGTGGCGCCGGGCCAGGGACTGGGTTTTCCTCCTCGTGACTGGTTCGGCGCCCTGCGCGCCGAACACCGCTTCGTCCCGCTCGTCCGCGCCTTCGCGCTCCCTTCGCGTGCGCCTCGCTCAGTCCCGAAAGTCGGAAAATCCAGTCCCTGGCCCGGCGTCACTGCGTTGTCGTATGTTGTTCGGGAGTTATGCAGTCAAGAATCGCTTGTTCAAGCAGCGTAGTTGTTTGGAGAGGCGCCGCGTTGCCGGTTTGCGGCTGTTGAAAGAAAGCGGCGCTTCGCCTGGCTTTCGGCGGGCCCCCTGCGGGCCCGCCTTCGCCTTTGGCTTGCTGGGTGTAGGGGTGGGAGGGCATTGGAGGTTTTGGCCGACTTTGAGCAAGCCGGCTGGGCGAGTCAAATCGGGATGCAAGTGAGCAGCTGTTTGAGGACGGCGTTTACGGCCAGCCGGGGGCTGGCCGTTCGTCCGAGTTCTGCGAACGCCCGATTTGGCTTGACCGGACGGGAAGCCCCGGCGTAGCCGGGGCCGCAGCGATTGAGGCCAAAACCTCCAATGCCCTCCCGCACCGGGTTAAAGACTCAACCAGCAC
>CALMPB010000076.1 GCA_937871985.1 uncultured Burkholderiaceae bacterium
TCTGAACCAAGCGAATTTGTCTCCGACTCTGGGCCTATATCGATGCCAAGTTTCTTCCTGAGAAGTTTTTCCATGGTATCGAAATCAATGCTGCAGGTGAAGGAAACGAAATCCCCTTGGCAAAACCCGACATTCCAAGAAAGATTTAAGTTTTCGACCGGAAGGCCAAAATCTTCAAGCTTCATTTGAAAGTACCGCTCTAACATGGTCGTGCTCCATAAAGGCAGGCACACGGAGCTCCTTTACGGGGCCTGTGTGCCCCATTAAAGGGTTGAGTTAGGGTTGCATGAACCGGGCGAACAAGCCTGGGCGAATTTGCCCGATTTTGTCTTTAGCCGATTGTGCTGTTTCAGCGAAATATCCGTATCGTTGTGTCGGCAGCCGCTCATGATAGATTTGCAGCGCTTCGGCGATCACTTCGGCTTCGTCGATGGAAAGCAGGACGTGGCCGGGTTCTTGGCGGATATAGCCAAACTTCTTGAGAAGGGAGGTAAGCATGGAATGGTCCAGAAAAAACAGGAGCATTCCCCCACGCGAGAGGATGCTCCCGCTAAGGGTTGAAGACCGATTTAGCATGCTAAATCGGTAAGAGGAAAACTTACAGCACGGGTTCAAGCGCGGTTTGCTGTTCGGGCGAAAGGCTCGAACGGTCAACGCTGGAAATTCCGGTGTAAATCATGTAGCCATAGACATCGGCCAAGACGCGAGCATGTTGATCCAACGTGAACCCATCGCGGGGCGCCTCGTCGGAAACTTGCCAGTGGTTGATAGCTTGTTCGATTTGAACGATGCTGATTTGTGACATAGTGACCTCGAACAGAAAAACGGGCCACTACACCCAAAACCAGGCGTAGTAACCCGGTATGGGTGGAAAGAGAAAAATGCTGTTTTGTTACCCAGGCCAGCTACCTGCATCAGTTGCTTGTCGTGATGACAAGACAACAAGAAACCTTTCCAAGTCGTCATCATACAAAGAAAATGGCGCTTTGGAAAGGGCGGGGGAAGGATAACCTCCCCCGCTTTGTGTAGACTTTTACCGACGCTTGCCGCGCCGACGTTTCTTGCCCACATTTACATATGCAAGTTTGGGCGTCTCGGATTTAACCTCGACGTACAAACCCGTCGTGAAGATGCCGATTCCGAACATGAATGTTCCACCAAGCAGCGTAGCAACAGCACCAAGTAAGTTCGGTTGCCCTTCAACCCAGGCGCTTGCAATAAGACCCAATACGCCTGCGCCGACCAGCATTTTGCCCATATCCGTCATGCGTGACGAAAAGACATTCATTTGAATGGCAGAGCGTTCTGCTACGGTGGTTCGGCGATGGCTTTGCATCGGCCCTGTCAGACCGGCCCAAAGGCAAAAGCGTTGATTAAGATTTTTAAGCATGGATGACTCCTAAAAGAAAGTGACGTGCCAATTCCGTATAGGGAATTGGCACGCATGGGTGGAAATACGTGTTATGCGTGCTGCGGTGCATCCTGGGCGACAAGTTCGTTACCCAAGTCCACCATCGCGCTCATGTCCAACGTATTGGCATCGCCGTCAAGCCTGCCTTGGATTGTTGAATGAACGATCCCCGCTTTGGCCAACTGCAAAATGTCCTTAAAGGACGCTTCTAGCGCGTCCGCATGAACAAGCAAAAGGTCGTACAGTTCACTCAAAGGCATGTCTTCAAAAGGCGCCCAGGGGCATATCCCTTCAGGCGTATGTATTTCTCCGGCATTCACGGCTTGTAGCAGGACCTCATAGCTGGCATATCCCGAATCGAATGCGCCAACATCTATGCATAGGTAGTGCTCTGCGGCCATAGAAAGCGCGGTTTTCCGTATCGTTGTCACGGACATAATCTTCTCCTTAAGGGGGAATGGGAGGCCAGACCGAGCTGGTCTGGTACACCCACAGGGTTATAAAATTGGATCATTCAGCCAGCGCATACACGCCGACTTGGACCCGATTGAAAAAGCGGCTGTCTTGCAGAACTTGGCGAACCTTTGCTTGCCAATGGTTGTTGGCACGCAGCTTCGCATAGGGCTCGACAGCGCGGTAAATGTCGTCAAGCGTCAAGGTTTTGCCTTGAAGCACGCGACGGATTGCCGCCCTCCAGGTGGTGGCCACAAGGTTTGCGGCACGGCGCTGTGAAGCGACCAAAAAGCCAAGCGAGCCATCCACTTTGCTGCGACGGAAAACAAGCAGTTTCTCGTGCGCAATCCGGATGAATGAGTTGGTGTAAGTTCTCGAATCGCTGACGCAATTGTGTTGAACCTTGATCAGCTCATCGACCAGTTTGCCGGGGGCCACCCGCTCGACCAGGCTGGACAGGTTGTAGTACTCCCCCTGGCGTCGCAAATTGCCCATCAGGATGCCGTAATGGCCTCCTGGCTCCGTAGCGTCGTGGATGTTCATGATGGCCAGTTCCAGGGCTTCTACGAAGTCTGGAATGGACAGCCGGCTCATGTCCCACTTATCGGGCTCTCCCCATTGCTTGCCCGAATATTCGATCATGTTTGCATAGGGAGGGTGCCACCAAACCAGGTGGGCATCTTCTTGCAAAAAATCTCGAAAATCGTCACGCAAGAGATTGAACCCTTGATGTAGATCCGTTCCCTTAAAGCGAACGCCTAGCTCTTTGGCAACATCGACGCTGGTGCCTCCCCCAATGCTGGGATCGGCAACCAAGCCGTCAGATCGCTTCATAAACGATTCAATGAAGTCCCTGATGATATGGCCTGTGCAATTGCCCCGGTAGGAGCTTTTGCCGTAGGGGCCACGATCAGGATAAGAACAAATTGATGACTTAAACATGGAAGGCTCCATTAAAAAAGGAGCCAATATCCCTGTCGGGGGCTTGGCCCCAAAAGGGTTTGTATTACGCGTGAACCTTACTTGCGAGAAGTAGAGTAGAACGATTTAGCATGCTAAATCGGGTTCGCGGCAGGGTTAGAAGTAGTAGCTTTGGGCGTCGACTTCAGCGGCCTGTTTAAAAAGTCGTTTCGGCATTACCGGAGCTACGTGCTCATACTCTGGTGCATGAGCGGGATGAAAGTTGGGATTCCAGACAGCCACATCCGTATCGATGTTCAGATAGCAGTGGCGGCCGGAGCGTGGATGCCAACAATAGAGCCAGCGGCGCCCGTTCACCGTAAAAGGGTGTTCGGTGCCGCCGCATGC
>CALMPB010000077.1 GCA_937871985.1 uncultured Burkholderiaceae bacterium
CAACCACCCGATCCACATGCACGGCTACGACTTCGAGGTGACCTGCACCGATGGCGGCTGGGTCCGCCCGGAGGCCCGTTGGCCGGAAGTGTCGATCGACATCCCCGTCGGCGCCATGCGGGCCTACGAGTTCCACGCCAAATACGAGGGCGACTGGGCAATCCACTGCCATAAATCGCATCACACCATGAACGCCATGGGTCACGACGTGCCCACCTTCATCGGCGTCGACAAGACAAAGGTTGCTGAGAAGATCCGAAAAGTTCAGCCCGAATACATGCCGATGGGCAATCGCGGCATGGCCGACATGGGCGAGATGGAAATGCCGCTGCCCGACAACACCGTCAAGATGATGGATGGCTGGGGGCAATTCGGCCCGATCGAGATGGGCTCCATGTTCTCGGTCGTAAAGGTTCGCGAGGGCCTTGCCTCGAACGACTACGCCGATCCCGGCTGGTACCAACACCCGGAGGGAACCGTGGCCTACGAGTGGAAGGGGGAAATTCCCGCTCCGACAAAGTCAGGCGACGCAAAAACGATGGCCCCGGCAGTGAACGGCGGTCACGGCAAACAGGGATGAGAAACCGAAATCCCTCAACCTCAACAGTGAGAGAATGTGCAGCATGAAACGAATAATCGCAGCGGCCATTTTGATGGCGGTCAGTTCCGGAGCAGCTCTTGCCAGTGGAACCCACGCCGGAGGACATGGAGACAAATCGGACAAGATACCGATCGGCAACCCTGGCGAGCCTGCCAAGGCAAAAAGGACGGTCAACATTTCGATGTCGGAGAAGGACGATGGGACGATGTTGTTCCAACCGACAGTCCTCAAGGTGAAGAAGGGCGAGACCGTCCGCCTCAAGTTCGTCAACAAGGGGAAGGTTGACCACG
Source organism: uncultured Burkholderiaceae bacterium (assembly GCA_937871985.1). The sequence goes on from CALMPB010000077.1 coordinate 892, forward strand.
AATTCGTCATGGACGTCCATGAGGGGATCATGGAACACAAGGCGCTGATGGAGAAGTTCCCTGAAATGGAGCACGCCGATCCCAACGCGATCCGGCTCGCCCCCGGCGCCCGAGGCGAGATCATCTGGACCTTCGCCAATGCCGGCGAATTCGGCTTCGCCTGCCTGGTCCCGGGTCACTACGATTCCGGCATGAAGGGCGATATCAGCGTCGCCAACTGAGTTCGAAAAGCGGAAAGGAAGCAATTATGACACTATTGGTAAAAGCACTCTCGACACTCGCGCTCGCGCTCGCCATCGGCGGAAGCGCGCTTGCACAGGAATACATCAAAGGCGAAGTCATAAAGGTCGACGCCAAACAGAAAAAGCTGACGATCAAACATGAGCCGCTGACGAATCTCGACATGCCAGCGATGACGATGGTGTTCGTCCTCGCTGAGGACGGCATGCTCAAGAAAGTCAAATCGGGTCAGGCGATCGAGTTCACAGCCGACCGCGTCAACGGACGCATCACGGTCACCAGTATCAAGTGACCCGGCACCCGGCGACCGCGGGTCGAAATTCGACCCGCGGCCGCTGTCAAAGCGGGCAATGCCGTGAGGTGCGGAAGTCAGGATGACGGGGCCGCGCAGAATGTCATCCAGAGATTTTCTTTCCAATCGTTATGTGAGGAGCGGCTCAGAGGCATTTCGATAGGATACGTTCGACTGCCGACGCTCACATACGCCGGATAATTACAGCGAACTTGTGCACGATGCCTGCCGGAATCTTCATACCTGATGGCGCCGCTTGCGTCTGTCTCGACCAGACCGATAGCGACATCAAAGTCATGGCCGCGGTCTTGCGAGACACTATTGTTCAGGACGCTGAGTTGGACAGATGTCGCATCCGGGAAGGTGGCAGTGTAAAAGATCAGTTGCCCCGCCATCGAGGGCGTAGCCACCAACACGCCGGCAACTAATGCAATGGCGCGCATCTCCTCCTCCTGAGGACCGAAAGCCAGGCTATCATCTCTCGCATCGATGTTCGAATCGAATCTCTGATCCAGCACTGGGCCGCCCGCATACCCAGTTACGACCCAGGCTGTTGGCCAGCATGACCTGACGGAAATGTGAGGCGGGGGACCTTTTCTTGCACCGCACCATATGCCATGTAGCCGGCGTGAAGTTCTGGACCTTGTTCCCCCGCCTGCTCTCGATTCTGGCAGTCGTGAGCCTTCTAACCGCGCCGATGGTCACACCGTCTGCTGCGGTGACGATGGCTGTCGATCCTAAGGCAACGATGGCGGATATGGCATCCATGCCGGACGGCATGCCATGCCCTTCGGACCAGCGGCAGTCAGTACCTGATTGTCAGAAATCCTGTCCTCTCGCGATCGTATGTGTCGCCAAGTGCTTCCCGAACGCGTCAACGACCGCGGCGATCACGCTGACCCGGTTGTCTGCAGCTGACGTGATCACGCCGAGCAATGACGTCGGACACGATCTGCTGCCCAATCCGCCGCCTCCCAGACCTCCACGAACCTAGATTCATCAACGGCTCCATCGGGGGCCGTTTGTCGCCGCGCGGCTGACGGCCTTGCGGCGAGAGCCCGTGGGTTTGGCAACAGCCTGGCCACGAACCTGCCGTGCATTCCGCGCGGCCAAATGATGAAATTTGGGAAAATCTGACAATGAACTTTTTTAATGCGAAGCACGTCGTAGCCGCGGCGATGATCGGTCTTGCTTTCGGTGGGGGCATTTCGATGGCCCAGGCTGGGATCGACGATTACGAGTTCCAGCTCGTCCAAAGCGCGATCAAGAAAGGAGATGGCGCGATTGTCGCCGTTCGTCTCGTCGACAAGCGGTCCGGCAAGGTCGTGCCCAACGCGGTGATCTTTGCTCAGCGCGTCGACATGGCGCCGGATGGTATGGAGATGATGACGTCGCCGATTGAGCCGTTGCCCTCGACTGAGCCGGGCATCTATCGCTTCAAGGCCAATCTGATGATGCCGGGTGGCTACCGCCTGTCGATCGGCGCCAAGGTGCAGGGCGAAACCGGCTCTCTCGAAAACAAGCTCGAATTCAAGGCCACGCCATGAGCCGCGCAGGCCGTACTGGCCTCACCCTCGTCGCCATTTTGGCGGCGGGGGCTGGAGGCTATTGGGCGGGGAATCGCAATCTCACGCTGCCTGCCACTGCGTGGCTACAAGCTGTCGCCTGGCTGGAAGGCACTGCGACGGTCCCGGCTAACGCCAACCCTGCGCCCACCGGACCCGTGATCTACTACCGAGATCCGGACGGCCTTCCAGCCTATGCGGCAACTCCGAAGAAGACCGCCGATGGACGGGACTTCCTGCCCGTTCTAGCGGGGCAGGACCTGAGCTTCGAGGACAAGCCGCCGGTAGCCGCTGCGACCGTTGCCGCTGCGCCTGCGAACGGCGAACCGAAGCGGATCTTGTACTACCGCAATCCGATGGGCCTTCCCGACACCTCGCCGGTGCCGAAGAAAGATTCGATGGGGATGGATTACATCCCTGTCTACGCGGGCGAGGATGACGACGGTTCGACTGTCAAAGTCGCGACAGGCAAACTGCAGCGGACCGGCGTCCGATCGGAGGTTGCCACCGAGCAGGTGATAGTTCGTCCAGTGCGAGTGCCCGGCACCGTACAGCTTGATGAACGGCGCATCACAGTGGTCGCGACACGCTCCGATGCCTTCATCGACAAGGTAGCGGACGTCACCACCGGCGATCGGATCAAAAAGGGTGAGCCGCTGATGCGGCTCTATTCGGCAGAGATCGCAGCGGCGAGCGCCCAATATCTTACAGATCTGAACGAAGGCGGCCGCGCTTCGGCCGGGGCACGCCAGCGCCTTGAGAATCTTGCGGTCCCACCCGATGTGATCACCGCAATCGACCGCACCCGTCAGGTTCTGACCTCCATCACCTGGACCGCCCCGCGCGATGGCCTGATCCTCGAGCGCAATGCCGTCGAGGGCATGAAAGCGTCGCCTGGCGACGTGCTCTTCCGCCTCGCTGACGTCTCGACCGTCTGGATCGTCGCCGACGTCCCCGAATATGAGCTGGGAGCCGTGAAGGTCGGCGCCGTCGCCACCATCCGGGTGCGAAGTCTGCCCGGCCGGACTTTCAGCGGCCGTGTCGCGCTGATCTATCCTCAAGTCAGCAACGAAACGCGCACGACCAAGGTGCGGATCGAGATCCCCAATCCGGACGGTCTGTTGCTGCCGGACATGTATGCCAATGTTGAGATCGGCAGCGGCAGCAATGCTCCGGTCGTCGCCGTCCCCGATAGCGCTGTGATCGACACCGGCACGCGGCAGGTCGTGATCCTGGACAAGGGCGAGGGCCGGTTCGAGCCGCGAGAGGTCAAGATCGGCCTTCAGGGCGGTGGCTTTACCGAAATCCGCAACGGCGTTGCGGCCGGCGATCGCGTCGTGGTCGCGGCGAATTTCCTGATCGATGCCGAAAGCAATCTGAAGGCTGCGCTGAGCGGCATGACGAATTCGGAGACCGCGCCATGATTGCCCGGCTCATCGCGTGGTCCGCACGCAATCTCGTCCTGATCTTTGTCGCCACAGCCTTCGCTGTGGCCGCCGGAGCCTACGCGCTGAAGACGCTTCCGCTGGACGCCATTCCAGACCTTTCGGACGTCCAGGTCATCGTCTACACCGAGTATCCCGGCCAGGCGCCGCAGGTGGTCGAGGACCAGGTCACCTATCCCCTGACGACGGCAATGCTGACGGTGCCGAAGTCCAAGGTGGTGCGGGGGTTCTCCTTCTTCGGCGTTTCCTTCGTCTATGTCATCTTCGAGGACGGCACGGACCCCTATTGGGCGCGCAGCCGCGTGCTCGAATACCTCAACGCTGCCGCGCAGCGCCTGCCGGCCGGCGTCACGCCGGGCCTCGGTCCCGATGCGACCGGCGTCGGCTGGGTCTATCAGTACGCCGTCGTCGCCAAGGACATGACGCTGGCCGAGCTGCGGTCTCTGCAGGACTGGGTGGTGCGATACGCCGCCTCCAAGGCGGAGGGTGTCGCCGAGGTCGCAAGCGTCGGCGGCTTCGTCAAGCAGTACAATATCGTCGTTGATCCGTTGCGCCTGCGCGCCCAGGGCATATCGCTATCGATGGTTCGTGACGCCGTGCGCGCCAGCAATCGCGATGTCGGCGGGCGCACGCTGGAGCTATCCGAATTCGAGTTCATGGTGCGTGGCCGCGGCTACATCAAGTCGACGGTCGATATCGAAGACATCGTCCTGAAAACGGACCAGGGCGTGCCTCTACGCCTCAAGGACGTCGCCAGGATCGAGATTGGTCCCGACGAACGGCGCGGCATTACCGAACTCAACGGCGAAGGCGAGGTCGCGAGTGGCATAGTCCTGCAGAGGTTCGGGGCCAATGCTCTGACTGTGATCGAGCACGTTAAGCAACGCTTGGGCGACATCGCCGGGAGCCTTCCCAAGGGTGCCGAGATTGTGCCGGTCTACGACCGCTCGCAGCTGATCGAGGCGGCCATCGACACCCTGAAGCACACGCTGGTCGAGGAGAGCATCATCGTGGCGCTCGTCTGCATCGTGTTA
>CALMPB010000078.1 GCA_937871985.1 uncultured Burkholderiaceae bacterium
TGAAGCTTCGATGGATGAGGATTATGGCTTTAAAAATACTATCTGAACAGTATTGTTGCTAGGCCCCATCCACGGCCTAGCGTTCATCTTCTACTTCTGGACGCTAGTGGGATCGATCTCTGGCTATGGTTGGTCGCGATCTGAGCGTGTCTTCATGGTGCTGGCCGCTTTGATTCCCTTTGGGGCGTTTGCCTGCGAACGCAGACTCGCGAAACGCGAGGCAACCCTAGCTTCCCAACGTTGAATGACTGGTCATGCTGTATTTATCGATCAAGGCGGTGCACCTGTCGGCCGCCATCACGTGGATGGGAGGGCAATTGTTCCTTATGCTCTCAATTGCATTTTCCCGGCACACCTTGAAGGCTTATGACCGCGATGCAGGGCTAGCGTACCTCACACTGGTACATCGTTGGGATCAGCATGTGACCGCCCCGGCAATGATGGTGACATGGGCGCTAGGACTGTACCTTGCGCTGCGAGGCGGATGGTTTCCCCAACCGTGGTTACTGGTGAAGTTAGTACTGGTCGCGGGTCTCTCTGCGAGTCATGGATTGCTGCGGGGGCAACTTCGCAGGCTTTCTTTTGATGACGGGGCCAATTTGCACAATGGTCGTGGTGTCGTTATGCCTTCGATCTTGCTTGGGAGTACGGTGTTGGTTGTCGCACTGTTGGTATGCACCAAACCAATCTGACTTACTATCTAACGAGAAACGCGTTACTCGACTGCTGGGCGTCTTCCAGGCCGTCACCAGGTCCGACGAATAAGAGTAGATGCTGGCTTTCAGTCGTCGATGGTGCCCCTTGGGCCTAAAGAGCAACGAGGTGAAGAGAGGTCGAAATGGAACTTCGTCACTTACGATGTTTTCTTGCAGTCGCTGAAGAACTGCACTTTGCTCGCGCCGCTGAGAGGCTGCACATCGACCAATCGCCGCTATCTCGCACCATCAAAGAGCTGGAAGAAGAGTTGGGGGTACTGCTATTCATTCGTACCACCCGCAGTACGCAACTGACTCGATCGGGACACTTGTTTCTGGAGCATGTTCCGCGTGTTTTTGTGATGCTGGATCAAGCTCTCGACAGCGTCAAAGCCGCCGCTAGAGGATTTCACGGTCAGTTACGTGTGGCCTTATCCGACGGAATCATGCCATCGCGCTTACCTGCACTGCTGGCGCAATGTCGTGAGGAAGATCCTGAGGTGGATATTCGATTGTTCGAAATTCCTTTGGCCCAGCAAATCGCTGGTCTGCACGATGGCATCTATGACGTCGGCTTTTCGATGGCTGAAGATGCCGGCGATGGAATCGTGGCCACTCCTGTCTGGGAGGATGAAGTGATGGTTGCGGTACCGGCGCGCCATCCCGTGCTAGCTTTCAAGAAGATTCCGCTAGTTGAAGTGTTGCGCTACCCGCTGGTACTGGGAGATCCTGTCATATGCGAGGGGCATGCTCGCCAGATTGACCGCATTCTGCGAATGCAGGTACAAGAACCACTGGTTGCTCAACGCGTAGGCAGCTTTGATGTAATGATGACTTTAGTTTCTGCGGGTTTGGCCTTGGGCTTAGCAGGCGCAGCGCATATCGCTTCCACCCGAGAGTCAGGCATCGTGGCTCGACCGCTAGAGGGTAATCCTCTGACGCTGGCAACCTACTTGCTGCACCGCGACGCTGAGCCAGCCCCCATATTGGCCCGGTTTGTCGAGCGGTCGACTGCCGTCGATTCGAAATTTGACCGTCCCACAATTGACAAGTTCTGAAGCATTCAGCGGAACAACAATTGCACCGACTCGAGTGATATCACCGATTCCACGGATCGCCCGCTGACACGGGCCAGGTCAAGAACCCGACGACAGGCGAGAATGGCCCCGCAGCACCTTGCGGTACCGGTTTTGAGGCGTGACATGGAGGCTCCATAGCGCTGCCGGGAGGGATGTCCGTGAACCGTCCTTCGTGACGCGTTGGGCAGGAACCACAGCGTTGAGGGCGGCACGCATTTGCACAACCTGCCGTATGAAGCGCCAGCGTGTTCGCCAGCGCCCCGTCCATCGCGGCGGGGGGCTGGCCGGGCCGATCCGGCGTAGCCGGTTCGGCGGCATCGAGGGGCGCCAAGCTGCGCGCGGCGGGGATAGCCCG
>CALMPB010000079.1 GCA_937871985.1 uncultured Burkholderiaceae bacterium
GGGGTGTAGCGGCAGACGAAAAGCTGCAGGTCTTCCGGGAAGCGCGGGTCGAACGACACGAAGTCGGCGAACTCGGCGCCGGTCACCCAGACGTTGTGCAGACACTGCGGGCGGTACTGGTCAGGCACGATTTGGCCCTGCAGATACTTGATGTGGTTCGTGCTCTTGGGTGCTTTGATTTCCAAGACCCCGGTCCGGCCGTCCTCTTCGAAGAACCCGTCGACACTGCAGCCCACGTCAACGTCCGGCAGGTACATGAATCCGGACTCCAGGGCGATGTTTCCTGAGACCTGCTCGTAGGCCATGCGCGCAAGCGGTTCGTTGTCGATTCCGTGCTGCATTTCCTTGGTCACAAATGCGTCGGCTGCTGGCTCGCCGGTGAGCTTCTCGACGGCCAGTTCCATCATGTAATCGCCGCGCTTCGTAGACCATCCCTTCGCAGTGGTCGCCAGCATGTCGGCCACTCGGGAACCCGTAACTCGCCCGCACCGGGCCAATTTCCAGGCGTCCGATCCCTGCTCGTGCGGGGACAAAATGTATCGGCTCATATCGTGCTCCCAGGATGCAGGCGGTGCTTCGCCTCCAGATACGCAGCCTGCGCAGCTTCGATGGTGTCGAACAGGCCAAGATAGGTGCCGCGCTGGTTGACGCAGATTCTCGACATGAACCTTCCACCGACATGTCGGTAGACGCCCAGCACTCCGGTGCTCTTGTTGTGGGAAGCGGGCCGGCGCTGGTTCTGAAGGTTGACCGACCGGCTAACGTCTCGCAGATTGCAGATCCGGTTGTCACTGCGGATGCCGTTGATATGGTCGACGTCGTGTTCCGGCCATGAGCCGTGCACGTACAACCACGCGAGGCGATGAGCGCCGCGCTTCTTGCCAGCGAAATGGAAATGCAGGTAGCCGTTGTTCTTGCGATGGCCAGCAACCTTGCCGGTTGACCGGCGTATAAAGACGCCAGTGGTCGGGTCATAGGCGAATTTCTCGCGCAGTTCGTCTGCGGGGTTCATTCCTGGGTACCTCCTTGGTCATCCCGGCCGAAGCCGTCGTCGGACGGGTCGCGGGGCGGCTCGTCGATGGTCTTGCCGTCGTCCGGCGGCGTTTCGGTGGGCACGGCTTCGCCGCGCAGCACGGCGCCGCGCGCTGCCACGGCGGCCTTGAAGGCGTTGTAGATGGTCATGTCCCGCGTGGCGCGCACCTCGGCCAGGCCGTCCTTCCAGACTGCGGCCAGGGCTTCGGCCGTCTTGGCGGCTTCCACGGTCTTGCGCAGGCGCGGCAGCAGATCCGGATCGACCGGCACGCTGGTGGCGGTGATGGCCAGCCCTTCGCCGCCGTCGGTGTTCAGGTGGTGGATAGCTTCGGAAAGCCGGTCGTTTTTCGGCCAGTATTTGTAGGCACGCTTGACGACCGTCTTCTTGGCCATCTCGCCGTAGTCGGTCTTCCAGGGCGACGACTTGCCGGACTTCACCGACTGCGACCGGTTCATGATCGCGTCGATGTCGGCGCGGCTCATGGGCGTAGTCAGGTAGTCGCCGTCGGCGGTCTTGACCACCACGTAGGCGCCGACGATTTCGCCGCGGTCTTTGCTGAACGGGTTGAAAACGTGCGTGGGCGGAGCGTCGAAGCCGTTCAGGGCGAAGTTGTCCGCCTCGCGCACCAGCTCGGCCTGCGCCCAACGGATGGAGCCGGTGGCTACGGCTAGATCAATCAGGCCCATGTAGCTGATGTCCAGGCAGATCCTGCCGTCGCGCGGCACCAGATAGGCCTGACGCTTGGCCGGATTCAGGCTGATCCCGATGGCGGCCACGTTGGTGACCGCATTGATGACCGACTGGCGGTTGCCGGTGGCGATCTTCAGCGCGAAGTCGTTGTTCTGCAGGACCTGGATCGCAAAACCGGCTTCCTTCTCGAAGTTGATCGACGGGTCGGTCAGCACCGCGGCGAACGAGTCGCGGCTGTCGTAGATGTCCTGGGTGATGACTGCGAGGTTGTTCATGCTTCCACCTTCGCCGGTGCGGTCAGCTTCGACACGATCACGTCGCCGATCAGGCCGTCCAGGCGGCCGCGCAGGTCGTCGCCATCCATTTCCGCGATGATCGCCAGGACGCGCTGGGCCATGACCGGCTTGGCCGCCTCGATGGCCTCCTGCAGATACGTCCAGCCCTTGCTGGCCTCACGGTCCCAGGCATTGGGCTTGGCGAAGACGGTGTAGGAGGAAAGATCGTTGACGATCTTGATGGCGTTGGCGCGCACGGTTTCGACCATGGAGCCGTCGAATGCTGCATCGACCTCCTTGCGTACCAGCTCGTAGGCGGCATTGCTCAGGATGCGCTCGAAGCTGGAGGCGGAGACACGGCCGCAGGCAGCGCGGAACTCGTCGCGGGCGATGTGGCGCTTTTCTTCGTCGCCAAGGTAATCGTCGATGTTGATGGTGATATTGGTCATGTCATTCCTTCGCGACGACCACGGTCTTGCCGCAGCCTTCGCAGGCGGTGAGGGTGGATTGGGCTTGCTCGTCGCGCTGCTGGCGGTCGCCGAGGGCAAGAACGATGCCGCCGATGAAGACGACGGCGCAGGCAGCGCCGACCCATTCGTGACGATCAAGCTGGCGCAGGGCGCGCAGGAGGCGGCGGATCATTGGGCACCTCGCACGCGGATCATCGCGTCGGCCACGCGGTAGGCGTGTTCGACCACGCCCGTGACGCACCACTGCTGCCATTCCTCGACGCTCAGGGTCTTGTCCGCCCGGTCGCCGTAGCGCTGGTCATCAGGCACGGCCAGCATTCCCTGCATGGCCTTGGCCGCGAAGTAGTCGCGCAGGGTCATGCCCGGGTGCTTCGTGGCCATCACCGGGTTGTTAAAATCCCATTCCATGCGATGGACGGGGAAGGCCGGGCCGCCGTGTTCTTTCAGGTCGTCCAGGTTCATGCTTTGCTCCAGCCACGGCGGGCAAAAGTCACGCGCCGGCCGTCGTCGCACAGGTCGACCAGGTCGGACACCAGATGGCCGCGAGCCAGCAGCGCCCACTGGCGGAAGTGCGCGCCGACCACCGCGAGCTCGTCGCCGCGCACGCAGGACTGGACCGCCAGCGCAAACGCCTGCTCGGCGCTGGGCTTGCCCTCGGTCGCGGAATACAGCGCCTCGGCCGCGCGCTGGTCGTAGTCGTGCTGGCGCTGCACGGTCATGTCGCGGATCAGCGCCACGTGCAGATCAGCATCCATTTCGCGCAGGGCAGCCGCGCGGCGCTGCGTCGCCGTCAGCGGCGGGATGATCGCGGCCGTGCCGCATTCGGTGGGGTAGGCGAGGTTGGCCATGTCAGTTCCGTCCTTCGTTCTCGTAGGAAGCAGCCAACACGCCAGCGCGCGGCACAGCCGGAGCGCGGCGGCTCGCCAGCAGGCGCAGGAAATAGCCCGGCATCCACTTGGCACGGAACGCCAGGAAATCGGTGCCCACGTCGCAGGCAACGCGCAGCGCCGCACGGGCCGCCCGGCTGACCGGCGCGCTGAACTGGTCGCCGAACCAGAACTTGCGCTCCTGGAACAGGCTGTCCTGCGCGCTCTGGCGCTTCGCCGGATTCACGCGGTAGCAGGGCGCGCGGTCCCGCGAGTAGTCGCGCACCACGGCGCGCAGCTTCGACACATTCAGCAGGTATTCCTGGCCGGTGGCGCCGATACGCTCGGCGCGGCGGGCGATGCGGTTCTGATTCATGGATGTCTCCTTGCCCCGGCACCCGGGGCGGGGTGGGGGAAGGATTAGCGGTAGGGGAGGAAGGCTTGCTTCACGCCATCGGCGGCGAGATTCGCGGAGACGGTGCTGAACCAGCGGCTGCCGCGATGCTCTTTCGAGTAGCGCAGACCGAGAAAGCGCAGAGCGCGGCCAACCACCATGCCGGCGATGTGCTGCGCGTTGTCGATCAGGCCTTGCTTCGTCATTTCCGTCTCCCTTTTGCTCACCGGGTGGTGGGTGTATCTGCAACCCATATTTGGGCTGATGGGAGAATATTGAACCCATAGATGGGTAATGTCAACCCATAGATGGGTTTTGAAGAAAGAAAAAAGGGCGGCAAGGCCGCCGCGAGGATCTTCTAGGCTACGGCGCCGTTCTGGCTTTCACCATGGTCGAGACTGCGTTCATGAATATTTCGTCGGGGTTCTTTTTGCAATGTTCTTCCAGCCACGTAATCATGTTGTTTGCTTGCCAAACAATAGGAGCAGGAAGCGACTCATCAGTCGCCCGCTGTAAGTTCGTGGCACTGACAAACCCATAAGCCCATTCGATAAACATTGAGGAACCAGAAATCCAAGTGCCTTTCTCGTCGGATCTGCCGATGAATGGGCGTTCGAGCTTGGCCGCTTGGATAAAGTCGCCGCAAGATTTGTACCCATAGCCGATTACCTGCGCAGGCCTACTCCATTCCTTGTCCTGCGCAGCAATTGCACAACCGGAGCTAAAGAACAGAAATGCGGTTAGGAGTTTGCTGATCTGCCTCAATGTTTTCACCCATTTGTTTGTCACAGGACCAGACTAACGCAAGCTGTCGCCTATCAGGCGGCTTTCTTGGGAGCACCGCTTTTTGTGGAAGCGCCCTTATGACGCTGCACTTTAGATTTGACGAGCGAAATCACTTCGTTGCGTTCATCCAGCGGGATCAGTTGAAAGTCCTCCGATGAGATCCCAGGCAGTGGCCAGTCGCCAGGGCTTCTTGCAGGATCGATCCTCCGGGTGTTCTGAGGATCGGGATGTAGCAACTCCCACGGCTCCATACCGCAGGCACGCGCAAGCTCGGCCAAGTTGTCAACTTTCAGTGCCACTTCGGCGCGGCGCGCACGATCAATAGTTGACCGCCCTACACCAGAGGCCTTCGCGGCAGCCTCATTTGATCCGAATTTCAGCCCCGGGCCGATGAGCCGGTTCAGGTTGTCTGCAAGGATTTTCATAGCGCGTTTACCCATATTCGGGAATATGCCGGGATTCTCAGCCCAAGTGTGGGTTGACGTAACCCATAAATGGGTTGAGAATGCCGCATATGGAACAGACCGAAATTCTCTCCCCCGTCCTGGCCCGGCTCCGCGAAGTGAAGCACTCCGATCTTCCGGAGGTTGCTCGGCTCTCTGGTGTGCCCGAAAGCACCTTGCGCAAGCTCCGTTACGGAGAGGTTAAAGACCCGCGGGTTCAGACCGTGCAGGCCTTGCGCAATTACTTCGCGGGAGTTGATGCAGTGTCCGCCGCCCCCACCCACCAGGAGGCCGCATAGATGAGCGCCATTGATGTTGCTAAGAGTCTCTGCCCCGCCGATCAGGCGCTGCTGCTGATCATCAGCGTCTTGCTCGAGGTCGCTCCTGATCAGAAGGCACTCTTGTCTCGATTGACTGAAATTGCCGCCGAACCCTGGGTGAGCGACTTCGCACGGGAGCTTTTGGCGATGGTCCGCGCTGACGTTCGGCGAAAGGCCGACCCCACCCAGCAGGAGGCGGCGTAGATGGTCATCCACTTGAAAAAGGTGGTGGTCTGCGACTTCTGCGGTAAGGACCAACACAGCGTCGCCCACATGGTGGCTGGCCCAGCACCGGCTACGCCCGCCATTTGCGACGGATGCATCGACTTGTGCGCCGAGATTTTGGCCGAGCAGCGGGCGAAGCAGGGGACAGCATGAATCTATCCGTCCTTCCCCTAGAGCGCCCGACTGGGCTTGTGGAGTACGTCCGCGAGCTGCTGGCGCGCTGCGAATCAGGCGAGGTGATCGCGGTGAGTGTGGTGGCTGAACAACGCGGCGGCACTTATTCGCTCGAAGGGACTGCAACGCCCAGCCGTACTCAGACGGCTGGGATGCTGCTGGACTGCGCGATCGCGAGGCTGGCCCGCGATGACTAATTACTTCTTCTTGTTCGGGCGCTGCGTCAGTGCAGACCCCGCCGCCGTCTTTGCCGCCTTGGAAGACTTCGGATCTCGCAGGACCTTCGATGCTGCTGATGCTGCAGCTTTGGAGGTCTGCTCGTTCGATTGCTTTTTCGCTGTTGCCATGAGAACCCCTCCTGCGGGGAAAGTTGGTTGTGGTTGGTACCCACGCCCAGGGAATCTGGGCAACGCCGATCGTAGCCGTGGGCAGGGGATCTCGCCAGCTTTCGGTAGTCATTCGTCAATGGATTGCGGCAGTGGTTCGGCCATCCGTGGCCCAGGCCATGCGGTCGCGCTCGGCGCACAGCTCCCTGAACAGGTCCATTACCGCGGCCTCGCTCGGATCCACGAAGGCCCGGCGCGCGATGTCCTGGGCGTTGTTCAGCAGCTTTTCGGTTTCTGTCATTTCCTTGTTTCCCTCTCTCGTCATGGATGTTTCAGATGAGTACGCAACCAGTATCCCCAGACCAGATTGAAAGCACACGCAGGACTGGTGCACGGATTCAAAGCGACGTTTTGCGCCGCCTTGCAGACGTGACGCAGGAGCGTGCAGCCGATTTCATGGCGGTTTCGTCCAGCACCGTGAGCAGGTCTAAGGACGACCTGGAGCGCTTTTGTCACCTGCTTGCGGCCCTGGGGCTGCAGTTGGCGCCGATGGACGCTGTGGTCGTGAGCCGGGACGACATGCAGGCGCTGGAGCGGATGGCGTACAAGTACCTGCAGGCCAGGATCGAAGCGGACAGCGGGCGGTACTGACATGCGCTACCAGCTCAACGCCCGCACGCGCCAGCGCGCCCACCAGGCGATTGACGCGGCGCCGGACGGGTTCTTCTTCGCGCCGCCCGTTGAACCTACGCGCACGCTAGGCCAGTCCGCCAAGCTGCATGCCATGCTCGCCGACGTCGCGCGCCAAGTTGAATGGCCCGTGAACGGCAAGATGGAGCGCCTGAGCGTCGATGACTGGAAGGCGGTGGTTGTGGCCAGCCTCATGCAAGAAAAGCGCATGGCGGCCGGTTTGCGTGGTGGCTTCGTCATCCTGGGCAAGCGCACCAGTTCCATGAGCATCCGCGAAATGTCCGACGCCATCGAGTTCCTCTATTCGTTCGGCGCGGAGCATGGCGTGCAGTGGTCCGAGCCCGTGGACGTCCCTGGGTGGATCAGGTAGCCATGCTCAAACGCTCCGCCCCGCTCGTCCGCAGGACCCCGCTGCGCGCCACCGGCGCCCGGCTCTCCAGCGGCTCCAGCGCCACCCTGGCGCGGCAGGCACCCCTACAGCGTGCCGCCATCAAGCGCCGCGCACCGAAGAAGCGCCCTGGCCATGCGCCGGAGTACCTGGCCGCGTGCCGCGGCGAGCGCTGCTACCTGAGCTTCGCGGGCTGCCGCAGCTACGAGAAGGACCCCACGGTCGTCCCCGCCCACCAGAACGAAGGCAAGGGCATGGGCCTGAAGGTCCACGACCGTTTCACCGTTCCCGCCTGCCACTTCTGCCATGCGCTCTATGACCAGAGCGGGATCGATCGAGAAATCAAGCGCGCCACCTTCGACTGGGCCTACACCCGGTGGGTGCCCGTGCGCGCCAGCAAGATGAATGAAGGAGCCGGCAATGGCTGCTGACTGGATCAAGATGCGCGTCGACCTCCCGACGCATCCGAAAGTTGTCCGCATGGCGTCCGCTTGCAAAGCGGACAGATTGCGCGTCATCGGTGGACTTTTATCCGCGTGGGCTCTGTTCGACGTCCATTCCGTCGATGGACAGCTCGAAGGTTACAGCCCGGAAGTGCTGGACGAGACGATCGGATTTCCCGGTTTTTCGCACGCCATGATTTCGGTCGGCTGGCTCGAATTTGACGGATCTTCCCTATGGATGCCCCGGTTTGAAGAGCATAACGGCCAGTCTGCCAAGAAGCGCGCGCAGGACGCAGACAGGAAGCGAAACGACCGAAATTCGTCCGCTTCCGAAGCGGACAAAAAGCGGACTAGAGAAGAGAAGAATAGAGAAGAT
>CALMPB010000080.1 GCA_937871985.1 uncultured Burkholderiaceae bacterium
GGTCTGCAACCGGTCGACCAGATCGGCCAGGGTGTCGACCAGTTCGCCGCGCACAGTGCAGCACAGGCAGCCGTCGGAAAGCTGGATGATGCCATCGGAGGACTGCTCGACCAGCAGATGGTCGATGGCCACCTCGCCGAACTCATTGATGATCACCGCCGTGTCGGCGAGCGCCGGATCCTTCAACAGCCGGTTGAGCAAGGTCGTCTTGCCGGCTCCGAGGAAGCCGGTGAGCACCGAGACGGGGATGGGAAAGCCGCTCATCGGCTCAGTTCTTCGCCGCCTGGTCGCCCTGCGCGGCGTTGGCGCCGACCACGGCCGGGCCGGCTCCGGACGGCGCCGGCCTGTCGGGGCGCCATGTCGGGATCGGCACGTCGGCGAATTCCTGGCCGGCATGGCCGAGGATGGCCTTCGGCGTCGGCCCCGTGGCGCCGCCGAGACCGACGGCGACAAGTGTCGGCGCGTGATCGAGCTTCTGCTGGTAGAGGGACTTCGGCGCATTCTTGCTGGCGACGGCCGGCGGCGCTTCCGACTGCTCCTCGGTCGTCGCCTTCTTCTTGCAGATCTCGTCCTGCAGGTCGTTGGGCGACTGGGTGTCGCCGTAGGACGGCAGCGTCGCCACGGTGGTCGAGCCGCCGGCGGGCGTGTCGAAGCCCTTGTCGAGGAGGTTTGCCGCCGTCTCGGCGCGGGCAACGGCCGACTTCTCGCCGAGCACCACCGCGACCAGCGTGCGGCCCTTGCGCGTCGCCGAGCCTATCATGTTGAAGCCGGAGGGGCAGACAAAGCCGGTCTTCATGCCGTCGGCGCCGGGATAGCGGCCGATCAGCAGATTGTAATTCGGGATGGCCTTCTTGCCGACCGCCAGCCCTTCGATCGAGAACCACGACGCATATTGCGGGAAATCCCGGCGGATCGCCATCACCAGCAGGCCGAGGTCGCGCGCGGTCGTGTACTGATCCGGCGAGAACAGCCCGTTGGGATTGACGTAGTGCGTGCCGGTCATGCCGAGCCTCTGCGCCTCGGCATTCATCCGGTCGGCGAAGGCCGCCTGCGAGCCGCCGACATTTTCGCCCACGGCCATGGCGATGTCGTTGGCCGACTTGACCAGCATCATCTTCAGAGCGCTGTCGAGCCGCATCACCGAACCTGGCTTGAAGCCCATCTTGCTCGGCGGCTCGGCGGCGGAATGGCGCGTCACCTTGATCGGCGAATCAAGCTGCACCTCGCCGGCGGCGATCGCCCGGAACGTCACATAGGCGGTCATCAGCTTGGTCAGCGACGCCGGATACCAGCGGCTGAACGCATCCTGATGCTGCAGGATGCGGCCATTGGAAAGGTCGAAAAGCATGACCGGGTTGGCCGTTGCCGGCTTTGCCAGCGCTGGCAGCGCCATCGCGCCGGCGATCAATAGAGTGAGGAAATGCCTGTGCCGCATGGTCGAATCCGAAATCGCCTCTTGCCGTAGTCACCCCTGGCTCCGTAAGATTTCGTTACGTTGTCGCCAGCGTGATGGATCCGTCCCTCACTCCCCGGAGCCATCGGTGCCGTGCTATTTATCCTATGTGACGTCAAAATGGCAAAGTGCCCGACAATCACGATTGCAAGGCGACGCCATCAACAGCGAGATTGAACCCACATGCCGATCCTGAACCGAGCCGCCGAAATGCAGGATGAAGTCGCGGGCTGGCGCCGCCACCTGCACCAGACACCGGAACTGAATTTCGACGTATTCCAGACCGCCGCCTTCGTCACCGACAAGCTGAAAGCCTTCGGCTGCGATGACGTGGTGACCGGCATCGGCAAGACCGGTGTCGTGGGCATCATCCATGGCCGCAAGGGCGACGGCGCCACCATCGGCCTGCGCGCCGACATGGACGCGCTGCCGATCGAGGAGATCTCCGGCAAGCCCTACGCCTCGACCGTTCCCGGCAAGATGCACGCCTGCGGCCATGACGGGCACACCGCCATGCTGCTCGGCGCGGCGAAGTACCTCGCCGAGACGCGCAATTTCGCCGGCTCGGTGGCGGTCATCTTCCAGCCGGCCGAGGAAGGCGGCGGCGGCGGCAACGAGATGGTCAAGGAAGGCATGATGGAGCGTTTCGGCATCGGCAAGGTGTTCGGCATGCACAACATGCCCGGCCTGCCGGTCGGCCAGTTCGCCATCAGGCCAGGCCCGATCATGGCGGCGACCGCCGAATTCACCATCACCGTCAAGGGCCGGGGCGGCCATGCCGCCATGCCGCACGGCACGATCGACCCGATCGTCATCGCCAGCCAGCTCGTCGGCGCCCTGCAGACCATCGCCTCGCGCAGCACCGACCCGGTCGAGGCCGTCGTCGTGTCGGTGACCAAATTCCACGCCGGCGATGCCTACAATGTCATTCCCGAGACGGCGGAGATCGCCGGAACCGTGCGCACGCTGAAGAAGGAAGTGGCCAAGAAGGCGGAAGAGCGCATGCGCGCGCTCTGCGACGGATTGTCCGCCGCCTACGGCGCCAAGATCGAGGTCGACTACGATTCCAACTACCCCGTGACCTTCAACCATCCCGAGGAAACCGTCTTCGCCAGCGATATCGCCGCGGCGGTGGCCGGCGACGCGCATGTCCATCGCGGCATCCAGCCGGTGATGGGTGGCGAGGACTTCTCCTACATGCTGGAAGCGCGCCCCGGCGCCTTCATCTTCATCGGCAATGGCGAGACGGCGGGGCTCCACCATCCGGCCTACGACTTCAATGACGAGGTCATTCCGCACGGCATGAGCTATTGGGTGAAGCTGGCCGAAACGGCTCTGGCGCGCTGAATGACGACAACGACGGCGGGCAGGTGCGAATTGCATGCGCACCTGCCTCTTGGCGAAACCGTTCGAAGCGGCTATGTGTCTGCCCGCGTGGTCCCGTAGCTCAGTAGGATAGAGCGGCAGATTCCTAATCTGTAGGTCACAGGTTCGATTCCTGTCGGGATCACCAGCAAATTCAACCGATTGCCCGACAGGCTCCATGCCGCGTCGTGTTGTGTCGAACGTCCTCGAGATCGACGCTTTTCACTGGCGCGTGGCCTGGCGACGCGACATGATCAGACCATGGAAACATTACGGACAGTCTCCGGTTCTTGCCGAAGCGGCCAGGCGCCCTTCAGGCTGACCAGGCATGGCCTGAAGGGCATGACGACCGCTGGAAGCCGGCGGCCCGCGACACCGGCCGGAGCTTTCACAGCCATGGCGGCAAAGGGGGATGCATGACGACGGCGGACCCGCTGGACACGATGAAGATCGATGTCCTGACGCCCGAGGTGGCGACCGATCACCTGGCCGAACTGGTCGAGCTTCTGGTTCAGGCCGTGGAGAACGGCGCCCTTGTCGGATTCGTCTGGCCACTGGATGCGCCGACCGCCAGCGACTTTTGGCAAGGAGCCATAGAATCGACCACAACCGGCGACCACCTGTTGATCGGGGCTCTTGTGGATGGCCGCCTCATTGGCACGGTTCAGCTCTATCTCTCTCCCGAGCCAAATGCGCCTCACCGCGCGGAGGTCTACAAGCTTCTGGTCCATCGCGACTTTCAGAACCGTGGCGTCGGGGCCGCTTTGATGACCGAGGTGGAGGCACAAGCCAAGAACCACCGCCGCAGCCTGCTTCTTCTCGATACCGTGGAGGGCGGCGCCAGCGAGCGCCTGTACCGGCGGATGGGATGGCGGGAGGTCGGTACGGTGCCACACCACTTCAACGACCCTTACGGAAAACCGAAAGCCTCGATCTACTTCATGAAGCATCTCTCGTAGCCATAGGCCAACTGCCGTCCCGCCAGCCACGCGAAGCTTCCGTCGCCGGGCTTGCTCTAGGTCAGCAGTCCGAACTGGTTCACCATGGCGTCGAGGGCCTTGGCCCGCGTGGCGATGCTGCCCTTCAACTTCTGCGCCACCCCGTCCAGCAGCAGGTTCGTGAGGCTCAGAAAGGCAGCCTGGCTATCCCAGAAAAGGCGCGTTTCGGTACTCACCAGGAGCACGTCGTCGGACACGTCGCTCGACCAGCCGCAATGCGGATCAGAGATCATCACGACATAGTGGCCATGCTCGCGCGCCGACTGGGCAATCTTCTTGCTCAGCGCACCATAGCGCCGCATCTCGAACAGGATGAGGACGCTGCCGCGCGGCGCATCGTGGATCTCCGCCAGGCTTCCGTTCCTGGTGTCGATCCGGCGCACGCCCGGCCGCAGCAGCTGAAGCCTGATCTCGAAGATCGACGCTATGCCGTCCATCATCTGGAAGCCGGCCACGAGGACCTCCGGCGCGGACCCGACGGCCTCGACGATCCGGTCCCACTGCGGCGTCACGACGAGTTCGTAGACCTTGACCAGCGCCTCGATTTCTAGGTCCAGCGTCACCCGCAGCTTGTCGTCCTGGCTCTTGGCCTTCAGGAAGCGGTCGACGCGGTTGCTGACCTGGTAGTTGCCGATCGCGAATTTGCGGCGAAGCTCGCGCCGGACCTCGGCCAGCCCCTGATAGCCGTTCTTCCGTAGAAAGCGGCTGACCGTCATCTTGCTGGTGCCAACCGTGTCCGCGATGCTGCTCGCCGTTTCGAACGGAATGCGCTCGATGTTGGAGAGCATGTAACTGGCCAGCGCGCGTTCCGCTCGGGTGAACAGCGGTACGTTCCTTTGCAGCCTGGCCTGCAGGCTGTCTTCTCCCGAAGCGGGGTTTTCACTGGCTTTCTTCACCGAACCGGGCCCTCCGACCGAAGCCAACAAAATGATACCTCATTAACGTAGACAGGAAAACGTCACATATTGCACCATTCCCCTGCGGCATTCTGGTCGCCAAGATTCAACATCCAGGGGGATTTAGATGGCAGAGGTCACCCATGCCGGGGGAAACAAGGCACAGCTGATCGACATCAACCGGCGCTCGTTCCTATACGGGGCAGCAGCGTTGAGCGCGGGCGGGATCGTCAATTCGGTATTGCCGGGCAAGGCCTGGGCCGGCGGACCCAGGAAGGGAGGTATCCTCAAGGCAGGGCTTCAGGGCGGCGGCACCACCGACTCTCTCGACCCGGCGAGCTACACGGGCCAGGTTCAGTTCCACCTTTCGCGGGTCTGGGGCGACTACCTCTTGAGGATAAAGGCGGATGGCAGCCTCGCCAACCTTGTCGCCGAGGAGGTCAAGCCCTCGGCCGACGCGAAAACCTGGACCGTCAAGATCAGAAAGGGCATCGAGTTTCACAATGGCAAGACACTGACGCCGGACGACGTCGTCGCCACGGTGGAGCGCCATGCAGGACCCGGCTCGAAATCGGCGATCGTTGGAATGCTGGGCGGCATCGCCTCGATGAAGACGGATGGCGACGAGGTCGTGTTCGGGCTCAAGGAGCCCAACGCCGACTTTCCCTATCTGCTGGCGGACTACCACCTCGTCCTCCAGCCCGATGGCGGCAGGGATGCCCCTGACGCGGCAATCGGATGTGGACCCTACAAGCTCACGGGCCGCCAGGCGGGCATCAGCTATGAGGGCGAGCGCTTCGCCAATTACTGGCAGGGCGATCAGACCGCGCATGCCGACCAGGTCCAGATACTTGTCATCAACGACAATACGGCCCGCACGTCCGCCCTGCAGAGTGGCCGGGTGGACCTCATCAACCAGATAAGCCCGAACATCGTCGAACTGCTTCGAAAGACAGGGGTGACCATCCGCAACATTTCGGGGCGCGGCTTCTACGAATTCGGCATGTTCTGCGACACGCCGCCCTTCGACAACAACGACCTGCGCATGGCCCTGAAGCTCGCCATCGATCGCGAGCAGATCGTGAAGAACATCCTGCGCGGCTTTGGTTCGGTCGGAAACGACTTTCCGATCAACAAGGTCTATCCCCTGTTCTCGGACGATATCGAGCAGCGGAAATTCGACCCGGAAGCCGCGGCAAGGGCCTACAAGAAGTCAGGCCATTCGGGGTCGATACTGCTCAAGACCGCCAACGCGGCGTTTCCCGGCGCGATCGAGGCGGCGGAGTTGTTCCAGCGCAGTTGCGCGCAATGCGGCATCAAGATCGACGTTCAGCGCGTCCCGGACGACGGTTACTGGACCGGCGTCTGGAACAAGGAGCCGTTCACCGCGAATTTCTGGGGAGGAGCGCGTCCAACGCAGGACCTGGAATACGCGACCATCTATTCCTCGCAATCGAGCTGGAACGATATTCGCTGGCGCCGGCCGGAGTTCGACAAGATGATCCTCGCCGCCAGGGGCGAACTCGATCAGGCCAAACGCAAGAAGATCTATCGCGACATGGCTATCATGATGCGTGACGAGGGTGGCATCATCCTGCCCTGCTTCAACGACTTCATCGACGCCACCGCAAAGCGTGTCGGCGGATACGAAGACGATCCGAACGGCGAGCTTATGAACGGCTACGCCTTGATCGATTGCTGGGTCGAGGCGTGACCTGCATGGCTCACCGGAAGCGGTGAGCAACCTCCACCAGGGCATGATGCCGGAAAGCGAGACACGCTTTCTCTCCGGCAAATGCGTGATGCGCTTGCCTGACATCATGCCCTGTCACTTCGATCGGGAAGCCGGCGACTCTCGGCGGCATCGGGAATGATCTGAATGAGCATGGTTACAACGCATTCGGTGCCGGGCGAGCCGCGCCTGTCGGTTGATGCCGCGGGCGCGGGCGAGCTCGTTATCTTCCTGCACGGCATCGGCGGCAACAAGCGCAACTGGCACGACAATCTCCCCGAGTTCTCCAGGCACTTTCTGGCGGCGGCTCTGGATATCAGGGGATATGGGGAAAGTGACGACTACGAAGGACCGATGACCGACGAGGCCCTGGTCGACGACATAGATCGCGTCATGGATTTCTTCGGCGCCGGCAAGGCTCACCTCGTCGGGCTGTCCATGGGCAGCGAGATCGCGCCGATTTACGCCCAAGCACGGCCGGACAGGGTGATGAGCCTGACACTTTGCGCGGCCATGACCGGCTCCTCCGCCATGACGGATGAGGAAAAGCAGGATTTTGTGGGGTCGCGCAAAACCCCGCTCCTGAACGGCCGGGAACCCCGCGATATTGCGGGTCCGGTCGCCAGATCGCTCATTGGCGAAAAAGCCACGCAGGACGTGCTGTCCAAACTTGTCGACAGCATGTCGCGGCTGCGCAAGGCAAGCTACATCAAGGCCATCGAGTGGGACATCGACGTCGATAACAGAAGCATCTTTCCGGGCATCGAAGTACCCGTCCATATCATCGCCGGAAGCGACGATCGCCTGACGCCTCCGAGCATGGGGCGTGAGGTCAGCAAGCTTACGCCCGGGTCGGTCTTCTCCGTGGTGCGGGATTCCGGACATCTGATAAACATCGAAAAGCCGCTTGAATTCAACGAGCTTGCGATATCGTTCCTGAAGCGGCACCGGTAGAGGCCTCGAATCCGCTTGGTGGCGCTCAAAATGGCAAGAGGCCGGTCGGGATGAAGCCTGACGAGGCTCGGACGAGGTCCGTTTCCCGAAAAACGAACGCTTCGTGAGGGATTGCGGGAACCGAAAACGTGGGTCGGAGTTATCGCCTATCAGGCTTTCGAGACCCCACATGGCGCGCGATTTTGCCCCTCCTGCCTCAGCTCCCGAAACTCCCAACTACCAGACCGATATCACCAAGCTAGCTGCCTGGCTGGTCAGCGGCAGCGTCCTGATCGCGGCGCTGTATCTGGGCAAGGATGTGCTGATCCCGCTGGCGATCGCCTTCCTGATCAGCTTCGCCCTGAGCCCCCTCGTCGGGTGGCTCTATCGCCGGGGTTTGCCGCGGGCGCTCGCGGTGACGCTTGTCATGCTGATCGTCGCCATCCTGGTCGCCGGGCTTGGGCTGCTCGTGGCATCGCAGGTAAGGGTGCTCAGCACTCAATTGCCGACCTATCAGTCGACGATCCGCTCCAAGATCGATGATCTCGCCAAGAGCATGAAAGGCCCCGGCATTCTCGACGGCGCGCTGCGCACGGTCGAGACCGTCCAGCAGGAGGTCGACGCCACCACGACCCCGGCCGCCAGCACGC
>CALMPB010000081.1 GCA_937871985.1 uncultured Burkholderiaceae bacterium
CTTGTCGTGGAGATTGTGAAGTTTGGCGACGCGAATTAGGCTGCCGAACAACTGGAAGCCGCGGTCTTACCAACTGGGCGCTTGGAACTACCTTGAAAACGGGGGGCGTCACGCCGAGCTGGTTTGGGCCCGGCGCCACGGAAAGGACGAGGTAGCGCTGCATAGGACAGCCTGCGCCGCATTCGAGAGGGTGGCCAACTACTGGCACATGCTTCCCGAGGCGGCGCAGGCGCGAAAGGCTATTTGGAAGGCGATCAACCCGCATACCGGGATTCGTCGGATTGATGAGGCGTTCCCAAAGGATCTTCGGGCGTCCACCAACGACACCGAAATGCTGATCACGTTTAAGAACGGGTCAAGCTGGCAAGTAGTCGGGTCGGACAACTTTAACTCGCTGGTAGGGTCAGCGCCGGCTGGCATTGTGTATTCGGAGTGGGCTTTGGCAAATCCGAATGCGCGAGCATATTTACGGCCAATCCTGTTGGAAAACAACGGGTGGCAGATATTTATCACCACACCGCGAGGTCGGAACCACGCGCATAAAACGCTGCTGGCGGCACAAAAGGATCCAAACGCCTTTGCGCAGATCCTGAGCGCCGAGGATTCGGGCATTTTCACGCCGGAGCAACTGGCGGCGGAATTGCAGGCCTATATCGATGAATTTGGCGACGAGTATGGAAGGGCGAAGTTTGAGCAGGAATATCTCTGCTCCTTCGACGCTGCGAACCTGGGTGCGATTCTGGCTAGGTCTGTCGGGAAGGCGGAGAAAGAAGGGCGCATTGGGCCGCATGTCCAATACGAACCTGATGGCTCTGGGATAGAAATCAGCGCTGACATCGGGCGCCGCGATACGGCCACATGGTGGTTTTGGCAGCCGCGCATCGGAGGCTATGCCATCGTCGATTATGACGGCGGCTTTGGGCTGGATGCTGAGGAGTGGTGCGACCGCATTGCCGAAAAACTCAAGGGTAAGAAGCTGGAATGCATTTGGCTGCCGCACGACGCCAGGAACAAGACTTTTGCCGCCAAGCATTCTGCCGTGGAGATTTTTGTAAAGAAGTTTGGGGCCGGGAAGGTGAAGGTTACGCCCGATTCGAAGATTCCAGACCGTGTGAACGCCGCCCGTAAGGTGATTCGGCATGTCGAGTTTAGCGACAGGGCTGAGCAGGGGCTGGATGGACTGCGGGCCTGGTCTTACGAATACAACGAGGAAAACAAGGCGTTTTCCCAAACCCCGAAGCATGATTGGGCGTCCCATGATGGTGACGGCTTTTCATACGGATGCCTGATTATGGAAATGACGAAACCGCCGATCAAGGAAAGCAAGATCATTTATCCCGTCCAGGCCAAGTCTGGGCGAATCGTCACCGCTCCCCTAGAAACCCTTTGGAACGACCGCACGCCAGCGGCCCGATACTGATGCCAGAAAAAACTAAGTCCGCTGAAAAATGGCTGTCCGCCATCGCCCAGCGTGGGGAAGATGCGGCCGAAAAGAAGTGGGTGGAGCGCGGCAAGAAGATCGTGCGCCGATATCGTGACGAGCGTGAAACGATGTTCGATGGTTCGCGCTTCAATATTCTCTGGTCGAACATTGAGACGATTTTTCCCGCCACCTATGCGCGCACGCCGAAAGCGGATGTGACGCGCCGGTATAAGTCGCCCGACCCCATCGCCCGGTGCGCTGCGCAGATCATTGAGCGCGCCTTGCAGTACGAAATCGACCAGTACCCCGATTTCGACGAAACGATGCGCCTTGCTATCAAAGATCGACTGCTGCCGGGTCGTGGCGTCGCCTGGGTTCGGTTCGAGACTTACGACGTGTCGCGGCCCGAAGAAGCGCAAGTTCCGGAGAATCAGGCCGAGGTCGGCCAGGTGCTGGCCGCTGAAACGCCGGCCACGCCAGACGTGCTGGAGCGCGCCTGCGTCGATTATGTCTACTGGGAGGACTTCCGGCACTCTCAGGCTCGGACATGGTCGGACGTAACGTGGGTGGCACGCCGTGTCTACATGACCAAGAAAGCCGGCATCGATCGGTTCGATGAGGGGTTCAGCAACGTGCCCCTCACGCAAGAGCCGGTCGGGCTGGATGATCAGGCAAAGGATCATACCCAGAAAAAGGCCGAGGTGTGGGAAATCTGGGACAAGGATAGCCGCACGGTATTCTGGGTTGCGAAGGGATATCCGGCGATTCTGGACGAGCGCGCCGACCCCTATGGGCTCGAAGGCTTCTTCCCGTGTCCAAAGCCTCTGTATGCGACCCAGACGAGTGACCAGATTACACCGGTTCCGGACTTCTCGCTGTATCAGGATCAGGCCGAGGAGGTGGATCTACTGACCACGCGCATCGCGGGGCTGGTCAAGGCGCTACGCCTGGCGGGTGCTTATGATGCGTCTCAGCCTGCGCTCGCACGTATTCTCGAGTCGCCCGACAATTCGCTGATTCCGGTCGAGGATTGGGCAGTGTTCAGCGAAAAAGGCGGCGCGCTCGGAGCGATTTCTTGGGTGCCGATCAAGGATGTGGCCACCGCGCTCACGGAAGCCTATGCGGCCAGGGAGCAGGCCAAACAAGTCATTTACGAAATCACGGGCCTATCGGACATTATTCGCGGTGCCACGAAAGCCAGCGAAACCGCGACCGCCCAGCAGATCAAAAGCCAATTCGGATCCTTGCGGTTGAAAGATCGCCAGCACGACATTGCCGTGTTCGCCACGGAGCTGCTGCGCATCAAGGCTGAGCTAATGATGGACTTGTACAGCCCGCAAACGCTGCTGGCCATGTCCGGAATTGAACAGACGATGGATGCAAAATACGCCCAGCAGGCCATCATGATGCTCAAGCAGGAACCTCTGCGCAACTACCAGATTGAGATCGCCGCCGATTCTCTGGTAGCGATTGACGAAGCTCAGGAAAAGCAAGACACGATGGAGTTTCTGGAGGCGGCCGGCGGATTCATCGAAAAAGCCGTCCAAGCCGTTCAGACAGTGCCCGAGCTCGGCCCGCTGGCGATGGAAATGCTCATGATGGGCGTTCGGGCATTCAAGGCTGGACGACCTATCGAAGCCGCCTTCGAGCAGTTGCAACAGCAATTGGCCCAGCGGCCGCCCCAAGATCCCAATGCGGCCGGACAGGCGCAAGCGCAGGCCCAACAGCAGATCGAGGGCGCGAAGTTGCAACAGAAAGCCCAAGCTGATCAGATGCGCCTGCAAGCCGATATCCAGGCGCAGCAGATGAAGGCCCAGGCCGACATGCAGATTGAGCGCGAACGCATGCAGATGCAGGCGCAACTTGAACGCGAACGGGCGCAGCTACAGGCCAAGGTCGATACAGCCAGGGCGCAGGCTGACGCCCAGGCGAAACAGGCGTTGGAATCGGCCAAGCTGCAATTCGAACGCTGGAAAACAGAATTGGAGATGGCCACGCGCATCGAGATCGCCAATATCAGCAGCAAAGCGAAGTTGGACGACCCCGCTACCCAGACCGCAACCCGCGAGATTGCTGACGAGGTGAAACCATGACCCGCAAAACATGGGTGCAAGACCCTGTCACCCTAAAACTGATCCCGAAAGACGAATACCGGCCCCGCTCTGAAGCGGGGGTTTTCGTTATGGGCGACATCCAACCCTACAAGTCCATGGTCACGGGCGAAATGATCATGGGCCGGCGCCAGCACCGCGAGCACCTGCGCCAGCACGGTGTTATCGAAGTTGGCAATGAAAAGCTGACGCCCCGCGCGCCTAAAACGCCTTCTCGTGATGAATACCGCCGCGCCGTGTCCGAAGTTATGACCGGCAAAGGCTTCTGATTTCCAACCAACCGTGAGCAATCCTCATGACCACTGAAAACGATACTCCCGATACCCACGAAGAAACCACAGACGCCGGCGCCGAGGCCGCCGTCACGGCAGCGATGGACGCACTGGACGCCGGCACGTTGACCACGCCAGAAACGCCGCCCGAGGCGCTGGAGGATGCGCCGGCCGCTGTTGCGGCGGACGTTAAGCCCGACGTCGCCCAGGAAGCCAAACCGGCCGACCCGGCAGCTAAGCCGGATGCCACGCAAGCCGAACCAGAACAAGCCGCCAAGGCCGAACAGGAGCCATCCGCTGAGGATGCCGCTCCCTCGTCTTGGAAGCGTGACGTTGCCGAAAAGTGGGCCGAGCTGCCCGCCGAGGTAAAGGCCGAGATCCAGCGTCGCGAAACCGAATATCACAAGGGCATCGAACAATACAAGCCCGCCGTCCAGTTCGCGCAGGAAATGAATGCGGCCATCACGCCGTATTTCCGCAATATTCAAGCGTCGGGAGTGCCCGCACCGCAGGCCATGAATCACCTGCTGATGATCGAGGACAAACTGCGCAATGGCGACGAACAAGCCAAATTGCAAACGCTGGCCAAGATTGCCGCCGACTATGGCATTGACCTGCAAAAGGTAGGCCAGACCCAACACGATCCGCGCATGTGGCAAATGGAGCAGCAGCTTCAGCAAGAACGCATGATGCGCGAAACCTATCAACGCTCGCAGACCGACCGCGAAAATCAGGCGGTTACCAGCGAGATCGAAGCATTTGCTCAGGCCGAGGGGCACGAGCATTTCGAAGTCGTCAAGCAAGACATGGCCACGATGCTGCAATCCGGCATGGCCCAGTCTCTGCAAGACGCCTACGACAAGGCAGTATGGGCGCGTCCCGAATTGAGGCAATCCCTCGTCGAGAAAGAGCGCACCGAAGCCGAAAAACGGGCTACTGAGCAAGCACAGCGCACCAAGGCGAAATCCGCCGCGGTTGGTGTGAAAGGCTCGCCGCCCAATTCCAACGGTGCATTGCCCGCCAACGCCAGCCTCGAGGATACCGTGGCCGCGGCGATGGATGGGCTCATTTCCTAACGAGGATCATTATGGCTTTCGCAAACTCCCAGGTGAGCGATCTTCTCGCTACCACCATTGCGGCCCGTTCCCGAACGCTGGCCGACAACCTGGAGCATAACAATGCTCTGCTCATGAAGCTGCGCCAGCGCAGCAACGTGAAGCCCGTATCGGGCGGCACACACATACTGGAAGAACTCGTCTACGACGACGGCGATGAATCCAGTGGGTCGTACTCGGGTTACGACGTGATCGACATCACGCCCGACTCTCCGATTTCTGCGGCCGAGTACGACTTTAAACAGTACGCTCGCCCGGTCACGATCAGCGGCCTGGAGATCATCCAGAACGCCGGACGTGAACAAATGATCGACCTGCTGGCTGGTCGTGTACAGGTGGCCGAAACTAAGCTGCGCAATTCGGTTTCGGCTGGCCTTTATGGCGACGGAACCGGCAACGGCGGTAAGGACATTACCGGCTTGCAAGCGGCGATCTCCAGTACGCCCGACTCCGGAACCTACGGCGGCATTGACCGTGGAACTTGGAATTTCTGGCGCAACCAGGCCGAGGAAACCGATGGCGCCATGTCGTCGTCCACGATTCTCGGCGGCATGAACCGGCTGGCCCTGGCTTGCGCGCGCGGCACGGATCGCGTGGACTTGATCGTTGCTGACAACCTTGCATTCGAAGCCTACCAGGCTGCGCTGCAAGCCATCCAGCGTGTGACCAACGATTCGGGCCAAGGCCTGGCTGGAGCGGGTTTCACCTCCCTGAAGTACTACGGCGCCGGAGCCAATGCCGATGTCATCTTCGACGGCGGTATCGGCGGCAACATGCCGGCCAGCACCATGTACTTCATCAACACCCAGTATCTGAAGTTCCGCCCGCATCGCCAGCGCAACTTCGTGCCGCTGGGCAACGATCGGCAAAGCGTAAATCAGGACGCCGTCGTGCGCCTGATCGGTTGGGCCGGCAACCTCACCTGCTCGGGGGCTCAGTTCCAGGGCATCCTGACCAGCGGTTCGTAAGGAGAACGACATGGCAACGAAATTTACCGATACCCCGAAGATTGGCGTTGCGCTGCTCGAGAAAATCGACAGCGCCGACACCAAGCAGCGTTCCGGGCATCGCCTCGGCTCCCAGGTCTGGGGTTCGGACGGCAAGCGGTACGTGTACGCCCAGGCCAATGCCTCGATCTCGGCCAACACCACGGCTTGCACGATCAACACCACCACGTTCCTAGCCACGGCCAGCGGCGGCAGCTATACGTCGCCTCCCGTAGCCATGGTAAGTGGTGATCAAGGCTGGTTCGCCGCGGCATCCGTGTAACCCAAGCAGGGGCCTTGCGCCCCTGCGCATCTGGAGCAATTCATGGCAACCGATCCCACCAAGTTCATTTCCTTAGGCTGCGCGCCCGCTTTGGCCAATGCCATTGCGGGGGCCATCGATGCGGCCGCAGGCGAGGCAGCGAATGGCCTGCAATTCAAAGTCACTTTGACTGGTACGGCCAATGGCACCGCCACCAGCACGGGTACGGCGAATCCGCGGGAAATCAGCATCACTACAACCGCCGAGTAGCGGCTTTCCTTCCTTCTCCTCATGTGGGGCCCTTCGGGGCCCCTTTTTTATTGCGGCAATCCCGCACAAGGAACTTCACATGATTTCTGAAAATGGCGCGCTGATCGAGTTCTATCAGGGCTCGGTACAGAACAAATCCAAGTCGGCCTCCGCAGGGCGTCCGATTTTCGAGGATCGCGTATTCGTGCGTATCCAGACCCCCGGCGATACGCGCACGGTAATTGACCGTATCGCTACCGATCAAGACCGCCATCGCTTTGCTCGGGCGCTGTCCATTTTCGAACGCGGTATCCAGATCACCGCCGAAGGCACCCCATTGGAAGAATGGCCGCAGATCACGCGCAGCCAGGTGAACGAGCTCAAGCACGTCGGGGTGCTTAGCGTCGAGGTCTTGGCCGAGGTGTCCGATGCAAATATTCAGCGCCTGGGGCCGGGCTATACGCAGCTTCGACTACGCGCACGCCAGTATTTGGAAGCCTCGGCCGACGATGCGCAGGCAACCGCCGCCGCGCGCGAGCGGGAAACACTGGAGGAGCGCGTGCGGTTGCTGGAGGAAGAAAACGCCGCCCTTCGTGATCGCGCAGAGGCGAACACCGAGGCTGAAAACGAGAAGACCGATGAAACGGCGCGCCGCGGGCGTCCTCGCAAGGCAGAACAGCAATGACCCTGCTCGATTTCATTCGCGCCGTCATGGCCGAGCTGGGCCTGCAAAACGTCTCGAGCGTGGTCGGCAACCAAGAGCCGACCGTGCGCCAACTGCTGGCCCTTGCGCAGCGCCTGGGCAACGATTTGACGCGTGAATGGGATTGGCAGCGGCTTGACCGTGAATACATCTTGACCACCCGCGCCCTCGTTCAGTCGGTCACGACCACCGAGGGCAGCGCGGTCATCACGACGGACACGACCGGCTTATCAGCGCGATGGGGTGTCTTTGGAACGGGGGCCAGACCGTTCGCCCAGATCCTGAGCATTGACTCGCCCACCCAGGCCACGATGAACATGCCGGCGGATCGCTCGGGCACGACCGATATGCAGTTCAGCCAGGTCGAATATCCGCTTCCCTCCGACTGGAAAAAGCAAATTCCTCAGACGGAATGGGACAGAACGAACCGCTGGCCGCTGATGGGGCCCTTGACGGCTCAGGCGTGGCAATCCTTCAAATCGGGAATCGTCTACGCGGGGCCCCGGGAGCGTTTTCGCATTCTCGGTAATGCCATTGTTTTGAATCCGCCGCCGCCCGATGGGCTGCTGTTGGCATTCGAGTACATCAGCAATAACTGGGTGCTGTCGGCGGCAAGCACCGGCAAATCCTCGTTCACCGCCGACGACGATACCTTCATTTTCGATGATTCGCTGATGATTCTGGGTCTGAAAACCCTCTTTCTACAAGCGAAAGGTCTGGATTTCAGCTTGGAAGGCTCGCAGTTCTCGAGCCTGTTGGCCCAATGCAAGGCGCAGGACAAGTCCGCGCCCATGCTGTCCATTTCGCCAAGCTCTGGCGGTCGCCTGCTCAGCATGGCCAACGTGCCGGATGGCAATTGGGGGCGCCCGCAATGGTAATGCGC
>CALMPB010000082.1 GCA_937871985.1 uncultured Burkholderiaceae bacterium
CCCCGGCAGGTCGAACCTGAAAGTATCAAGTTCGGCGGACACCAAGGATGCCAGATCGGCGCTCCGGTAGACCCTGACCCGCTCGCCCTTTAATTCGGACAGAACCCCTTGGCTTAGCCGGCCAATCCCTGTCGCATCGACGTTCCCGTGATCCGATGTGAGGTAAATCTCGAAGCCTTGATCGAGCAACAGCGTCATGAGCTGCTCTACGAAACCGGTATCACACCAATCATCAATCTGACTGGCAATCCCGCGCTTACCCAGAGTTGCACCGTGGACGATCTCATCGACCATATCGACGACGATTCCGGCGATCTTGATGTTAGGGTTGCTAACCGCATCAGCAATCCGCGCGATGTCCTCGCGCCGCTTCACGCCTTTGAGATAGACCACTTCACTCTTGCGAAGTCCCGCATCTTGCCAGAACTTGGCCCACAATGTTGGCTCCGCGGCCGTGCTTTCAATCGAACCCGCGAACTCTCGTGGCCTCAGCCCCGAGAACACCGTTTGGCGTGAGACGGAGGTTAAACTCGGCAACCACGCAAAGCAGGCCCCTTCATCAATCTCTATGGATGACAATTTCTCCGCCAGGCGCCCACGGATCTTGCACCACTGATCAATCGCCAGTCCGTCGAACAGCAGCAGTGCCTGGCGCGCGCTGCTACTGTTGCGGCGATGACTGAGGTGCCGCGGGACGTGATGGAGCATAACAGGCGCCTTTGACGCGGGAAGCGAAGGCAGGTCAGCAAAGTGCCGCAGGAGCCAGCCACGGAAACGATCGTCAGCTGATTGCTGAAGCCTCTCAATTTGAGGCGAAACATCATCCCCGAGCCCTCCTGGAAGCTCGAAAAACTTGCACAGGAGTTCGCCCGTACGCTGCGCAAATGAAAGCCATTCACGATGGTGGGCGCCCTCTGCAGGCAGGTCTTCTGCAAGCGCAGTTGCGCTTTCAGCAATAAACTGAGCCTGGCCTTGAACATCCTTCTTGATGCCGACCTCGACCCACGCAGGCGCGCGCCCCGTAATGGCTTCGCCAGCAACTGGCTCAAGGCATCCCTCCAAGAAGAGGGAGTCCACCACCATTCGAATGTCAGGATGATCGAACGGAATCGTCAAGCTGGAAGCGGAGCTGTCCTCTTGGTTTTCAGAGGCTATTGACGCTATCCTGAATGATTGCAGGTAGCGCAGCCACGCCGATTGAACTGCCTTCAACGCGAATGCTCTGTCTCCAACCAATTCCTTGATTGGCAGATCGGAAAGCGTCTGCCGTGATTGCAGGATCGCAGCCATCCTGTCGGCTAGAACGGGTGCCAAGCTCCAGCCTCGAAGGTGCAATCGGAGTACCTCACGCCAGAAAGTCACCTCATCGTCGATCAGTACCGGGACGATCTTGAAGACATGCGTCAGAATGAAGTCGCTCGTCGCTGCATCCCCTAAGGTCTGAGACGCATATGCTTTCTGAGCATCAAACAGCTTGTCGTAATAATTTGGGTCGATCTGGCGCAGCACTGAACTACTGAGCTTGTCGAAGAGATCAGCCAAACCGAGCCGGACGATCCGCGCTTGCCGGATGTAGTCCCATGGCAGGATGTCGCTCTCATTGGACGAGAGATGTAGTATTAGCGCCGGGCTTGGTGGATCTCGCCCTTCGTCCCATGCGGCCCGATAGGTCTCTTCATAGTATGCCCTGAAGACCATTGGATCGTCGAATGAGACGAGCTCAAACCCGCGGTCACGCAAGGATTGGAGAACGTGCTCATCCAACAGCACAACATCGGGGTCGCAGGCGACCCAGAAACGCGCGAGATCTGCAGGAAATCCCTGCAGGATACGGTCGGTCCAAGCACTCATGGCCTGACCGATCCAGGCGCACCGACACGCAACATCAGAACGGCGTTTAAATCAGGCGAATATGCTTCGGCTGCATCGAGCTGCGCCATGCGCGCATCGTGGTCGGCACGCAGGCGCTTGCGGCGGTAATCCCGGACTGTCTGCAGTCCGACCCGACCGATAGCTTGATGCCGCGCATCATAGGCATATTTGGCACGTTCACGCTCTTCCAGGATGCGAACACGATGTTCCTCCGTCAGCTCGACAAAGATCCGCTCGCCCTGAGTGAGAGCAGCATTTCTCGAGGCTTCAAAAAGTTCGCTGGCATCACTTGCCTCAGCAGTACCGGCGCTTTCGAGATGTTCCGTCAAGAGGAGGTCCCAAATCCGCTTGGCGGTGGGCAGGAACGTTCGTCCTTCATCATTCACGAAGACGCAAAGGAACCGCCGGCGACTGAAATCATCGGCAGACAGGCTGATCTCCCAAAGTGACCACACTCCTCGCACGCTATCCGGAAGACCGGCAATACGGACGATGGGCAACGGCTGACCGGAAACGCATCGTGGCAGCTCGCTAATCAGCGCTCGAGCGCGGGGATCTTCAAGCGTCACCCATTCGGTGTCGGGTCGCGCTTCGGCCGTCCTTGCATCGAAGCAAACACTGGCGGACTCACTCCCGTCGGCCCAGCGTACTCGCCATACATCGGCTTCTTTGACTGCCTCTCCGCCCCGCGCAGGCAGCCCGGTGGTGATGGCACGCTCTAGCCAAAACTGTGCTGGATGGTCTCTCCATTTGCGAGCATCGTCGGGATCAAGCTGGTGTCCATCTGACAGGATCTCGCTGCTCTTCTGGCCTTCTGCAATCGTTGTGCGAAGCTGTGCTACAACCGCATCACACTCGCTCTCGATGTCCTCCGGGTTCTGCAACCCATGGACGAACAACTCGTCAAAAAGTGGCTCTGCCTCGATCGAGTCCATCACGTCAGCTGCCTTATCGACGCCGAACTCCTCTG
>CALMPB010000083.1 GCA_937871985.1 uncultured Burkholderiaceae bacterium
GAACGCTGCGCGCCATCATATCGGAATGGCTGATCGCGATCGCCGGAATCTGCACAAACAGCACGGCATTACTCTCGAAGTCGTCAAATTGCCCGAAGCAAAACGTGGATTTGTTCTCCTGCCCCGCCGATGGGTTGTTGAACGGTCCTTCGCATGGGCAACCAAATTCCGCAGGCTGGTCAAGGACTACGAGCGATATGCTCAAACACTCGCGGGATTACACGTCGTCGCTTTCGCCTGCATCATGATCAGGCAAGTCGCCGCTCTCGCCGCAGATTCATAACAGGCTCTAGCTGCCAATTTTCCTTCTAACTCCGCGAGCTCGCTTTGGAAATCAGCCCGTAGCAGCCCAGCGACCCGAAGGAACGCGTCCAGCCTTTCCAGCCTGCTGCGGAGCCGTTCGCGCCGCTTCTCGTCACTGCGCGATGACTCTGTCCTTTCCAAAAGATGAGAGATGAGCTCGATATCGAACGCTGGCGCGGCGGAAGCGCCGTTTGCAAGCATGACCCATTCCTTAGCATCGTCCGCGGCAGCTGCTGCCGCCCGAGTTATTGCTTGGTCAATCAGCATCCGCGCTGTGTCGTCGATCCCTTGAGCAAGGGACAACCAGCGACGGGACAGCTCGCTCTCCTCGCCATCTTCCTGAGCCTTCTGACGTATCGTCGAGCGGTAAATTGGGGCTCGCGTTTCAGGATCGAGGCTCTTTAGCGTGTCGATTAATGGTTCCAGCGTCTCAAACGGCCTTGCCCCGTTCGGCAGGGCGGCGCGATGATCCCAAAGTTCCAATATCGCACTCGCGCAGCGCGCCTCCGCGTCGGTACGCGTTGCTTGAGGCGCGGTCTTCGCCGCGTGGATCAGTTCGGCTACATAATGCGCCATCCAACGCCCAAGAGTGTCGGTACTTTGCCTAAGCTCGAGTTCGGCGACGAGCTTCTCGCCTAGAGCGATGACCGCGTGGGCTTGAGGTGAGGACCCCTTTTCGATTGAGCGTGAAGATACCGGTGATTTCCGATGCATTTCTGCCCTCCTTGCGCCACCGGCGTTCATGTTCGTCATAAGCGAGCTTTCGCTCGACGCTGATTTCGAAAAGGACATTCTGTCCCGTGGTCGTCATCAGGCGATCCAGCAAAGCAGTGCTTGCGATGAGGCGCTTGCCGCCTCCCGCGCGGCTCTCATTCTCGCCGGTTCCTTCGCTCCAGATCTCCAACCAGAGCTGCGGCTCACCGGTGCCGTCTCGCCAGATGCGCTGAGCGCGGTCGGGCTTGATGGCAAGCATTTCAGCGATTGGCGGCGCCGGCACGAGGAGTCGGGAGGACAGGTCCGCTGCCCAGGGATCGAACTCGTCGAGAGCGCGGTCGTGACCGGTTTCGCTTATCCAGCCCTTGAACGCATAGCGATCCTGATCGATCTCCAGATGGTCGCCGAAATCAGGAACCTTGTAGAGCTGCGGGCTCGCGGCGGTTTGAAGTGCGCGCGCGAGCGCATCGGTTCGGTCAGCCGTGACGAGGGCACTGTTGATGCTGGTCCGCTGGCGCCGCCGCCCCGCATAGGCGGTCCACCATCCGGCAACGACGATCGCACCCTCCCGCGGCCGCAGGAGGGCCGGCAAATCCGCGTCGCTTAATGATCCCGGCCATTCGTCGTCGGTGGACTTCGGCAGCTCCTCGAGGTCGGCGGGTGTGCTGTCTCGGCGGTCGGACAGCCAAAGTCCGTCGCGCCGCGTCAGGCCCTGCTCGGAGAGCCAGCGGTCGAACGAAGACCAGTCATCTTCCGGATCTTCATGGAGTGGATGGGTCTCAAGAAGCTTGCCCGCAGTCGTCATCGTCGCGTGATAGCTTAAGTAGAAACTTAGATCGTCGTTGCGTGAGGCGCTGCCCTGACCGCGCCGCCATTCGTCGCGGAAAAATCCGCGCGTCGCGCGAACGTCCCGGTCCCAATGTCCATTTTCTCCGAGGCCCCAATCGTCTCGGATGACCTTTTCCGCTTCGATCTCCATTTCTTCCTCGGAGAGTGCGAAGGCCCGGCCTAGGGGCGCGAGCCAATATTTCGGAAAGTCGATGCCGAACGAAAAGCGCTGCTCGTCATACGGGCGCTTCGCTCGTCCCGGTCGGTCGCGCTCGTAAAACTTGGATTGAATCGGCTGAAGTGACGAGCGGTTGATCGCACGCAACGCTTCAGCCTCTGTGTCTGACAACGCGAGCTCGTAGTGGTGATGAAGCGCGAGAACCGCATCCGCAGCAATCTGACGCATGAGGACGTGTCGGTTTTCGCGCGAGGCATGCCGACGCAGAAACGCTTCATGTTCGGCAACCACCGCTCCACTTTCCTGAGCTGCGCCGGACAGGGCGAGGAGCAGCCATTGCAAGGCGTGAAGACGATAGAAGTGCAGCTGCGCGTCCGCGAATGGTCCGGTCCGATCCGTCTCCGCCAGTGCCACGAGGGCCCGCAGCACGTCTCTTCTGCCGAGGCGGCAGAGCCCTCGCACTGCGTGGCCAGCCTCCCACCGGCGTGCCGCCAGCGGAGAACCGAGCGCTCCCCAAAGGTAACCCGCCATCGCCGCCTCGACAGTTTCTGGGGGTGACAGACTCTCCGACCAAGGCCCATCTGCATCCTTGGGCTGCAGGGCGGGTTCCAACAGGTCTAGGCCGTATCGAAGCGTTTCGAGCGCGTCATCGCCGGTCACAAGCTGGGCGAGCAGCCCCACCAACTGAAATAAGCCGCCGGCGCCCACCGGAAGGGCCGTGGCCCCAATCGCATCAACCGCCTCGGCTATGAGGTCGCGCGGGCTGAGGCCGCTCGCGTCGCTGGCCAGCTCGAGTGGTAGCAGCTGGTAGTAGCGGTCGACGGAGACGGAGGAGGCGGAGCGACGGTAGCTTTCCCTGACGAAACGGGCGAGCGCTGGGCGGACGGACAGCCGCTTCTTCCATTCCTGAGGCACGGATTCGAGGAGCGCGCGCGTGTCGTAAAGATCGAGGGGACAGCTGGAGCGAAGAGCATCGATGAACGCGCTCTCCTCGCCTGCTGCCACACGCTCGTACGCCTGCTTGAGAAACTCCTCACGGTAGAAGCCACGCCCGTGTGCCCTATACCGCTGCAGCGCTATCTCGATGTCCGGGCCGTTCGTGAGGTCCGCCCCACCAAAGATCGCGTCCCAATCGACCTGTTTTTCATCGGGTTCGGGCACGTAGACGGTACGCTCCCGTTGCTCCGTTTCGGCCTCGTTACGCTGAGCTCGCTGCAGGATCGGCGTGATATCGATTGCCTTAATGTCGTATTGGCCGAGCAACTCCTGAACTCGCCGCCAACGCTTGGGTGAGGCGGCTGTGAATTGCATGTAGTCCACGGCAAAGCGGGCAGCGGTTTCGCGCTCTCCTTCGCTCCCGCTGACCCGAAGCGCCCCTTCTAGGATCAGCTCGTATTCCCACCAAGCGCCCATGGTGATCAGCGGAAGCGAGTCCCTAGGGTCGAGGCGACCACGCTTCACAAGCTCGCTAGCAAGCTCAGGGAGGAGCCGCTCTTCCCTGCCGAAGCGTCGATCGATCCACCGGCTGAGGATAGTCGGCCCGGACCTTGCCGAGAGGCCAACGATCGCCTCGATGGTATATTCCCAATCGAAATGCTTGTCCCGAGCGACATAGTCATAGGTCAGCTCTGCGGCTCGGGCCAAGCGGTAAGCGGTCTCTGGCTCGTCCCTTCCGTCGCGAGCGCTCGCCTCGGCCAAGTGGAGGAGCGCATGCCACCGGCTCAAATTCTCATCGCCGATGCGACCGGAGACGAGGATTGCCAGCTCGAAATACTGACGCGCCTCGGCATCGCTTGCGAGCAATATCGCCCGGGCAAGCAGCACATAGGATTCGGCCTTTGACCCGGCATCCTCCCGCTCACTTTCGATGAGCGAAAAGGCCCGCTGGGCCAGCGTCAAAGCTTGACCCTGCTGTCCGTCCTTTCGCGCCGCGCGGCGCGCTAATGAGGTCAAGGTGGGGACATGAAGGGGCTGTTTGAGGCGTCCGGCCCACCGTTCAAACTCCTGCCACATGGGCGTTGGTTCATCGACCGCGAGAGTGAGCTCGCCTCGCAGTCTCGCTACCTCATCGGCTGTCGCAGACCGCTCGCGGTAGGAATGATCTTCTGCCGCCCGAGATCTCTCGTGCGCCTTTTCGATCAGGACTGGCAAATCCGAAGCGGCGACGAGCCCGAGCTGAAGTTGCGCCCACAATTCGTGCCAAGGCAGCAGTGCGCCGACATCCTCACGAAATCGCCTCGCGTCGGGATCATGATCGTGCTTCGCCTTGATCGCCTTGCGGATGTCGGAATGGGCAAGTGACTCGAGGGACAACGGCTTGTTGCGAAGCGCCGCTCGAAGCACATAAGCGCGCAGATAGATGAAGCGGTCATCCTGCATATGCGCGATATTTGAGAAGAGCGCGCGTGGCGGCTCCTTGGGAAGGTAGCGACCGAGAAGACGAGCGAGGGCTCGCCTGGCCGCAATTCGATGGCGCAGGGCGGCCGTCACCAATGCTGTAATCGCGCCGAGGCGAATCCGCTCGCCATCCCAGCTGCCCGGCGACTGGATCTTGACGTGCCGGCTTAGGGCGAGTGTCAGCGCGCGCTTGACGGCAGATTTCGGGGGGAACCGACCGACATTGGCAAGCTCGACTGTGATCGCGAGCAGGAGACCGAGGTCGTTCCCCGCCGCAATAGCGAGCGCATCGATTTCGT
Organism: uncultured Burkholderiaceae bacterium; assembly: GCA_937871985.1. Next base: position 4,720 of record CALMPB010000083.1, read on the forward strand.
CGAACCTTCCGGCATCGATCAGGCGTCTGACTAGCAGCTGCCCGACGCGGAACGATACCTCTCGCGGGCGCCAGCGGCGCAACTGCGCCGCGCACACGTCAGGCCCATGCAGATTTAGCTCGGCGAGCTGAAGCTCGGCGATATCCTCATCCTGCATCTTTTCCTGTTCATGCTCGCTTTCTCCAGTGTGAAGCGACCGAACCCAGTGCCCTAGCCAGTCATAGGCGATTCGCAGCCGCCCTCGGGCATCCCCGCCAAGTGCCAAATTCCCGGAGAGCAAAGCTGCTTCATAGGCGGCTTCCGAGCCGGGCCAGGCGCCCCCCATAATGAGGCGACGCGAGACCTGCTCGACCAGCTGATTGGCCTCAAGAAAGCGTGAGGCAAGATCGGTGTTGACGCTCAGCAATCTTTGCTGCCGAGCGTCGGCGGCCGCCTCGCCGCCCGCCTTCAGCGCCAGCTTCGCGGCTTCCGTGAAGCGCTTGCTCCGAAGCGCCGCCTTCAGCGCGAACTGCAATCGCTGAAGCTCGACATCTCGACGCGCGATTGCGCTCTCCTCAGGCAAGGCTTCGCCGCTCAACGCGAGGTCCACCAGTGCGTCGAACTGGCCCGCCTCAAGCATAAGCTGGGGGAGGACGGCCGCGACGTACGCACTTTGCGCCGTCAACGGCCGCAGTCGCGCAACGAAGCTGCTGAGCTCTTCGGGTGTCGGGCGGAAGCGTTGGCGAAACCACGTTTCGGTAGGCTCGTCCCTAAACTGCACCGCATCCTCCCGGATTAGGAGCGGGCGCCCGAGATCATGAGCAATGCTTCGGACCAGTTCGACCGGGACGTCCGCCGTAGCTGCGACAACGTCCAGCGGGACGAATGGCCGGAGCGTGGCGAGCGCAGCGCACAAGCGGTCTATTTGCGTCTGCTCAAGACCAACCGCTGAATCGCGAATGCTGGCGATGGCCTGATCCAGCAGAGTCCCAATCGTGTCCTCGACCGTTCGGGGCGTCGGTCCGAGCTTAGCCAAGACGTCGGGCAGTGCAGTGCCCGCCTCGAGCGCAACCCTTTGCACCCGCGGATTGTGGGAGGTCAAACGATGGAATTCCCGCACGTCCTGCAGGCTTGCCCCGGGAAACCGGCTGCGGAGATTGAGCGCCGTTTCGGCCTCGCTGAACGGGCGAAGCTCGATCTGTGGGATGTACGGTGGCGGATTCAAGAGGGGCACGCGGTGTGGCCGAGCGGTCAGAATGACCCTAACATTGCTCGGGAAGATTTCCCGAAGGAGCAGCCGCGGAAAGCTGGGCCCGTCATTGGCCTCAGCCGCCGCCATCTCCGCGTTGTCCGCGGCATCAATAACGAGACAGAGCAGGGTGTCGGGACTACGCTTGGCGAGCAGTGAGCTTGCTTGAGCGACCCGCGCCATAAACGCCTGCACGAAGGCCGAGTCTTCCGCTTTCGAGGTGGGTATCAGGGGATCGCACAGCGAAGCCGAGGCCATTTCGTTCGCGAGTTGGACGAGACCGTCACGTGGGCGGTGTCGATATCCGCTCGCGCTGCGATAGCCGCCGTTCCCGAAGCAGTCGTAGACGAACGTCTCGCTGCCGTCCGGCAAGCGCGCTTCAATGCGCGTTGCGACCACCGACTTTCCGACGCCGCCATCTGCATAGAGGATGCTCGCTCCAGGCGAAGCCTTGATCGAGGCAATCAGCGCCGGCATCTGCTCGCGCTCGACCAGTGCCTCCGGAACCTCGATGAGCACCGGGGCGGGAAAGAGGTCGCGTGTATCGGCGCCGATTGCCTTCAGCACATCAAAGCGGGTGATCTCCGGGTTTTTGGCAAACTCCGACGTGGCCTTACGCGCCACCAAATCTTTGAGCTTTAATGGCGCGTCCCTGTCGTTATCCGGCAAGTAGGCTCGAAAATCGCGCTCAAGGAGCTCTCGCTGCCCGAGGAAACCGCTGGCACCGGGGAGCAGTCGAACGAGGCTTGCAAAGCTCTGGAGCGCCTCACCCGACAGCCCAATGACGCCGCGCAGATACGTTGATCGCGTGCTCTCCACCGCAGCGGCTAGATCCGCCAACGCGTCCGTCACGGCCGGCGCTATCGGCCGATTGGTTTCAAATTCAAAGATGAACCGGGCGGCCACATCGTCCCGCCCGAAGCGGTCAACCAACTCCACATACCGAGCGGCGAAACCTTCCAAGGTCTTTTTGAGTCCGCTGGCGGTCCATTCATCCTGGGCGCGAAGGGTGGAATGCTTGAATTGGCGATAATGGATGCGCTCAGCGGTCGCGAATTCGGCGCTTCCGTAGTAGAGGCCGAGATCGATCACCTCGAGCCCGGGTTCAACATCTTCTCCGGCAGGAACCCCTTCGATGCTGACGGCGGCTAGAGCCGCACTCGGGGGCAACATCTCAAGGCAGAGTCTCGCCCCACGAATATAGTGAAATTGGTCGCCGTCGCGGCTGGGCCGCACGAGGTCTACATCTGACATGCTCACCAGCCCTCTCGGGGCCTGGATGCAGCGCCATTCCGACCCTCTTTGTTTGCAGCTAGATAGGCTATGGCGGCCCCCCTGGAAAGGCTGGCGGGTCTAGTTACGTCCGCCCCCCCCCGGCAGATGAAGCGTGCGCTTCTGGGCAGCCCCGCCGCTGCTCCGGACCACCGACATTGGGGTGCAAAAATGACATCGCTTTAGCGCCCAAGCCCACGTCCTCGCCCGAAGTCAATTCCGTGATTGAACGCCAGTTCCGCTCCTAACCGTCGGCCGGTCTCGATCGTGATCCCCAGTTGGGCTTTCCGTGCGGCGAGTATCGATTCCATCTGAGGATCACGTTCGAGCCTCTTCGCCATTCCCGCCATCTCGCTCTGGATGGCTCTGCGGCCCGCCATGTCGCCCGCCACATAGGCGCGGTCAGACTGCTTCTGCAGTTTGCTCCAGCGCGCAACGAACTGGTCGGCGCGCCTGGCCGGATCGGCCCGCGCCTCCGCCTCCAACATCATAGCCCGGATCGTCCGTTGTGGCCGCCCGCTCGCAGCCTCATCGATCGTCGTGCGATCGGCGTTGAATACATTCTGAAGGTCGCGCTTAACTCCGGGGCGTAGCGCCTCCATTTCAGCGACGGCCTTTTCGAGGGCGGCACGCTGGTGCGGCAGCTCCGCATATCCTTCCATCCGCATGCGCACGATGTCGGAGACTGAGCGTGCAACGCGCACCACCGCCCGCTCGAATGGGCTCAACTCCGGAGCATCGGGTGTCACGCGCAGCTTCAACCCCGCGAACCGGTCGTGTGGTGCCGGCCGCTCCTGCGTCGGCTCGGTGGCCGGATAGTCCGACGCCATGTCCTTGCTGCGCTCGCGCGACAGTGTCCGGGTCAACGCGTGTCCGTCGGCAAAATCGTCGCGACCATAGTGGAGATCGACGCTGTCGCGATGGCGTGACAACGCTACGTAAGCGGCATGACGATCGAGTCCTGACGTCGCCAGCACATGGACGCGATCGACTGTCACACCTTGCGCCTTGTGCACCGTCGCGGCGTAGCCGTGATCGAGGTTCGCATAGTCCTTCACGTCGAAGGCAATCGAGCGCCCATCGTCGAGCAGCACCGCCATGCGCGCCTGAGTGACAGACTGCACTTGCCCCAGCGTCCCGTTCTTCACGCCAAGGCTGCGCTCATTGCGCAGGAACATCACCCGGTCTCCGGGCGCGAATTCACGCTGCCCCCGCTCGGTCGAGATCATCACATCTCCGCCCAGCTCGCCGTTGGCGCGCAGCCTGTCGCGTGCGGAGGCATTCAGCTCGCGCACCTCATCATTGGTGTGGGTGAGGATGATCCGCGAGGCGCCGGGCACCTCCGTACGATCCCGATCCCAGCGGTCGATCAGGTCAGCACGCGCGGCTTCACGCGTATCGGCAATATGGACCCGGTCGTGCCGGCTGTAGAGTCTGATGGCCTCGCCGGTGCGATCCGTCGCCAGGTATCGTGTGGCGTCGCGCTGCCAATCCTCGCGCTGGCGGCGGATCTCGGTGATCTCGATACCGCCATGCCGCTCGGCCGTCGCGCGGAACGCAGCACCGGCCTCGATAGCCTGAAGCTGCTCGGGATCGCCGACCAGCACCACCTTGGCGCCGCGCTTCTCGGCCTCGGTAAGCAGGCGCTCCATCTGGCGCGAACCGATCATACCGGCCTCGTCGACCACCAGCACATCGCGATTGGTCAGCAGCTCGCGGCCACCGGCCCATTGATGTTCGATGCTGGCGATCGTGCGGGATGCAATACCAGAACCGCTTTCGAGATTTTCAGCGGCGATACCCGAGAGCGCCACTCCTCGGACCGAATAGCCTCCGCTCTCCCAGGCCTCGCGCGCGACGCCGAGCATGGCCGACTTGCCCGTCCCGGCATAGCCAATGACCACACCAAGCCCTTGGCTTTTAGTGACATGGTCGAAGGCGCTGCGCTGCTCGCTCGACAGCACCAGCCCGCGCATCTCCGCACGCGCGAGCGCGAGTTTGCGATGCTGCTCGTCCAATCCGTGTCGCCGCGCCGCCTCCAGCCGGACAGTGGCGCACTCGAGCCGCTTCTCGGTCTCGATCATGTCGCGGCTGGTAAAGCGGTCCTGGCCGCGTCCATCCCTACCGAGCGAGACCAATTCCGGCGACGCGCGTACCGCTGCCATCACCCGGTCGAACTGCTCTTTCCCCTCGCTATGCCTGTGCACGAGCATCGCCAAATCACGCATGGTGAATGTCGCCTGGGTGTGGGTGATTGCGTCCAGCGCCAGCGCCGGGTTCGCCAGCAGCTTCTCGCCATTGGCGCGGGCGATGGCGTGGTGCTCTTCGAGCCGCTCGGAAGCGAGCCCTTGTTCTGCCATGCGGGCGGCCGCCGGACCGATTTTGTGCTGCGGCTCCAGCTCGATTCTCTGCGCTTCCAGGGAGCGGTGATCGACACGCGCATCGATATCTAGCTCGGCCAGTCGCTTGTTGACGTCCTCGGCCCAGCGCTCCCGCCATTTCTCCAGAAGATCGGTGCGGTTCCAGTCGCGGGTCTTCTTGCCGAACCCGTTCTCATCGACATTGCGCAGGGTGAGCATCACGTGCGCGTGCGGCTTGGGCTCGCCGTCGGCGCCGATATCCCAGTGCACATTGATGTCGGCGATCATCCCGCGCTCGACGAATTCCCGTTCGACGAAATCGCGCGCCAGCCGGATGCCCTCGGCTTGGTCTAGCTCGCGGGGAATGGCAAACTCCACCTCGCGGGAGAGCTGCGCATCCTTTCGCAGCTCGGCGGCCTCGACGGCGTTCCACAGAGTTTCCCGATCACCGAGATGCTCGGGCGCGCCGTTCGGCAGCATCACTTCCGAGTGAACGACGCCTGACTTGTTCGTGAAATCGTGGTCGCGATCGAGCCGCTCGTCGTGCAGCCGCGAGGCCGAGCGATAGGCGGCGGCGGCAACGGCGCTGCGACCAGCAGCGCGGCTGATGACCTTCACGCTGAAATGGTAGATCGCCATAGCGACCAAAACAGTTACATCTGAAAGCGTACGTCGGCACGACGTATAAGCGCGCCCTCACACGAAAAATTCCTGTGAGGGATCGGGTAGTTCCAGACCGTCCCGGCGACTCTACAGCATCGTTCTCAGCATTCTATTATCATGCTCGCATCGCCAGCAAATGGAGACTGTGATGCGTAAGCCGCGGGACTTCGATTCGAAACTGAAAGCGCTCGCCGACAAGGCGAAACAACTCAAGGAACGCCGCGTGCGCCAGCTTGGCGAGCTGGTGGCAGCGACCGGGGCCGATACGCTCGACGCTGACCTGCTTGCCGGTGCGCTGCTCGGTGCGGTGGATGCAAAGGACACCGCGACAAAGGAGGGCTGGCGCAAGGCGGGTGCCGCCTTCTTTCGCGTCACGCGCCCGCCTCGCCGCCGCCCTCGCGCGGAGCCGGATGGC
>CALMPB010000084.1 GCA_937871985.1 uncultured Burkholderiaceae bacterium
GTCGCGCGATTCGAGCAGCCGCACGTCGGCCGGGATCATGTCGCCGGCCGAAAGCTGGACGATATCGCCGACGACGATCTCGGCCATCGGGATTTCGCGCGCTATCGCCGCGTCGCCGTCGTCGGCACGGCGGCGCACCGTGGCGGTGGTGCGCACCATCGCCTTCAGCGCGTCGGCGGCCTTGCCCGAGCGATATTCCTGCCAGAAGCGCAGCAGCGCGCTCAGCGCGACCATCGTCAGGATGATGACGACGCCGGTATAATCGCCCGCCTCGCCGTGGCGTAGCGGGATGACGATATCGGTTACCGACGAGATCGCGGCGAGCGTCAGCAGCACCGCGATGAACGGGTTGGCGAAGGCGTGGAGCAGCTGGAGCAGCGCGGGCGGGCGATGGTCATGCGCGACTTCGTTGAGCCCGTCCTTTGTCAGGCGCGCGGCCGCCTCCGCCTCGACAAGCCCGCCGCCGCTCGCGCGGAAATTGGCCAGCGTGGTCTCGACGCTGTTGCGCGCCTCGCGGATCGCCCGCATCGAAAGCTTGCGATCGCGCGGGCGCGCGGCGGCGCCCGGTACGACCTTGGTCATCAGGCTCATGTCGATCTTTCCGAATCTGCGCGACGACAAAGCCACAATCAGCGCGCCGCGCGGCGCCGGACCGCGCTCATCCGCGCGACGAACCGCGGGTGGACCGGCGCATCCTGATCGCCCGGCTCGGCCGCGCTGACGGTCCAGCGGCACGCAAGCCAGCCGGTTTCCTTGTCGATATACCAGCAGAGCACCGGCGCGCGGCGCGGGGCCCGGGAATCACGCACCGCCGTCGGGGCGAGACGGGCGGGGAGCACGCAGACACGTGCATTCTTCAAGTTGGTCATGTTACACCTCGCTGCAGCGCCGCTGCGCCGTCAGCGAGGAACCGGAACGGTCAGCCTCGGCCCGATGGCGACAGCGGCGCGGATTTTCGACTGTCGTCGGATGGCATGGTCATTGGCTCCTTAAACAGCGACGCGCCGATGCGGCTCGCAGCTGCTGTCCTTCTTCTAGATCTCTGAGTGAAATCCGACACCTATACGTGAGCTATCGGCGCCATATTTTCGGATCTCGCAGATATACGAACGTATAGTGCGGACTCCGGTAGTAATCGTGGCAATGCTGCCACTTGGTATGGTCGCGGTTGGACCGTCCAGTCAGCTATTTGCAATTCGCCTCTCGAAGCGGCCTGACCGCTTTGTCCCCAAGCCTCGTCGAGCGGGCGGCAAAATTGGTTGCCAGCACCGGTCGGGCGGTTCCGACCAGACCCGGTCACCCACATCAGCCACCAGGAACGTCTGCTCCGGACAAAATCTGCCAATTTTTCTTTCCGGACCGGACGGTCAGCAACGCGCCTAATTTCGGCCATGCAACCTGCGGAATGCTTGTTGCAAAAGCAGCCATTCAACCAGTCCTCGTTCCAACGAGCTTGGCCAACAAGCTCGAGAGTTGGGCCTGCTCATCGCAGTCCAATGCGCTGACGACATTCTTCTGATTTTCGACATGGGCCACCACGGCGCGTTCGATCAGTGTCAGCCCTTTGGCTGTCAATGCCACGAGCGTACCACGCTTGTCCGAAGGGTGCGGTTGTCGTTCGACCAACCCCGCCTTCTCAAGGCGGTCAATACGGTTCGTCATACTGCCTGACGAGATCATCGCCGCCTCATAGAGTGCCGTCGGCGTAAGTGCATAAGGCGCACCGCTTCGCCGCAACGTCGCCAGCACATCAAATTCGCCCGGTTGCAGTCCGAAGCTGGCGAACAGGGGATTGAGATGGTCGCGGGCGATGACCTGTGCGGCCTCTCCCAACCGGCCGAGCAACACCATCGGCCCGGTTTCCAGACCGGGATATTCGCGCGCCCATTGCTGCGCTGCCTGTGCTGCTCGGTCCATTCCGCCCAATCTATCTTGACGTGAAGATATATATCTCTATCTCAAGATAGATGGCATGGCGACGCCTTGGCAATGGCGTTCTTAAGGAGACAATCATCGTGCCCCTTTCACCGGGTCGGAGCCTGCTTCCGGCTGCGATCCTGCTTGTCGGTCTTAACCTGCGTCCATTGCTGGCAAGCCTGGGGCCGCTGCTGGACGGCATCCAGCGCGACACGGGGCTGGGCGATATCGCAGCAAGCCTGCTGACGACCCTTCCGGTGATGCTGATGGGGGCCTGCCTGCTGGGCACAGCCCATGTGCAGGCTTTTCTGGGAAACCGAACCGGGATCGCCATGGGCGTGTCCCTGATCGCTCTGGCATGTCTGGCACGCCTGTTCTTTCCCACCGCGCATGTCCTTATCGCGACCGCCGTTCTGGGCGGGATCGGGATTGCAGCGGTGCAGGCGCTGATGCCTGCCGTCATACGGCAGAATTGCGGCCCGCGAGCGGCGGGTATGATGGGGCTTTATTCCACCGCCATCATGGGCGGCGCGCTGCTCGCCAGCTTTGCCAGTCCGCAGATCGCACCGGGGCATGGCTGGCCAGTTGCTCTTGGCCTCTGGGGCGGCCTTGCCGTGCTGGGCCTTGGCTTGTGGCAGTTTGCTGCTCCCGCAGATTGTGCCACGATTCCTGCCCGGTTTGCGGAGCCGTTGTGGCGCAGGCCACGTGCATGGCTGCTGCTTGTCTTCTTCGGCCTCGGTACGGGCGCCTACACGCTCGTGCTGGCCTGGCTGCCGCCTTATTACACGCGCCTTGGCTGGTCGGCGCAGGCGGCAGGCGCCCTGCTGGCGCTGGTGACGCTGGCGGAGGTCGCGGCGGGCCTTGCAGTTTCGCTGTGGGTGGGTGTGTTTCCTGACCGCCGGGTATTGCTGTTCCCGGCAATCGCAGCCCTGTTCGTCGGCCTACTGTGCCTGTGTCTTGCACCGCTGTCGCTTGCTTGGCTGGCGGCGATGCTCGCGGGGCTGGGCATCGGTGCGCTTTTCCCGCTGTCCCTCATTGTCGCGATGGATCATGGCGATGATCCGGCGCAGGCGAGCCGGATCACTGGCTTCGTGCAGGGCGGCGGTTATCTGCTCGCGGCCCTGCTGCCCTTCATCGCCGGGATGCTTCGCGAGCATCTGTCCGACCTCGCCCCGGCCTGGTGGCTGATGATCGGGCTGTGTTTCATCCTCGCCGTCCTCGCCGCGCGTCTGCGCCCCGGCGAGCATCTTTTTCCCTCTGTCAAAGGTGCCGACAATGGCCTTCTATAACGTCAACGGCCGTACCAACTATTTCCTGAGCTTCGGCGAAGGGCGACCGATCCTTCTGCTCCACGGCATCAGCAATTCGGGACGGGCATGGGCACCCCAAGTTCCGGCTTTGGTCGAGGCGGGCTACCGGGTCATCGTCCCTGACCATGCCGGTCACGGGGCATCGGGGTGCCTGACCAGACCCTTCGGTGTTGCCGATATCGCCGATGACATAGAGCAGCTTCTCAAGGCATTAGCTGTCGATACGCTGGACATGGTTGGCCTGTCCCTCGGCGGGATGGTGGCCCTCGAACTGGCTCTGCGTCACCCGGACAGTTTCGGGCGCATCATTGTGGCCAACAGCTTCCCACGAACGACCTCGCCCGAGTTCAGGGCAATGGCCGAAGGCTGGGCTACGATCTTCGAACGGCCGCATGGCCCGGTGGAGCGGTTCGAACAGAGCTGGCCCTCGCTGGTCTCCTCTTCATTCCAGAACAGCGCGGAAGGTTTGCGCACTTATCAGGTCTGGCATGGAATTGCCGCGACTTGTGATGGTGTGTCGCTTGCGCATGTCGCCCGCGGGATCACCGATTTCGACGTGCTTGCCCGGATCGGAGATCTGCGCATGCCAGCCCTATTCATCGCAGGTAGTGAGGATCGCATGTCATTGCCCGCCGTCAGCCAGGACATGGCCCGCGACGCAGCGCACGGGCATTATGCCGAAATCGCGGGAGCCGCCCATATTTCCAACGTGGATTCCAGCGATGCTTTCAACGCGCACATGCTGGCGTTCCTGCGCGCTGAACCCTTTCAATCGGGAATGGCCTTGTCGCGCCTACCCACCGCGTCGGGCCTGCTCTAAAGTCCGGTTGGGCTAGGAGGCGCGAATGCTGAAGCAATTCGGTGAAGAAATATGGACGGCTTATGGGTCGACCGTCTCCGTTGCTGGTTTCGTGTATCCAACCCGGATGATCGTGATCCGACTTTCAGACGGTGCATTGTTGCTTTGGTCGCCCACGGCCCTTTCTCGTGCACTTCAAACCGCCGTCGATAACCTCGGCCCGGTCCGTCACATAGTCGCGCCCAATACCTTGCATCATATGTTCGTTGGCGAGTGGCAGACAGCCTATCCGGCAGCAAAATCCTATGCAGTCCCAGCGTTACGCGTCAAACGATCGGACTTAAAGTGGGACTATGACCTTGAACACACGCCTGCGCCGGAGTGGTCGAATGAAATCGATCAGGTCGTCATGGGAGGAAACAGGATCACGACGGAAGTCGTGTTTTTCCACCGTCGAAGCCAAACGGCAATTTTCACCGACCTCATCCAAAATTTTGAGCGCGGATGGTTCCGAGGATGGCGAGCCATCATCGCAAAGTTGGACTTTCTTACAGCAATCAGGCCGACCGTTCCCCGAAAATTCCGAATGACCTTTCGTGATCGGGATGGCGCTCGGCACGCGGTGCAACGCATTTTGGCGTGGCCCACAGTGGCGGTGCTGACAGCACACGGCGCACCCATCAGGAGCGAAGGTCGGGACGCGATAATCCACGCTTTCGATTGGTTACTCCGCAAATAGTGCGACTTGGCGATCCACACCGCTTTCGTAGCATTTGCTCTGTTTCTCGATCCTCTTTGGGAAATCGGTGGGAGGGTGGCGATAATCAGGTGTTTCCAGCAACCTCGTCCAATTACAACTATCTTGTGCCTCTCGCCTCAAACCTGCCTTTCTCCTTACGTTGAGAGTTTCGGACGCCGCCAGGCGTCGGAAAGTCTTCGGTGCCCGAACCCG
>CALMPB010000085.1 GCA_937871985.1 uncultured Burkholderiaceae bacterium
GCATGCCCATGTTCTCGTCGAACATGCTGTCGCAGATCATCCGTTTCTACGGCCACGCCATGCAGGGCATCATGGGCTCCTATCTGGAAAAGAACATCCAGGCCTTCATGGAAATCCAGCAGCGCATGGCCGAACAGTCCAAGGGGCTGTATGGCAGCCAGTTCGGTCCCGAAGCCTGGGCCCAGTTCATGAACGTGCAGACGCCCATGCTGCAGAACATGATGAACAACTACATCGACCAGAGCAAAAACCTGTTCGTGCAGATGCAGGACCAGATGCAGGACCAGACCCGCGCCATGTTCTCGACCTTCCCGTTCACGCCTGGCGGTGCGCAGGGCGGCGGCCGCAAGTCCTGACAAGGGCGCGGCCCCGCCGCGCGGCAAATCTGGATCAGCCGGCGAGGCACTGCCCGCCGGCTTTTGTTTTGCTTGATGGGACGCAATCGTCCATCAATTTCAGACTGTTCCGATTCAGGGAGGTGTCAGATTTTTTCGTTACATTAATGCAAACGGTTCTTGTTTATGTTTATAGGAGCCGTCGTATCAATCGTGCTTCGAGGATGACCCACATGATGAAGAAAGCCTTGGCCCTGGCCATTGTCGCTTTGAGCGTATCCGCCGCTCAAGCGGCTGAATACCCCATCGGCAAACCGGTGGAAAAGGGCGGCATGGAAATCGGCGCGGTCTATCTGCAGCCCATCGAGATGGACCCCCCGGGCATGATGCGCCCCGCCAAGAATTCCGACATCCACCTCGAAGCGGACATCCATGCCACCGCAGGCAACCCCACCGGCTTTCCCGAGGGCGAATGGATGCCCTACCTGGTCGTCAAGTACGAAATCCAGAAGGTCGGCAGCCAGAACGTGCAGAAGGGCACCTTCATGCCCATGGTTGCCAACGATGGCCCGCACTACGGCGAAAACGTCAAGCTCGAAGGCCCGGGCAAGTACAAGCTGAAGTACACCATCCTGCCGCCGACGGCCGACAAGATGAGCCACTTCGGCCGTCATATCGACAAGGAAACCGGGGTGGGCGACTGGTTCCAGCCGTTCGATCTGGAATATGAATTCGTCTACGCCGGCACCGGCAAGAAAGGCGGCTACTGATCGTGCGTGCCCTGCTTCGCGTCGTTGCGGCGTTGCTGATCGGCCTGGCCGGCGTGGCGCCGGCGCTGGCCGACGAACTGCCAACCTTCACGCTGCGGTTCAAGCCCGACGGTACGTTCGAACCCGCCACGCTGGAGGTGCCCGCCGGCCGCTTCAAGATCGAACTGATCAACGAGAGCAACGAGCCGGTGGAATTCGAGAGCATTCCGCTGCGCAAGGAGAAGGTGCTGGGCCCCGGCGTGAAGTCGTTCGTCGTCATCACCATCTCGCGGCCCGGCGAATATCCCTTCTTCGATGACTTTCACCAGGCGGTGAAGGGCACCCTGATCGTCAAGCCCAAGGAATAGGCAGGCCGCATTACATGGAACAGGTTCTTTTCATCGTCTGGCGCGAAAGCGTCGAAGCCATGCTGGTGGTGGGCATTCTGTACACCTGGCTGCGCTCGACGCCGGAAGGCAAACGCGGACTGAAATATCTGTGGGGCGGCGTCGCCGTCGGCCTGGCGCTGGCCGTGGCGCTGGCGCTGGTGCTGCTGGGCGTGTCGTCATGGCTCAGCGACGAAGGTCAGGAATGGTTCCAGGCGATCATGTCGCTGGCGGCATGCGCGTTGGTGGTGCAGATGGTCGTCTGGATGAAAAAGCATGGCCGCACCCTCAAGGGCGAGCTCGAGAGCGGGGCGCGCTCCTCGGTCGCCAGCGACAACTGGTGGGGGCTGCTCGCGCTGGTAGCCATCGCGGTGGCGCGCGAAGGCAGCGAAACCGTGGTGTTCCTGTATGGCACGGTAGCTGCGGGCGAAGGCGGCAGCGACATGCTGAAGCTGGCACTGGCCGGCGTGGCCGGGTTCGCAGTGGCGCTGCTGACCTTCTGGCTGCTGCAACTGGGCGGCAAGCTGATCACCTGGCGCCGCTTTTTCCGCGTCACGGAAATCCTGTTGCTGCTGCTGGCAGGTTCACTGCTGGTGGGGGGGCTGGATCACCTGATCTCGCTGGACGTGCTGCCGACCCTCGTCGATCCGGTCTGGGATAGTTCCTGGCTGCTGAGCGACAGTTCCGGCATTGGCAAGATCCTGGCGGATTTCGCCGGCTACCGTGCGCTGCCGGCCCTGACCTCGGTCCTGCTGTGGGTTGGGTATTGGGGCGTGGTGTGGGCGCTGCTGCGCTGGGTGGGTGGAAAACCTGCCGCGGTGGTGGCACGCGCCGCGTCCTGATGGTGCGCCGCCAACCGTGAACACCGGCGCTTTTAGCGGACTGAATTAATGAAGGTTTGACCATGGCAGCTGCACTCGGGAGGGCAACCTCCCGTATCGCCGACTTTCTCCGAGACCATGCCCCTCTGTTGCGCAAGCTGCAGTGGGGCATTGTTGCGATATACGCTTTCCTCCTGATCGTGCCGGCCATCATGCCGCTGCCGGACAACTCGGCCTCGGTATTCAACAACCTGACCATCGTGGCGCAGTTCGCCTTCTGGGGCGTATGGTGGCCGTTCGTGCTGGTCTCCATGCCCATTCTGGGACGGGCGTGGTGTGGCTGGTTCTGTCCAGAGGGCATGCTTACCGAATGGGCCAGCGAGCGCGGCCAGGGGCATGCCATCCCCAAATGGATGCGTTGGGGGGGGTGGCCGTTCGTGGCCTTTGCGCTGACCACGGTCTACGGGCAGCTCGTCAGCGTGTACCAGTATCCCCTGGCGGTGCTGGCGGTGCTGGGCGGTTCGACCGTGGCGGCCATGATCGTCGGCTGGCGCTATGGCCGCAGCAAGCGGGTCTGGTGCAAGTACCTGTGCCCGGTGAACGGCGTGTTCAACCTGCTGGCCAAGCTGGCGCCATGGCATTTCAAAGTCGACGAGGAGAAGTGGCGCCATCCGGTCATTCGCATCGAGCCGATCAACTGTGCGCCGCTGGTGCCCTTGCGACACATGAAGGGCGCCGGCGACTGTCACGTGTGCGGCCGCTGCAGCGGCTATCGCGGCGCCATCGCGCTGACGCCGCGGTCTCCCGAAGAAGAGGTGGTCAACGTCACCGATGGCGAGCCCTGGCAGACCGTGCTGCTGTGCTTCGGCCTGATGGGCATCGCCATGGGGGCGTTTCTCTGGAGCGCCAGCCCCTGGTACGTGACGGCCAAGCAATGGGCGGCGACCTGGCTGGTCGAGCACGACATCATGTGGCCCTTGATGGACAACGCGCCGTGGTTCGTCCTGACGCATTATCCGGAAGTGAACGACAGCTTCTCGTGGCTGGATGGCGCGGGCATCCTGATGTTCGTGGTCGGCGCCACCGTGTGCGTGGGCGGCGCCACTTTCCTGTCCTTGTGGATCGCCGACCGGCTGGCGCCGGCGGCCCCGGTGGACGGGCAGCCTGCGGGCGGTTGGTTCCGTCCGGGCCTGCACAAGCTGGCCCAGGGGCTGATTCCTTCGGCCGGCATCGGCGTATTCCTGGGCCTGTCCGCCACCACCATCAACCTGCTCAAGCACGAAGGCGTGCGCGCCGCGTGGGCTACGCCGGTGCGTTTCACGTTGCTGACGCTGGCGGTGCTGTGGACCCTGCGCCTGTTCGCGCGCCTGTTGAACCAGCGTCCGGTCGGCATGGTCAGGAAGACCACCGCATGGCTGGTGCTGGCGGCCGGCCTGGTGCCTTTCTGTTGGTCCTGGGTGCTGTTCTTCGCCATCTGGTAGGCGCCCTGCGCTACATTGGGGGGCTTCGCCGCCGGTAGCGGCTCCCGGGTACGATCCTCCATGGCCACCTACGCATTCCGTCTCCTGAACGTCTTCGCCTCCAGCACCTTCACCGGCAATCCCCTCTGCGTATTCGAAGACGCGCGTGGCATGGACGATGCCACCATGCGCGAGCTGGCGGCGCAGTTCAATCTTTCCGAAACCACTTTCATCCTGCCGTCCGACGTGGCCGATGCGCGGGTGCGCATTTTCACGCCTGGCTTCGAGATGGGTTTCGCGGGCCATCCGACCATCGGCACTTCGCAGGTGGTGCGCGACTTGCTCAAGCGCGGCGATGCATTGACACTGGAATTCAAGGCCGGCGTCGTGCCGGTCACCGCGCAGGGTGACGCCTGGACTTTCACCGCGCCTTGCCCGAATGGCGTGCGCACGGCGGCGCCGGCGTTGCCGGCCGCTGATATTGCCGCACTGATGGGGCTGGACGTGGATGACTTGGCGGATGATCCCATCTGGGTGGATACGGGCGCGGACCAGCTACTGGTGCCGCTCAAGAACGTCGACGCGTTGCGGCGCGCGAATCCGGATGCCTCGCGGCTGGATCGCTGGCAGGCCAACAGCCTGGGGCGCAAGGTCTGCTATCTGTTCGCGTTCGACCCGGACCGCCGGCAGGACGGGCGCGATGTCGTGGTGACGCGTTATTTCTACGCCAAGCCCGGCGGCGGGGTGCAGGAAGATGCCGGGACCGGATCGGCCTGCGCCAACCTGGGCGGCTGGCTGAGGCATCGGCAGCGTGCGCTGCCCGCCAGTTTCCTGGTGGAGCAGGGCGACCAGATGGGCCGCCCTTGCCGGTTGCTGCTGGATGTGCAGGCCGATGGCCGCATCCAGGTGGGCGGCCGCGCGCTGGAGATCGGGCGCGGCACGGTGGACGTCTGAGTGTGCGCGCGGGTCCGGCATGACCGGGCTGTGCCTGTCACGCGGGCCGCGGCGCCGCTGGCGGCAAAGCGGTCCGGTGCGGGCTTCGGGCTGGCGCCATCCCGTGCCCAATGAATAACGGCGCCTGTGTGTGAGCACAGGCGCCGTTATTCATTGCATGGCCATCAAGGGCCGGCGGTTTACTTCTTGTTCTTGGCCGGGTCGACCTTGATGTCGTTCATGACCTGCTTCACGCCTTCGACGCCGCGTGCCACGGTGGCGGCATGATCGGCTTCGGCGGCGGTGCCGACGCTACCGGTCAGCTTGGTCACGCCATCGGTGGTTTCGACGGCGATGTCCAGCGCGCTCAGTTGCTTGTCGGCTACGAAGGCGGCCTTGACCTTGGTGGTCACGGTCGCGTCGGACGCGTATTCGCCCACGGATTGCTTGGGCTTGCCGTCATTGGCGGCAAAGGCCATGGAAGTGAAGACAGCGCCCGTACCCAGTGCGGCGGCGGCGATCAGCTTGCGAAATTCCATAGTTGTGCTCCTTGTGTGTGGTTCAGCGCGTTTGTGACGCAACGGCTAAGCGAAAGTTCTTTGGGTGCGATGTTCTTCTATTTCTTGCGGAAAGCGCCGCCCAGAATGGACAGCAGCGCCAGAACCAGGAAGACGAAGAACAGGATCTTGGCGATGCCCGCGGCGCCGGCGGCGATGCCGCCGAAGCCCAGGACTGCCGCGATGATCGCAATGACGAAGAAAACTACGGCGTAGTGCAACATGTCGGCTTCTCCTGGTGGCTCGGGATCAGGGGTTGCGATCGAAGAAATCGCGCACTTCCTTTTCCGCCTGTTCCTTGGTCTTGCCGTAGCGCTCCTGGATCAGGCCAGCGAGGCGTTCGGCGTTGCCTTCGGTACGGGTCAACTCGTCGTCGGTGAGTTCACCCCAGGCCGCTTTGGCCTTACCGGTAAGTTGCTTCCACTTGCCAGCAATGATGTCGTTGTTCATGGTGACCTCTCTTCGTTGTGGCGGACGCTGCGGGCTTATGGCCGATAAGCTGCTGCGTTCGCGGTTGAGTTGGGCACTGATCAGCTTGAGTTCAAGGTACAGGTCGGCCGCGAGGCCTGTCAAAGAACGCTGTGGGTAAATGTAACTGCCGGGGACGAGTCAAATCGGCCGTCTTTCGACGGCCGGTAGCGCAGGCGTACCAAGGGCGGGAGTTACATTTGAGCAACCTATTGTCCCGATTTGAGCGGGGCTGGTAACGGGGTCTACACGCCAATGGCGCAAGGGCGCGGGCGAGTGGGTCGGCGTCGGCGCGCTGGATGCGCAACCGGCGCGGCGATATAGTCGGAACTTGCGCCGGATACCGCCTGGCGGTTGGCGTGATCGTCGACATCACTCGAAAAAGGACAGGTATGACGCAACGAATCCTCGGCACGATCCTGCTGACGCTGGCCGCCATGGCGACGTTGGGTTGCACGCACGTGACGGACCGGTATCAGGCCGCCGCGCCGGACACGGTCTTGCGTGGTTAGGCTGTCGCGGCGCACAAGCAAAAGGGGCGCTGGGCGCCCCTTTTGCTTGTGCTGCGACGCCGCGCGGCGTCAGGCTTCGCCGATGCGGCGGGCAATGTGCGCCAGGGCCTCTTCCACCTGGTCGACCAGGATCAGGCAGAGATCGCCCGCATTCAGGCGCGCCAATGCCTTGTCGATCGCCAGGAATTCGCCGTGGATCTCTTCGATGTGGCGGGCGCGACTGGCGTTGATCAGGCCTTGCTGCAGCAGCGCCAGCACTTCGCCGTCGGCGCGGCCGCGCTGGCATTGGTCCTGGTACAGCAGCACGTCGTCGAAGGCTTCGCCGAGGATCTCGGTCTGCATGCGGATGTCTTCATCGCGCCGATCGCCGGCGCCGCTGATGACCACCGAGCGGCGCTTGGCGGGCATGGCATCGACCGCGCGCACCAGGGCCTGGATCGCATCGGGGTTGTGGCCGTAGTCGGCGATCACGGTGGCGCCGCGGTAATCGAACACGTTGAAGCGGCCCGGCGCGGTCTGGGCGTCGTTGACGAAGGTCGCCAGGCCGCGGCGGACGATGCTCCAGTCCAGGCCCAGCGCCCAGGCCGCGGCGATCGAGGCCATGGCGTTTTCGACCTGGAAGACGATGGTGCCATTGCGCGTGAGCGGGATCTCGGCCAGCGGGAAATGGGTTTCCTCGCTGCCCTGGGCCGCGACGATGGCGTCGCCATCACGGTAGACGACGCGCAGGCCCTGGGCCCGGTGCGTCGCCATGATCGGATGGTTGCGATCCTCGGCGAAGTAGGTGACTGAACCCGGGCAGCTTGAGGCCATCTCCGCCACAATGGGGTCGGCGGCGTTGAGCACGGCGGTGCCGCCGGGATGCACGTGTTGCACGATGACGCGCTTGACCACGGCCAGATCCTCGACGGTGCTGATGTAGCCCAGGCCGAGGTGATCGCCCATGCCGATGTTGGTGACGATGGCGACGTTGCAGCGGTCGAAGGCGAGGCCTTCGCGCAGGATGCCGCCCCGCGCGGTTTCGAACACCGCCGCATCGACGTCCGGATGCATCAGCACGCTGCGGGCGCTGCGCGGGCCGCTGCAGTCGCCGGTGTCGATGCGCAGGTTGTCGACGTAGACGCCGTCGGAGTTGGTCATGCCGACGCGGTTGCCGGC
>CALMPB010000086.1 GCA_937871985.1 uncultured Burkholderiaceae bacterium
TCTCATGTTGAACGAGACTCAGTGTTGACAGCCTGCCTTCTTGGCGTTAGAGTTCGTGCGAGTGCCGAACATACCTTTGTCAGGTGGAAGTTACTCTGGACGAGGTCGGCCTACTGCCAGACGCCCCCATTTGACGATCGTGAAATAACCGCTCAGTATCCGGGCAAGACGCTCGGCATACCTCCTTTTCCTGTTCCACGGCCGTTTCGAATCCATGACTTCCACCATGCCCGTCAGGGGCCCGGGCCGCCCTGTCGGTGACAGGGACACCCGCAATCTCATTCTCGATGAAGCCGAGAAGCTATTCGCTTACCAAGGCTATGCCTCGACCTCCACGCGCATGATCGCGGCGGCGGCCGGCGTCCAGCAGTCCATGATTTCTTACTATTTTGGATCCAAGCAAAAGCTGTTCGAAGATGTTTTCAGACGCCGCGGCACCTTGCTCAGTGAGCAACGAACACAGTACTTGGACGGTCTCCTGCAACGCACTGACGGCCATCCCTCGGTTCATGAAATCGTTGCCGCCTACCTGAAGCCCCAGTTCGATCTCAAGCGCAGCGGCGCCGCTGGGTTGGCCTTCATGCGGCTGCAGGCGCGCCTGCACAATGAGCCCGAAGAGCTGGCTTTCCGATTGCGGCGCGAGGTCTATGACCCTTCGTCCAAGCGCTATATTGCCGTTCTGGAGGCCCTGTTGCCGCACATCGACCCGGCCGACCTGAATTGGCGATTCACCTTTCTGATCGGCGCCTACCTGTACATGCTGTCTGGCGTCGACCGGCTGCACGATCTATCGGATGGGCGCTATGAGTCTGATGACTTGAATGAATTGGTGGCGCAACTGACGCACTTCCTGGCGACAGGGATGCAGGCAGAATCCACCTCCCAGAGCGTACGGCAGTTGACGCATAGCTAAACCCCGTCCTCGATGCTCGGGGAAGTGCTTCGGGTAATTCCCTAATCTCCAAACTCTTTTTTTCTTACAACTCAAACATTCTTCCGCTTATAATTGGTCGTTCGATCGAATAAATAATCTTGCTGCCCTTACTTTCCCCCGAATGCACCTCGCGTGCATTCTCTTCCGAAGGTGAAATACATGAAAAAATGGCTTGTTTATGCTGCTCTGGCGCTTCCCGCGCTGTCTTTCGCACAAGCACCCAACCAGGGCTGGTCCGCCCAGATCGAAGATCTCAGCGCTGGCAAGGCTAAGGTCATCAACTACTCGCCTCAGGAGAAGGCCAGCAAACCCTGGAAGATCTGTGCCCTTTTCCCTCATATGAAAGACACCATCTGGCTCGCGATGGATTACGGCATTGTCGAGGAAGCCAGGCGTCAAGGTGTTGCCGTTACCATCTATCAGGCCGGTGGCTACGAGAATCTGCCCAAGCAATTGGCGCAGTTCGATGATTGCATGGCCTCGGATTTCGACGCGCTGATTGTGGGCGCCATTTCCGAAGCGGGCCTGGCGCGCAAGTTCAGTGAAGCGAAGAAGGCCGGCAAGCCCGTTATTGCCGTCCTCAACCCTGTCGACAAAGCTCCCACTACCTCCAAAGTGTTTGCCAACAACGTCATCATGGGCGAGCAAACCGGTCAATATCTGGCCAAAGTGGCGGGCAACAAGGTCAGTAAGATTGTGGCCCTGCCTGGCCCAGCGGGCTCCGGGTGGGCCGAGCAATTTGCCCAAGGCCTGAAGAACGTCATCGCCAAAAGCGACAAGCTGAAATTGCTGGATGAAAAATTTGGCGACAGCGGTGTGGCCGTGCAGTTGGGCCTGGTTCAAAATGCGCTGCAAGCCTATCCCGACGTGAATGTACTGTGGGGCAACGCCGCCATGGTCGAGGCCGCTATCGGTGCTATCCAGGAAGCAGGGCGCAATGATGTCAAGCTGATTGCCGCGTATGAAAACCAAGCCATGCTGAATGCCTTGCGTAATGGCCAAATTCTGGGCTTCGCTACGCAATATCCTGTGCTGCAGGGCCGTCTTTCGGTCGACTTGGCCATTCGCGCGCTTGAAGGCCAGAAGGTTCCCGCGTTCCTGAGCCCCATCCCACGCATGGTGTCCAAGGAAAGCCTCGCCGATATTGACATGAGCGCCGTTCTCGCGCCTTCCAACTACAAAGCCGTTTACACCGTTGAAGCCAGTGTCAAGTAACGTGACGTCCGCGCTGCCTGGCGGGGGCGCTATCCCCGCTGGGCAGTCAAACGATCGCGCTTTGCTGCGCCTGACAGGCATCGTAAAGCTGTTTCCCGGTGTGCGTGCGCTGGATGGCGTGGACTTTGAACTGCGTCCGGGCGAGGTTCATGTGCTGTTTGGCGAGAACGGTGCGGGCAAGTCCACCATTATCAATATCATTGCCGGCACGTTTTCCGCTGATGCGGGCAGCTATGCTTTCGATGGCCAACCCCTGGGCGCGCTGACCCCTGTCAAGGCCAGGCGTCTGGGCATTCAGCCTGTCTTTCAGGAGTTCAGTCTGATCGGCGAATTGAGTGTCGAGCAGAACCTGGTTCTGGGGCGTGAGCCTGGCCGCATGGGTGTGCTGGATCGTCGCGCTATGCGCGAACAGGCACTGAGCGTAATTCAGCGCCTGGGCTTCAAGCTGCAACCGGACACGCTGGTCGCCGATCTTTCGCGCGCCCAACAACAGATGGTGGAAATCGCAAAGGCGATGTTGACCGATGTGCGCGTCCTGATCTTGGATGAGCCCACGGCCTCGCTCACGGATGCCGAAGCCGAGCGCCTGTTCTCTTTGGTGGATGAGCTGCGTGTGCAAGGCGTCGCTATTATCTATGTTTCGCACCGCATGCGTGAAATCTCACGGCTGGCGGATCGTATAACTGTATTGCGCGACGGTCGCCATATCGCGACGGTCAATCAGGCCGACGTCACTGACGAACAGTTGATCGAATTGATGACCGGACGCCAGATCGGCATTCTTTTTCCGGATATCCCAGCATCGCCAGGCCAGGTGACGCTGGATGTCCAGGAGATGACCCTGGCCGACGGTAGCGTCAAACATGCTTCGATCCAGGCGCGAGCCGGTGAAATCGTTGGCGTCGCCGGCCTGGCTGGCTGCGGCAAGTCCGAACTCGTACGCGCCCTGTACGGCATGGGCTCCATCGCGGCGGGTCATGTGCATTACAAGAGTAAGCCTTTGCGCATCAAGCATACGCTGGATGCCCTGGATCAGGGTATCTGCTATTTTCCGTCGGATCGTGCTCGAGAGGGCCTGGCGCTGACGCGGCCCATACGCGAGAACGCGTCGATGGCGGCGCTTCGGCGTCCAGAGTTTTCCAGAGGCGGCCTGTTGCGTCTGGCTTCTGAAAAGTCTGTCGTCACTCGCATCATGGGCCAACTCAAGCTGCGCCCCCCCGCCATTGAACCGCAAGTGGGCAATCTGTCGGGGGGTAACCGCCAAAAGGTCTTGTTGGCGCGCGGCCTTTCGCGCCCCATGGAAGTCTTCATATTCGACGAGCCGACCGTTGGTATCGATGTCGGTGCCAAGCTCGAGGTCTACGACATGATGCGCAGTCTGGTCGAAGCGGGCAAGACCATCATCCTGGTATCGTCCGAACTGCCCGAGGTCATGGGGCTGTCGCATCGCCTGTACGTAATGCATGATGGCTGCATTGCCGCCCACTTCGAACGCCGGGATTTTTCCGAATCCGCGATCCTGGCGCACTTCTTTCCCAAACAGGAGACCCCCTCCACCCTTGTGCAAGGGGCTGCACCGTGAGTCTGACGCAAACACTACCTGATGGCAAACGTCTGCTGCCTGCCGTCGGCCTGCTTCCTGCCGCCATCCTTATCATTGCTGTGGTGCTCACGTTCATCGAGCCGCGTTTCCTCAGTGGCCAGAATATGTTGAACCTGTTGCGAGGCGCTTCTTTACTGATGATCGTCGCCATCGGTCAAATGCTGGTGTTGATCGCTCGTGGTTTCGACCTGTCCGTCGGTGCCACCATGGCGCTGACCAGCGTCGTCAGTGCCAGTGTCATGGCCGGCTTGGGCAAAACTTTGCCGCCAGAACTGGTCAGCCTGCTGGGCATCTTGGCCGGACTAGGCGCTGGTCTGCTTGTCGGCCTGTGCAATGGCCTATGCGTTGCCGTGCTGCGTATTGCGCCCTTCATGGCGACACTGGCCACGGCTTCCATCATCGGTGGGCTCGCTCTGCTGCTGACCAATGGTATTCCCATCTACGGCCTTCCCAAGGCGTTCATTACCATTGGACGTGCCTCGTGGCTAGGTCTGCCAGCCGCTGTCTATGTCGCTTTGCTGGTTGTGGGGCTGATGGCATGGATACAGCGCGCGACCGCCCTCGGCGTGCATCTGTATGCCATCGGAGGCAATCCCTATGCCGCGCGCGTTTCCGGTCTGTCCGTTCTGCGCAGCCAGATCGGTGTCTATATGGCCAGCGGTCTGTTGGCCGCGTTGGCAGCGTTGTTGCTCACCGCCCAACTGGGTTCCGGTCAGGGCTCACTGGGCGATGGCATCGCCCTCAAAAGTATCGGAGCAGCCGTCATTGCCGGAGTTAGCCTGCATGGCGGCGTCGGCAAGGCCCATCGCGTCGCGCTGGGCGCGTTGTTCATGTTGCTGTTGAATAACGCCATGGATCTGTTGCGCATCGAAAGTAAAGCGCAAACCATTGTTATGGGGCTGTTCATCGTTCTGGTCGTGGCCATGGATGTTTATCGCAAAAAGGGGAAAACCGCATGAGCCTCATCGCTGCTGCTCATACACCCACCTCCTGGTTCAAGCAACTTAAGGGTTGGCTAAGTCGGTACTTGTTCTGGCTCTTGGTACCGGTGCTGCTGGCAATCTTGGCCGCGATAGAGCCGCGCATCGTATCTGGCCGCAACCTGCTCAACCTGATAACTCAGGCCAGCTATATGACCATCTTTGCCAGCGCCCAGATGTTGGTGATCCTGATCCGAGGCTTCGACCTGTCGCTCGGCTCGACGGTCTCGCTGGTCAGCGTGTTGTCCGCGCTGGCCATGACGGCGGGCCAGGCCGACGCGGGCTTGGCGCCGGCGCTTCTGGTGGCCGCCGGTATTGGCGCTGGCCTGTTTACCGGTCTGCTGGTCGGCATATTCAATGGGTTTTGCACAGCCCAACTGCG
>CALMPB010000087.1 GCA_937871985.1 uncultured Burkholderiaceae bacterium
CATTCCGCCCCCAACCGGACCCAGCCACCAGCGGCGCATTTTTCAACAGCCCCGGTCGTTGATGCTCAAGAAGGCGGCAAGCGCCACATCAACTGCTTCGTTCCCGGTGGCCCCTCGCGCACCGACGTAGAAACCGCCGCGCGCGAATATCAGCGTGAATATGGGTATGCGCGTGTTGAGCCGGGATCGATCGTCAGCCGCAAGCCCTGCTAAGGTCGCAGGAACCGGCGTCAATCAACCCGGTTCGTTCATGCTATCTATCTGGCGCATTTGACCCGCCAAGCCGCTCAGACGGCCCTTCAGGCGTTGATCGCCGCTCCCGGGCTGCTGGAGGGCGAACATCGTCTGACGGTGCTTCAGGCGCTGGCGATTGGGCACGACGACCTTCCCGTCGCGAACGACGACACCCGTGATCTCCGCTGGCCGATCCACATAGTGCTTGAGCTTGTGATAGCGCAGCCCTGTCCGGTGGATCATGCGCCGCACATGCCAAACATCTGCTACGGGCACTTTCGCGCCGGAAATTGTCACGTCATCGACATAGACCGTCAGCGTGTAGCCCTTGGCCGTGCAGAACGCCGCGATCTCGGCCCACATATCGTGATAGCTATAATATGCCAGGATCGGGCTGAGGGGACTGCCCGTCGGCAAATGACCCTCGAACGTGCAAAGATCACCAAGAAGGCCGGCAACGTCGGCGCGGCATCCCATGATGCTTTGGAAGAACGCGATCACCCGCACACGGGGCGTGTTGGGGAAGAACTTCTTGATGTCGAGGCAGTGAACGACGCGGTTGCCGCGATGGCGCGCGGCATTGCTGACGTAGCATCGCCCCTTCACCGGGCAGAACAGAAAAGATGGCGGCTCGATCCGCGCCAGCATCTTGGCGATACGGCCCTGTACACGCTTGAGCGGCGCGACCGGATCTTCAACCGGACGTGTTCCGCCACTCTTCTTCTCAATCTCAAACTGCCGATACCGATCCGGCCCGGTCGCCATTGCCCGCAGCTCAGCTTCTGCAAGGCCGAGCACGTCAGCGAGGCGGCGCGGACTCGTGAGCTTATAGAGCTGCGACTGATTGAGCGGGATGACCGTCTTATTCGGCATGGGTCCGACCGGACCGCGCCTCAAGGAATTGTAGCAGGCTCACTACCTTACCAGCTACAAACGTCCGTGCCTGGTCGAGCGTGCTCTTCTGATCGAGGTTCTCCGAAAAGAACATGATCGACGAGACAGGCATGTCGAAGACAGTGGCATAGCGCTGGATGATGTCCAGCGTGGGCGTCTTCAGGCCGCGTTCGATTTCCGACAGATACGACGTCGAAACCTCCAACCGCTCAGCCGCCTGCTTTTGCTTGAGGTCGTGATAGACTCGGATCAAGCGAAGAGCTTCACCCAACATTGCATCTCCTTTCAGGAGGCTATTCAGGGTGCGAATTACTGGCGGAAAACCTTGATGATGGAGAGGGCGATGTGGAGCAGTTGCACCACCACTCGCCCCAAGGCCACCACCGTCTTCAAAGTGGACGGACGGATCAGGCGCTTTGCCCAATGCTGCCGTCGCACCGTCTTCGTTCGCGCACGCTTCTCGTTCAGACCAAGCTTTCGCATGGCGTCCTCCTCTGCCAACCCCCACACCATGCAGGGGCGCCGCCGAGGCTTTGGAGGGTGGGGTAGAAGCACGTTAACCCTGAACACCAAGGCGGACACCGGGCCGTCCGGTGGCCGCCCGCGGCGCCGCTCGCTCGCACGCACGGAGCCACAAAGCAGAGAAGGTTTCTTCTCCAGGAGGGGTTTCCCCCTCGGTTGATGGCGACACATCCCCTTTCAAACTGAACGAGAGTGTGATGCCCCAGCGCACTTCGCTAGTCAACGAATAAAATCCGCTCACAGCGAATTTATTGCTCTGCCTAAGCGGCGGCCGACGACGTTCCGCCCTTCCCTGCCATGCGACTGGACGACTCGATGCCAATCTACCGGCGAGCAGGTCATTATGTCTGAAGCTTGCGGGCTGCGTGCCAGTGCCGCAGATAAGCCAAGGGCCGCCCTTTTGAGGCGGCCCCGACCATTTAGTTCCCTCGCGGGAAACGGACACTCCCTAGGGGGAGGCCGCGCGTGCTCCCCATGTAGAAACCCATCCCTTACGATTCAACTAAAATCTGAAAGGACATCAACCGGCCTTACGCGCCGGAACCGGTGGGCGTAGGCGGCACCCCCTGAGGCGGCGACGGGGGCGTCGAGGGCACCGGCAGCCAGGCCAACACAAGGCGCAGCATGTCGTCGAACTCCCCGACCGGCATTCGCATGATGCCGCCTTTGTCAGGGATTAGCCGGCTCACCGCCACGGTCGTCAGCTTGTCGCAGATCGCGAACGCCGCCCGACCGTCAATCGTGGTCTGCAGCGGAAAGGCCCACTTGTTTCCTGGCTGCGCTGCCGTCGAGCACGGAACGACCGTGACCGCGCCATGCAGCGTATTCTTGAACGACACGATGATGACGGGGCGCCGCTTCCAGAACTCCGGGAGCTGGGCGTCTTGCGGAAAGTCACACCAGTAGAGCTGACGGATGCTTGGCGCGGCCGTAACCCTCGGTTCCACCTTCGGGGGTGGATCTTGGATATGCGCGTTCACTCGTCGTCATCCTGTACCAGACGCAGCTTAGGCGCCCCGGCCCGGTTCTGACGGCGCTTCGCCAACTCGGCCTTGTCCTTGATCTCAGCCAGCTTCTCGACCGCGAACGGCGCTACGGCCTTAATCAGCCCATCGAGATGGTAGATGTTGGTGCGGCTGCCAGTTTCGGTCCGCCGCTCCTCGCGACGGATATACCCTGCCCCCTCCAGCGCAGCGATGTGCTTCTGGATCGTGCGCGGATGAACGTCCATCGCCTTCGCCATCGTGGTCTTGGACGGAAAGGGCTTGCCCTCCGCCGTCCACCATTTGCTCGCCAGATACACGATGATATTGAGATCGAGCGGCGACAGCATGAGCTGGCGCTGATTTTCGATGATGACGCTCGGCAATGCAGTCCAGCCCGCATCCATCAGCGGCTTGGTCCACTTCTTCTCATTCGTTCGCAGATCGGCGCTGCTGTCCTTTTGCTTTTTCGCAGCCATATGATTATCCTTTCTGACCGCAAATATGTCCCTCGCGCGAAGGCGATTCAAGTTTGAGGGGGCGGCACTACGGGCGCCCCACAGGGCTCAGGGGCCACCCCCTCCCCAGCCTCTTGGACCGCCCTCCCGGGAGCCGCACGGGGCCTACAAAGCATAGGACATCCCCATATAGGAACCGCTCAGGGTACACTCCTGGCGTATCAACCGAGTAACCATCCAGCGGGAGCCCCCACGGCCTCCCCCTCTGCCCAAATTTTTCTGCGTCGCGTTGCTGCAAGGCAGGTGTGCCACGTGGCACACCCCTATGTCGCGCTACAGGCGCGGCACAGCCTGTTGGCCACCCTGCCCTCCCCCGGAGGCCAGACCGGTGCCGGGGAACACCAAGGGCGGCTGCCCTTTCGTTCCCGAACGACAATCAGGCCCCCCGTGTAATCCGCCAACCGCGGCACCCGACGCCCTACGAAGCGTCGGCCGCGCTAGGCGGCTCGCCCGCGCCAGAGGCCAGATTCTCGCCCTCCCTCCCCATCCCGTTCCTCGCCGGAAAGGCAGAGCCGGTTGCTGTTGCGACCGGCTTTCAGCCTCAAAGGAAAGGAAGACATCATGGGACGGATCACCGACAATCGAGCCGACATCTATCAGGAAATCACCGATCAGATGATCGCGATGATCGAGGCAGGCACCCGGCCTTGGTCGAAATCGTGGAATGGCAGCCCCGCGCCCAATATCCCGCTGCGTTCCACTGGCGTTCCCTATCGGGGCATCAATGTCCTGACCCTGTGGGTTGCGTCGATGACGAAGGGCTATGCCTCCCCGCATTGGCTGACCTTCAAGCAGGCGCTCGCGCTTGGGGGATGCGTCAGGAAGGGCGAGAAGGGCTCTACCGTCGTCTATGCCAACAAGATCGAGGTGGACGCCGACAGGGGCGACCGTGGCGGCGATCAGGGGGGCGAGGACGGCAAGCGTCAGGTGGCGTTCCTCAAGCGTTACACCGTTTTCAATGCCGAGCAGATCGACGGCATTGAGGCGAAATATCCCACCCCCGCGCCGATCATCACCGCGACCAATCCCGACGAGCGGGACGCCGAGCTAGACGCCCTCTTTGTCCGCGTGCCCGTCACCGTCCGGCATCATGGTTCCCAGCCCTATTATCAGCCGAGCAGCGATCATGTCGTCATGCCGGAGTTTGCCGACTTCCACACCAGCGACGACTATTATTCGACCCTAGCGCACGAGGTAGGTAACATCGCAAGTGTCCTTGTCGCGGGCGGCGCGGGCGAGGGT
>CALMPB010000088.1 GCA_937871985.1 uncultured Burkholderiaceae bacterium
GCCTTGGCCAGGTGCTGGAAGTCCAGGCGTGTGTAGATTTGGGTGGTGGAAATATTGGCGTGGCCCAGCATTTCCTGGACGGCGCGCAAGTCCTGGGCCGACTGCAGAACATGGCTGGCGAAACTGTGGCGCAGGCTGTGCGGATGCACGTGCACGGGCAGGTTGGCAAGCGCGGCCAGCCTGTTCAATTGCACCTGCACGACGCGCGGCGAAATGCGCTTGCCGCGCACGCCCAGGAACAGGGCGGCCGAGGCATCGATGGCTTCGAGGCTGGATTCGGCGCCTGGGCCGGGTGCGGCGCCGGCCGTTGATTCAATGTCCGAGCCCAAGCCAGGGCGCGATGGCCGCCCGGCGTTTTGACTGGCGTACATGGCCAGTTTGGGGCGTTCGTCCAGCCACAGGCGGATGGCCTGGATTGCCTGGGTTCCCAGCGGCACGCTGCGGGTTTTATTGCCCTTGCCGCGAACGGTGGCTTCAGCTTCGTCCAGTTGTATCCAGCTTTGCGATTCGTATGCGCCTTGCCGGGTGTAGCGCCAGTCCAGGCTGACCAGTTCGGCCAGGCGCAGGCCGCTGGAGTACAGCACCTCGAACATGGCCTGGTCGCGGCACTCCACCGGGGTTTTGGGCTGGGGCAGGCCTGGCCGGTCGAGCAGGGCCTGGGCCTGTTCGACCGATAGCGCCTTGGGCAGGCTGCGCGGCACCTTGGGGGCGCGCACGCCCGCCGCGGGGTTGTGGCGCAGGCCGGCGGAGGGCGCCCACCATTGGAAGAAGCCGCGCCAGGCGGCCAGGGCGCGAGCCAGGCTGCGCGGCTTGAGGCCTTGCGCATGCAGCTTGGCCAGCGCCTGGCGGATATGGCTTTCGGAGAAGTCCGGCAGGGGGGTATTGGGATGGATCTTCACGAGGTGGTGCAGATCCTGCCGGTAGCCCTGCAAGGTGTGGTCGGAATAGCGCCGCTCGGCTTGCAGATGAACCAGCCACTGTTCCATCGGGGCGGGCAGCGCGTGCATGGCCGATTACCGTGTCAGGCGCTTTCGGGCGGGTTGTCGAGGCTTTCCAGGCGGGTCAGGCTGGCGCTGGCCAATTCGTTGATGGTGCCCAGGAAGGCCGTGCCCATGTCGGGGGTGAAGCGATCGGTTTCGTCGGAGCCCAGAACCAGCAGGCCGAAGGGCTGGGTCCGGCTGTGCGGCTTGAGCGCCACGATGGCCAGCGAGGCGGGAGGCGTGCCCAGCCACGAAGCGGCTTCTTGTTCCTTGAGCGGGCCGCAGTACGGGTGCTGGAGCTCTTGCGCGTACTGGCGGATGCTGGGGGTGACGTCCTGGGTGAACTCGTTGTCGTGGCCCAGGGCGGGAATATCCCACAGCCGCAGGGCGATGGCCGGCAGGTCGAAGAGGTCGCTGAGGCTGCGCACGATATGGCCGGGCAGGTTCAGGGGATCGGGCTCGGCCAGCATGCGGCTGCACCATGCGGTAAGGGTCTTGCTGATTTTCTCGTTGCCCGACGCGTTGTGGATAAGGCCCGACAGCTTCCATTCCAATTCCTTGGCCTTGGTCCTGAGCGTGAGGATTTGCCTTTCGCCCAGGGAGATGGCCCGGGTCTCGTTGGGGTGCGGAACGCGCAGCGAGGAGAACAGGTCGGCGTGCTGCTGGAAGAAATCGGGGTTCTCGGCAAGAAATACGGCGACGTCGTCGGCGGTGAGGTTGGCAGCGCTCATGGCTTGCTTGCATCCTTGAGATTGAGTGACTGGGTAAGGGCGTCGATGTCGATCTGGCCCGAGAATACGGTGGCGGCAGGGCCGCTCATGCGCAGGCTGGCGCCGTTCCATTCAATGGTGAGCGGGCCGCCCCGTGTGTGAACCAGAACCGGGCTGTCCAGCAGGCCGCGGCGTATGCCCGCAACGACGGCGGCGCATGCGCCCGTGCCGCAGGCCAGGGTTTCGCCCGCGCCGCGTTCGTAGACGCGCAGCTTGATGCTGTGGCGGTCGACGACCTGCATGAAACCGGCGTTGACGCGCTGGGCGAAACGCGGGTTGGACTCGATGAGCGGCCCGGTTCGCGCGACGGGAGCGGTGTCGACGTTTTCTACGACCTGGACGGCGTGGGGGTTGGAGATGGCCACCAGCGAGAGCTCGGGCGCGCTGCCGTCGGCAAGAGGCAGCGTCCAGAGCGTATCGTTGGCCATGGCGCGTGATTGCAGGCCTTGCGTGTCGAAGTGCACGTCCGCGGGTTCGAAACGGGTTTGCCCCATGTCGACGGCGACTTCGCCGGACTCGGATTCGTTGAGCACGATGAGGCCAGTGCAGATTTCGGCGCGCAGGGGATTGCGCTTGGACAGGCCTTGTTCGTGCACGAAACGCACGAAGCAGCGGGCGCCGTTGCCGCAGTGTTCGACCTCGCTGCCGTCGGCGTTGAAGACGCGGTAGCGAAAGTCGGCGTCGGGGTGCAGCGGGTTTTCGACCAGGAGGATTTGATCGGCGCCCACGCCGAAATGGCGGTCGGCCAGGGCGCGCGCGCGTTCAGGCGTGATTTCGATGGCTTGGCGCACGCCGTCGAGAACGACGAAATCGTTGCCGGCGCCGTGCATTTTGGTGAAGTTCCAGATCATGGCCTACCGCTGGGGTGTATTGCTTGAATATGTATACAGGAAACTTTATTAGCTTAACAGGGGTGAGCGCATTATGGGTCGTTTTAGCGTGAGCGTTGTATGTTCTTTAGACGCCATGCCGGAACTGCACGCCCATTCGCCGCGCCGGGGCACGGTGGATGCTTCGGGCGGCCAGCTCGCTCAATAAGGTCGCGGCTCGCCTTCGGGGCGGGTCTTGAAGCGGCGGTGCACCCAGTAATACTGGGCGGGGTCGGGGCGTATCCAGGATTCGATGAGCCCGTTGATGCGGGCGGTGGCTTCTTCCAGGGTCTGGTCGCCGGGAAAGTCTTCCAGCGCCGGAAGCACGTCGACCTGGTATTGGCCGGTTTCGGCGTTCAGGCGGCTGACGATGGGGACGACGGC
The DNA here is from genome assembly GCA_937871985.1 of uncultured Burkholderiaceae bacterium. The sequence goes on from CALMPB010000088.1 coordinate 3,004, forward strand.
GGCGTCCCAGTTCTTGGCGATTTGCGCGGTGGTGAGCAGGGTGGCGGCCTGGATGCCGAAAAAGGGCACGAAGGCGGCGCCGTCGAGGCCGAAGTCCATGTCGGGCAGGTAGTACACGGGCACGCCGGCGCGCAGTTGCCGGATGAGGCCGCGCACGCCGTCGCGGCGGCTGATGAGGTGAACCGTGTTGAAGCGGCCGCGTCCCTCGCGCACGATGGTGTCGACGTCGGCATTGCTTTGCGGGGTGTACAGGGTGGCGGATTCCTTCAGGAACAGGGTAAGGCGGGTGGCGGCGGCGTCCAGGCCGATGAAATGCGGGGCCAGCAGAATGATGCGGCGCTTGGCTTTGAGCAGCGCGTCAAGGTGGTCCAGCCCGTTGATGCGGATGGTTTCAAGAATGCGTTCGGGTGAGCCGAACCAGATGAGGCCGCGGTCGATCATGGACTGGGCCAGCAGGCGGAAGTGACGGGCCAGCATGGCCTGTCGTTGAGGTTCGTCGAGGCCGGGAAAGCACAGCGCCAGGTTGGTGCGCACGATATGGGCGCGCGAGCGCAGCAGCCTGGCCGACAGCCAGCCCAGCACGCGGCCCCAGCGCAGGCGGGTGGCGTCGGAGCAGCGGCCGAAGTACGAAAAGATCGAGGTCAGAAATTTCTGTTTGTCGAGTCTCATGGGCTGGGATGCGGATGCTGGAAGAAATGCCTTGCGGTTTTGCGTTGCCGCGCTAGGTAGGCGGGGGCGGCGCCCCGGCCGGGGTTTTGTAGCGGTTGTAGCTCCACAGATATTGCGCGGGAAAGCGGCGTATCAGGGTTTCCATGGTCTGGTTGATGAGCGTGGCCTGCTCGACCGGATCGGCGGGCAGGGGCTCGGGCAGGCGCAAATAATGGATGCGCCAGCCGCGGCCCGCCGGCAAGCGTTCGCCGGCGGTCAGAATAATGGCCACCCCTGTTTGAGTGGCCAGCTTGCCCGGCAGGGTCATGGTGTAGGCGGGGCGTCCGAAAAACGGCGCCCAGACGCCGTCGCCTTTGCCAGGGGCTTGGTCGGGCAGCATGCCCACGGCTTCGCCGCGCTTGAGCGCCCGCACGAATTCGCGCACGCCCTGCATGGTGGCCGGTACGGCGCGCAGGGCCGACGTGTTGCGCGCGCTTTCCATGACGGGCGCGAGAATCGCTTTGCGCGGAGGGCGGAACATGACGGTGATGGGGCCGTGGCGGGTGAGGTAGCGCGCCGTGATTTCGAAACATCCCAGATGGGGAGTGAGGTACAGAATGCCGCGCCCTTCGGCCAACGCCGCTTCGACCACGGCATTGTCGTCGCTGACGACTTTGCCCAGGCTTTGCTCGTTGCGCAGCCATACCTTGGGCAACTCCAGAATCATGGCGCCGGCCTGCGCCGCGGCCCGGCGGGCGAAGGCCGCGCCGGGATAGCCGGCCTGGGCGGCATTGGCGCGCAGGCGCCGACGGTACCTGCCCGGCCAGGCATAAGCGATGCGCCCGCCAACTCGCCCCAGCCCGTGCAGTACGGGCAACGGCAGCCAGGCAAGCAGGCGGAACAGGGTCAATAGCATGGGCGGCGGATTATCTGTTAATTATCTATCTGTCTAAACGGCGAAAAGCAGTGGGGGTCATTTTCGCTTAAAATGGAAAGTATCGCTGAGTTAACCGACAACTTGCGGAGCGATGACAACGTCTGCGCCAAAGCGCGGCGTTGCCTAAAACTGCTAAAGCGTCGCGCCCCGCATTCATGCCATTTGCTGTCCCGAGGTGCAACGCGTTCCGTTCAACCTCGTTAGCTGGAAATCCAGCTGTAAGGACGTATCGCTGTGGTAAATAACGATTTTCTCTTCACTTCCGAATCGGTCTCCGAAGGCCATCCCGACAAGGTCGCCGACCAGATCTCCGATTCCATCCTCGACGCCATTTTCACGCAAGACCCGCATGCCCGCGTCGCGGCCGAAACCCTGTGCAATACCGGCCTGGTCGTGCTGGCCGGCGAAATCACCACGACGGCCAATGTGGACTACATCCAGGTGGCGCGCGACACCATCAAGCGCATCGGCTACGACAACACCGACTACGGCATCGACTACAAGGGCTGCGCGGTGCTGGTCGCCTACGACAAGCAGTCGCCCGACATCGCCCAGGGCGTGGATCGCAATCCCGAGCAGAACATGGACCAGGGCGCCGGCGACCAGGGCCTGATGTTCGGCTACGCCTGCGACGAAACCCCCGACCTCATGCCCGCGCCCATCTGGTATTCGCACCGCCTGGTGCAGCGCCAAAGCGAGCTGCGCAAAGACGGCCGCCTGCCCTGGCTGCGTCCCGATGCCAAATCGCAGGTCACCTTCCGCTATGTCAACGGCAAGCCGGTCGAGGTCGACACCGTGGTGCTGTCCACCCAGCATTCGCCCGACATTTCCCAGGCCGATATCCGCGAAGCCGTCATCGAGCACATCATCAAGCCCAGCTTTGCCGACGGCCTGATCACGCCCAAGACCAAGTTCCTGGTCAATCCCACCGGCATTTTCGTCATCGGCGGCCCGCAGGGCGATTGCGGCCTGACCGGCCGCAAGATCATCGTCGACACCTACGGCGGCGCATGCCCCCACGGCGGCGGCGCGTTCTCGGGCAAGGATCCCTCCAAGGTAGACCGTTCGGCCGCCTATGCCGCCCGCTACGTGGCCAAGAACATCGTTGCCGCCGGCCTGGCCAGCAAGTGCCAGGTGCAGATCAGCTACGCCATCGGCGTGGCCGAGCCCATCAACATCACCGTCAACACCGACGGCACGGGCGTCATCGGCGATGACAAGATCGCCATGCTGGTGCGCGAGCATTTCGACCTGCGTCCCAAGGGCATCATCAATATGCTGAACCTGCTGCGCCCCATCTACGCGAAGACGGCGGCCTACGGGCACTTCGGCCGCCAGGAGCCGGAATTCAGCTGGGAAGCCACCGACAAGGCCGCCGTGCTGAAGAAAGCGGCCTAAGTTGAAAATGACCTAAGTTCGCCTGAGCAGGCAGGACGCCGGGTTTTTTCGGTTCGATCCTGTTCTGTGGTTGCGCAATGGGGGCTGCCCGGTCGGGCAGCCCCTTCTTGTTCGTGTAATGGATGACGCTGGCATGGTTATGTCTTCCATGCTGTTGCGAGGGTGTTAAAGTCCCCTGTAAAGAAATTTTTTCAAAGCCATGAGCGACACGCCCGAATCCTCTTCGAACCCGCCTTCCGCCGACCAAAGCCGCAGCCTTGCGCCCAGCGACTCGCCGTGCGTGGCCATTTGTTCGACGCTCTACGACGAAATCTGCCGGGGTTGCGGCCGCACGGCCATGGAAGTGGCCAACTGGGTGTTTCTTTCCGAAGAAGAACGGCAGGCTGTCTGGGTTCGCATCAAGTCGCAGGGCTATCCGCGGCGTTAGCCCTCTCCCGCCACCAAACTACGCTACAATTTGCGTTTCCTGAGGAGCGCTGCACCGGGATGCAGGCTGGCTTGGGGAAGCCTTCGGGCAAAGTTGTCCTCGACTTTGCCGCGGGTTTCCCGGCGCCGCCGCCCGCCAGGCTCAGGACGGTTACTTGTTTGAACGGCGCTCATCATTCTCCTGCGTGCAGGCGAGGGTGGGCAAAACCGTTACCGCCTCCGCTCGCGCAGGTTTATTGGGATATCACCATGAACACTGTTGCCGACACGAATTTCTCCGATTACAAAATCGCCGATATCGCCCTGGCTGGCTGGGGCCGCCGCGAAATCGCCATTGCCGAAACCGAAATGCCGGGCCTCATGGCCACGCGCGAAGAGTACGCGGCCACCCAACCCCTGAAAGGCGCCCGCATTGCCGGCAGCCTGCACATGACGATCCAGACCGCGGTGCTCATCGAAACCCTGGTCGCGCTGGGCGCCGAAGTGCGCTGGGCATCGTGCAATATTTTCTCCACGCAGGATCACGCCGCCGCCGCGATCGCGGCCTCGGGCACCCCCGTGTTCGCCGTCAAGGGCGAAACGCTGGAAGACTACTGGAACTACACCCATAAAATCTTCGAATGGCCGGACAACCGCCATGCCAACATGATTCTCGACGATGGCGGCGACGCCACGACGCTGCTGCATCTGGGCGCGAAGGCTGAAAAAGACATTTCGGTGCTGGCCAAGCCCACCAGCGAAGAAGAGCGCGTGCTGTTCGCTTCGATCAAAGCCACGCTGGCGCGCGATCCCAAGTGGTATTCCGTGCGCCTGGCGCAGGTAAAGGGCGTTACCGAAGAAACCACCACCGGCGTGCACCGCCTGTATCAAATGTCCAAGAAGGGCGAGCTGGCCTTCCCGGGCATCAATGTGAACGACTCGGTCACCAAGTCCAAGTTCGACAATCTGTACGGCTGCCGCGAGTCGCTGGTCGACGGCATCAAGCGCGCCACCGACGTCATGGTCGCCGGCAAGATTGCCGTGGTGTGCGGTTTCGGCGATGTGGGCAAGGGCTGCGCGCAGGCGCTGGTTGCATTGCGCGCCCAAGTCTGGGTGACCGAAGTCGACCCCATCTGCGCGTTGCAGGCTTCCATGGAAGGCTACCGCGTCGTCACCATGGAAGAAGCCGCCGACAAGGCCGATATTTTCGTAACGGCCACCGGCAACTACCATGTGATCACCCGCGATCATCTGTATGCCATGAAGGATCAGGCCATTGTCTGCAATATCGGCCACTTCGACAACGAAATCGACGTCGCTTCGGTCGAAGACCTGCAATGGGAAGAGATCAAGCCGCAAGTCGATCACATCATCTTCCCCGACGGCAAGCGCATCATCCTGCTGGCCAAGGGCCGCCTGGTCAACCTGGGCTGCGCCACCGGCCACCCTTCGTTCGTGATGTCGGCGTCGTTCACCAACCAGACCATTGCGCAGATCGAGCTGTTCACGCGCGGCGAAGCCTACGAGAAGGGCAAGGTCTACGTGCTGCCCAAGCATCTGGATGAAAAAGTGGCCCGCCTGCACCTGAAGAAACTGGGCGTCAACCTCAGCCAGCTGCGCCCGGATCAGGCCGACTACATCAATGTGCCGGTGGCGGGACCCTACAAGCCCGATCACTACCGTTATTAATCTTAATCCGCCCGTTCGCGGATAGCCGGGCAAGGCAAGGGCCGGCGGACATTTCCACCGGCCCTTGCCGTTGTGCAACCACAAGGAGAGCAAGACCATGGAACTATTGTTGATCTGGATTCTGAACGCCGTTGCCCTATTGATTGTGGCGTATATTTTGCCGGGAATTTCGGTGGCCTCGTTCTGGTCGGCGCTTATCGCCGCCCTGGTTCTGGGCCTGCTCAATACGCTGGTCAAGCCTTTGCTGGTGCTGCTTACGCTGCCCATCACCATCGTTACCCTGGGCCTGTTCCTGCTGGTGCTCAATGCGCTGGTGTTCTGGTTCGCCGGCTCCATACTCAAGGGCTTCCAGGTGAACGGCTTTTGGTGGGCGGTGCTGGGCGCCATCATCTACAGTATTGTTTCGGGCCTGCTGTCCAGGCTGATTGCTTGATACGTGTTAACAGGCTTTAAATGACTTCGACATCCATAACTACAAAAAAGCCCATCAGCCTCGAGTTCTTCCCCCCGCGCGACATCGCCGCGCAGGAGAAGCTGGTTCGCTCGGCCAAGCAGTTGCTGGCCGTGCAGCCCGAGTACGTCAGCGTCACGTTCGGCGCGGGCGGTTCCACCCGTTCGGGCACGGCCGACACCGTGCGCATGATGCAGAACCTGGGCCTGGACGCCGCGCCGCATTTGTCCTGCATCGGGGCCTCGCGCGCGGTGCTGGCCGAGATCCTGGATGCGTATCGCCAGCAGGGCATACGCCGCATCGTGGCTTTGCGCGGCGATATCCCTTCCGGGATGGGGGGCGACCGCGGCGACCTGCAATATGCCAGCGATTTGGTGCGTTTCATTCGCGAGCATAGCGGCGACTGGTTCCACATCGAAGTCGCGGCCTACCCTGAAATGCATCCGCAGGCGCATGGCTCGCGCGCCGACTTGGAGCATTTCGTGGCCAAGGTCAATGCGGGGGCCAATAGCGCCATCACGCAGTATTTCTTCAACGCGGACGCCTATTTCGATTTCGTGAGCCGGGCGCGCGCCAAGGGCGTGGCGGTGCCCATCGTGCCCGGCATCATGCCCATTACCAATCATTCGCAACTGGTGCGCTTTTCGGATATGTGCGGGGCGGAAATCCCGCGCTGGATCCGTCAGCGCCTGAGCGAATTCGGCGACGACAGAGCCTCCATCAAGGCCTTCGGCCTGGATGTCGTCACGCGCCTGTGCCAGAACCTCCTGGACCAGGGCGCCCCCGGCCTGCATTTCTA
>CALMPB010000089.1 GCA_937871985.1 uncultured Burkholderiaceae bacterium
CATCGCCGGCCAGGCCTATCAACCAGCCCTCGATGCGCTGGAGTCCGCGACCGGAGTCAAGGGGCTGAACCCCTTCGATCCTCTGACGCGCGCCTCGGACGAGGCGGTCAGGCGATATGCTCCTGATCCGCTAACCACGGGCACGGCCGGCCAAGTGGTCAACGGCGTGGCCGACGTCCTGACGCAGGTCGGGTTGGGTACCGGTCTATTCGCCGCCGGCGGGGCCTCCGGCGTCCCCCTCGTTTACGGCGGTGCCGCGACCGCCGGCGGGGCCACCGGGCGATCCAGATTCCAGGAACTACGCGAGCAAGGGGTGGACGCAGACACTGCGGCGAACGCAGCATTTGTGGATGCGGTGACGACCGGCGGCGGCGTTTTGGTGCCGGGTGCGATCGGGTATAGCGGCATCGCCGCGCCGGTGGCTGCCCTGGGCGTACGCACAGGTGCGCGTGCCTATCTCGGTGCCAACGTTGCCTACGGCGCAGCGACCAATATGGCCATAGGCATCGCCCAGAGGGCGTCGACGTATGAGTTGCTCAAGGGCGCAGGCTATGACGCGATGGCGGAGCAGTATCGTCCCTTGGATGGTGCAGCGTTGGCCGCCGAGGGAATTCTTGGCGGCGTGTTCGGTGCTGTAGGGTCGGCCGCCGGACTTCCGCAGCGCGCCACCGCTACAGTGGATGCTGCGATGGCGGCGCGGGATGCCGCGCACGCGAACATCGGAACAGCGCCGGGCGTGCCAGCAGAGCCTGCGACAGCCAACGCCCACCGCGGCGCGCTGGAGGAAATTCTGGCGGCGGACGCCGAAGGGCGTTCAGCGGATGTCGGCCGAACGGGCGTGCAGGATCAGACATTTGTTCCGCGCGCCAGCGACCCGACGCCGGCGCGCCAGGCGCTCGGCTACTACGCCGATGAATTGCCGGCCGGCCAGCGCTTCCTGCCGTCACAGCGTGTGGCGACCATAGACCTGACCATGCGCCGGGAGCTTCGATTCGATGCTCCGGAGCTCAACGAATTCGCCGCTTCGGTTGAACAGCAGTACGGCCTTCCGCCGGGGCTATTGAACGCACTGAAGAACGCCGGCGAGCGGAGCAACAGCAACCAGGTCAGTCCGGCCGGGGCGCGCGGCGTCATGCAGTTCATGCCGGAAAACCTGCGCAAGTACGGCGTCGCGGATGCGACCGACCCATTGCAGATGATCGACGCCGCGGGCCGATACCTGCGGGACACCATGCGGCAGTACGGCGGAGACATCGATGCGATGATCGCCGACTACAACGGCGGGCCGCGCCAGGCGCGCGAAGTCCTCGCTGGCCGGCAGCCCCGAGCGAAGGAAACGCGGGATTACCTGGCACGCGTGCGCGAATACCTGGGCCGGGATACGTGGGCGAGCCGAGGCCCTGCAGATGAAGGCGCACCGTTCCAGCGCTTCCCCGCCGAGCAGGCGCGAGCGGCGGCCAATATCGAACAGGAAATCGGCGCGGTGGAGGCCGAGCGGGCGGATCTGTTGACCTCCTTCGGACAGGCGGCGGATCTTGGCGAAGTGTCTTCCGTGCGTGCCGAGTTGCTGGATTTGACCGCGCAGCGAGACCAGTCTGCTGCGGATGCCGTGCCGCGCCAGCGCGCCAAGGAGATTCAGGCCGAGACTCCGCGCACGAGCTACAAGCAGGCACTGTCTCAGGCCAATCGGGAGATCAAGGCATCGGTTCAGGATCTGGATGCGCGTATTGCCCGCCTACAGGGCTTTCTGGAAAACAACCAGACGGCGGCACAGGCCGCGCAGCGTTTGGCGGACCTGGATATGCGCCTGGCAGACCTCGAACAGAACCGGGCAGCCATCGAAGCGCCAGCTACGCGCCCGGCTCCGATTGCTGCGGCGGTGCAGGAAATGGCGGCGCAGCGCGGTGGGCAGGGCGCCGTATCCGACGCCACATCGGCGCCCGGCGCTGTTGCTGAACCAGGTGCGCGACCTGCAGCCCGAGTGGATTCCGGCGGACGGGGTGCGCTGCCCGCGGAAGGAGCGCACCGCGTGGCGCCGACGGAGCCCGGATTAGCAGCCGAGCCAGCGGGCCGGGCGTCGCAACCCGGCGCGCGCGAGGCGGCACCTGTTGATCTGGAAACCCAGGCGGGCCTGGCACGTCTGGACGAGGTTGGCGACATCCGAGTGCGCGAAGAGGATGCCGAAGGAAACGTGCGCGAGGTCTCCTTGCGCGATCAACTGAATGAAGTGCAGGCAGAGCAGGCATACAGCAGGCCGGAAGGATTCCGCGCCGCGGTGGCATGCTTCCTGCGATTGGGGGCATGATGAGGCAGGAATGCATCGAAGCGGTATCGCAGGCGCTGGGCCGGGCCTTGACGCAGGCGCAATCCCAGGACATCGAGAACCGCATCGCGCGTGCCATGCGGCAGCTCGCGGTAGATGATCTGAATGGATGGCGGGCAATGAGCGAAGCTGACCGCCTGGCGGCGGCGGCTGAACGCGCCGCTGCAGATATGCAGGCGGAAGTCGCTCTCAAGGAACGCCGTATCGCGCTGACCGCATTGCGTCATGACGCCGTGCATTCATACCTGGAGCGGTCCAGGTTTAGCCCCATCGACGCCCTTGCTCGATCGCTGATGTTTATGTCGGATGGAAAGAGCGGCACGCTGTCTGTCGAGAGCAAGACACAGGCTATCCGGAACCATGCGCTTGGTCAGATGCTCGATGTGTTCGACACAGCGAAGGGAGGGCTGCTAGGCCTCGTGACTGACCCGGCCAAGACCTTGGCCATCGCGCGCGAGCTGCGCGGCACCAGAACGGGGGACGCGGACGCCGCCAGGGCGGCCCAAGCATTCCGGGACGTGTCGACTCAGCTGCGCGAGCGATTTAATCGTGCCGGCGGCGATATCGGTCGCCTGGAGAACTGGGGTTTCCCGCAATCACACAGTCAGCATCTCGTCGCCACTGGCGGCGGCGGCTTGAGGGGGGACGCCGCGCGCGCCATGTGGGTTGACGACGCAATCGCCGGGCTTGACCGCGGCCAGTATGTGAACGAAAACGGCACCTTGATGAACGACGGCCAGCTCCGGGAATTGCTCTCGGCGGCCTGGGAGACGCTGGCGACCAACGGCGCCAACAAGATCGAACCTGGCCGGGGGCTGCCAGGCCGGGGCCTGGTGGCGAACCATGGTAGCGCGGAACGGATCCTACACTTCAGGGACGCCGAGAGCTACATCCGCTATGCGGAGAAATACAGCGAATCGACCATCCTGGAGACGATGCGGCGGCACGTTGAGGGGCTGGCGCGCGACATCGCGCTGACTGAGACTTTCGGGCCGAATCCCCACCTGGCATTTCGCTACTGGCGCGAGCGTGCCACCCAGCAAATGAAGATGCGGGAGCCGGAGCGCACCGAGAAGATCGAGGCGAAGGCCCGCTGGCTGGACACCGTGTACCAGAACACGGCCGGCACCAAGGAACCGCCAGTCAACGCCGCGCTGGCCGAGGGCATGGATACGTACCGCGCCGCCAACGTTGGGGCACGTCTTGGATCTGCGGCTTTGGTGGCTGCAATTACTGACCCGGCCACCAGCGCGCTCACGGCTGTGCACAATGGCATTCCGGCGTGGCAGGTGATGGCGAATGAAGTCCGAACCCTCAACCCGGCGAACCCTACTGATAGGCGGGTGGCGTTACGCGCTGGGCTCGGCATCAACCAGTATCTGGGCGCCATGAATCGCTGGGGTATGGATGGCATGGCCCGGGACGGCCAGGTTTCCGGCAGGATCGCGCGCTACGCGGGTGGCATGGCAAGTGCGGTCATGAAATTCTCAGGTATGAACGCGGTGACCCGAGCTGGGCAGCAGGCTTTCGGCTCTGTGCTGCTCGATTCTCTAGGGGAAATGACCCGAGCGGCTGGTGGTCTGGATGCGGCGCCGAACGCCAAGCTCGCGCGGCGCCTGAAGGATGCCGGGATTGGAGACACGGTCTATAGCGTCTGGAAGTTGGCTCAGCCGGAAGACTGGCGCGGCATGGGTGATTCCGTGTTGACGGCCGAGAGCATTTACCGGGTTTCCGATGAAGCGCTGGAGGCCGCCGCGCGGGCGGAGAACACGACGCCAGCCAGGCTGCGAGAGCGTGCGGCGACGGAGTTGATGGCGTATGTCGACGGCGAGACAAACATGGCGATCATTGAGCCGGGCGTGCGTGAGCGGACCGCGCTCTATGGCGGCACACGCCGCGGCACGCTGGGCGGGGAAGTGCTGCGCGGCGCTCTGCAGTTCAAGGCGTTCCCGATATCTATCCTGATGCGACACGGTGCCAGGGCGATGTCCATGCCCACCGGCATAGGCAAGATCGGATACAGCGCCGCGCTGATCGGGATGACTACGCTTTTGGGCGGCGTGGCGCTACAACTGGGCGAGGTTGTATCTGGGCGCGATCCCCAGGACACGACGAATCCGCAGTTCTGGTCCCGCGCACTGCTCAAGGGCGGCGGCCTTGGCATCTTCGGGGATCTGATGTTCCAGGATTACACGAAGTACGGATCGTCGGTCGGTGCGCTGGCTGCCGGCCCGCTCGGTGGTGACATCGAGGACCTGACCAAGCTGGTGTTGGCGAACATCCAGCGCGGTGCAGAGGGGAAGGATACGGATGTCGGCGCTCGAGCAGTGCGCATGCTCAAGGGGAAGATCCCGTTTGCCAACCTCTGGTACACGAAGGCCGCGACGGACCGGCTGCTGTTCAACCAGCTGCAGGAGTTGGCATCGCCTGGGTACCTACGGCGCATGGAGCAGCGCGCGCGCACGGAGTTTCAGCAGCAGTACTTCTGGCGGCCGGGCGAGGCAGTACCGCAGCGTGGACCGGACTTGGGTAGGGTGCTGGCTCAGTGACCCGTCCGAACCCAGCCGATCAGCCGACCGATCGTACTGGGCCAATGCCAGATCACCAGAGAGGCAGCTAGCAATCCAAGGCCACCATGAAATGAGAGGGTGATATGCCCCCTGTATAGGAGAATCGCGCGTATCAGTTCGTCGGCGAACGATGCTGGTAGCTGGCCCCAGGGAGCGGATCGACTGGCGTTTACATAGATGTGGTAGAGGCCGACAGCTATGAAGGCAAGGGCAACCGCCATTACAAGCACGGCTATTCGTTTGCGGGGACAATCGAGTGCAGGAACCTTCATTTGTCCTTCTCCTTGTCGTCGGTCGTCTCCACATGCCGCACTTTCTTCAGTTTGACTGTGTGCGGTTTCGTGCCGTCGGCGCGGCCTTCGCCTTTAACCACGGTTCCCTTTTCGACAGACGTAATCAGAACTGTATCCCCCGTCTCCCTATCCGTAAAAAGAGGAATGTCGCTGGTGGGGCCGGTAGATATGGTCTCGTCGTCGGCCAGGATGCCGTACTTCACCAAAAGGTGATTAAAAAGCTCGGTGGTGGCAAGTGAAAATTCCTTCCGAATTTTGTCGCCAACGGCGAGATCGTTGTCCGGCGTCGCGAGGATAGCTTTTTCCCTTTCGTTCTCAGCTGTACGAATCTCGTCGACTTTGTCCAGATAGAAGTATCTGGCTAGCATGTGAACGATCTGGGCGTTCATGCTTCTGCCGCTGGCTTTGGCTGCTGCCTCGACGCGATCCTTTAGATCTTGGGGCAGCCGCAATTTGTATTGAGGATCGGTTTGCTTCATGGCGTCGATGATGGACCAAAAAGGTGTTGACTTCAATGGACCTATAAGGTCCAATCCAATTACGGACCTAGTAGGTCCATTGGAGATCGAATGAAGGAAACTCAATCTGCCCCCCAACTCAAACTGCGTATTCCGGCCGAAATGCGCGATTGGTTGCAGGAAAAAGCCCAACGCAACTTCCGGAGCATGAACGCGGAAGTGGTCCATCGCTTGGAACAATCCCGTCAAGCCGAGCAGCCCCAGGAGGCCCGCCAATGACCTCCGTTACCGTTACGCCTCAAAAGTTGCCGCGCGTAGCGTGGAATGGTGTACCCGTGGTTACCACGGCAGTCCTGGCGGCGATGTACGAAACGTCCACTGTCCGTATTCAACAGAACCATGACCGCAACGATGGTCGCTTTATCGAAGGGAAGCACTATTTCAAGGTTGTCGGGCAGGATTTGAAGGCGTTGCGACTATCTCTGAGCGAGTCGCAAATCTCGGCGAAGGCCCGGTCGCTGATTCTATGGACCGAGCGAGGCGCTGCCCGGCACGCCAAGATGCTGGAGACAGATAAGGCATGGGAGGTCTTTGAAGTCTTGGAAGATAGCTACTTCCAGAACCGTAGCTTGCGTACGAGTCCGAGAGACCGCCGTCATATCGTGCACAAGGAAGTGGACATTTCCATCGATCGCGGCCTGCCGCTCTCGATTGTGCAGGGAAATGTGAACCGTCGCGTCGGCGTTCGCCGTCATCGAGACATGACCAGGGATCATCTGGTGGTGGGCGACGCCTATTGCGACCGATTGATGGCGCGCTCGGAAACGGATGAGGATCGGGAATTGGTCGGGCTGAACTCGATTGCGCTCTATGGTGAATCGCGTCAGCTCCCGCTGCTGGGCATGGGGATGGCGAAATGAGCCGCGAACCGCAGGACGCCGACAAGTACATCATCCGCTTCCCGGACGGCCTCCGTGCCCGCGTCAAAGCGCAGGCCCAGCACAACCGCCGCTCGATGAATGCGGAGATTGTGCTGATGATCGAGGCAGGACTTGAACGTACCCCCAGCGATTTGTCATCATGTTCAGGACAGACCGAGAGGGATGCACCATGTCAACCCTGAAATTCTTTTCGATCAGGGTGGCGGAAGTGGCAAAAAAGTTTTGGAATGGTGAACCGGTCTGGCATATTGGTTTTGCAGACCAAAAAGGAAACGCCCCGACGGCGGCAACCGTCGAGGCGTTGGATCTGCGATAAGTCCTAGTCGAATAAGGAAAAATCACAAATGAAACTTAGCACTGACTCTATTTTAACTCAAGCCCCTCGGGCGGCTGAGGTGTCCTACCTGCCCACCGCCGGCCTGCCGCCAGTAACGAACCCGCCGCGGCGCGGACGATTGCCCAAGGGCGTCGTGGTGCTGAGGAAGCCTCGGGAGGTGGTAGAAGCGGTGGAGGCGGCGGCTGCCCCCATGGATCCCCTGACTGCGGCGTATCGCATGCTGGACATGATGCAGAGCACGCTGGATGTGACTCGGCGCCGGCTGGCAGAGTACGCGGAATCTGGGCGCCGGACTGGCTAGCACTGGCATCCATAACCCGGGTGCCATCGAGGCCCCTCCTAAGTGGTGAGGGGCTTTTTTGCGACAGTATGTTAAAACATCGACTCCTCCCGGCCTGTCTCGGTCGCTGTCTTCGTCACATTTGAGCCTTATGGCACGAGCTTCTCAGCCACAAACGATCGCTTCGGACCTGTGCTTGCGGGTGAACCAACTGATTGCTAGATCAGATAGGTACCTAGGAAGGGACAATTTCGAAGCACGGCTGTTGCTGCGTGATTGCGAAAAGTTGCAGCAAGCCAACACATTTGACGGTACGATTGCTCGCATCTATATGGCAGAAGCCTATGGTGACGCTGAGGAGGCACGACGGTGCGCGAGTCAGGCGAGAGCCGCTGCCCCAGGATTGGCGAGTGAGGCGGATTTCCAACTGGCTCAGTCGTTGGTGGGGTTGGGATATTTCTCTGAAGCTCAAGCTATCTATGCACGCGTCGCTACTCCTGAGCTTGGCCAATTGACCAATCGGTTGAATTTGGGAATGGTATCCGGCTCGATCGAGCAAGTTTTCCGTTTTTTGGAACAAGCGCGATCGATGAACATCGAATTGGATGAGGATTCCGTTATGAGCGCTTCGGGAGCATACGCCGTGTATCAAAAGACATCGACGACCGATAGCCAGGCCGGTGAGCTCCTTGATCTGGCCGGCGAGGTTCTGCGTGCGCATAGGCTTTTTCCGCTCAATGGCAGCCCGAAGGTTTCTGCGATCGACCATCGAGAGCTGCGGACGCTGCTCATGGAGCTGATGGTTCGCGCGCCTGCCGAAGAAGTTGGAGCAATGAACTTCGAATTGGCGGACCTTGTTGCGCGTCGCCTTGAAGTCGTGCCAGCAGGGATAGCAGTGGTGTTCTCGGGAGCGGCTTCGTGACCATTTCCCCCGCTGATCTGCTGGCCCTCGGACAGCGATCACTTGCCTCAAATACCTGTGAAGCAGAACTTCGCGGTTCGATGAGTCGTTTTTATTATTCGGCATATCATCATGCGCGCCTGTTTGCAGAGAGTCTTCCCTCCCAAGGGGACGATTCTCAAGCAAAGGGTGGTATGCATGTCCATCTGTATACTGCGCTGTTGAACCCGACCATCCCTAGGGACCATGACAAGTTCTTCAAGTCCAAGTCTCTGGGGTACATCCTCAAGACGATGCATGCGCAGCGCGTTAAGGCAGACTATTTCATCGATTCTGATGTGTCGCTACCAGAAGGGCAGACAATGGAACAGCAGGCTGGTAATGCTCTGAAGATCTGAGATCAGCTTGCGAAAGATTTAAGGCCGCCTTCGGGCGGCTTTTTCTTTTCCGCAGAAGTCTGCGCGCGCGCGCGTAGAAAGTGGCGAGCAATCTCCCAGGGTTGCGCGCCATGACCGTCTCTTCCGAAACCTACAGCATCAACTATGACACCGATGGCGTAACCACGGTGTTCCCGGCGCCGTTTTACTTTCTGGCCAACGACCATTTGCGCGTATGGCTGTATGACGTCGCGTCGGAAATCGAGACCGATCTGGTGTTGGGCTCGACGTTTTCGGTGTCCGGAGCCGGCAATCCTGCCGGCGGCTCGGTCACCACGACGGTCGCATACCCGCCCGGCAAGAAGTTGAACATCGAGCGGGTCGTACCGATCACACAGGAAACGGCCTACCAACGGAACGACCCATTCCCGGAACGGGCTCACGAGCAAGCCCTGGACAAGCTGACGATGATTTGCCAGCAGATCGCTGCCTTCTTCGGTCTGCTTCCCGGGACGTCTTTGCGCGCGCTGCTACTGGGCAAGAACGACGTCGACGGGCAAGGGGCCTATCGTGCCCGCGGGAATCGGATCGCCGACCTGCACGACCCCATCGACGGCCGCGACGCCGCAACTCGTCAATGGGTACAGGCGCTGATCGCAAGGCTCGCCACCGACAGCACGGGCCAGGTCGTGGTCGACATGCTGGCCGACCCGTCCAGCCCCGAGCTGGGCGACGGCATGGTGGCGGTCAGGCAGCCCTATGCGAATGCCTTCGCCATAACCCAGCACTTCCATAACCTATTCACGCAGACGCCGTTTCACTACCACGCGATCGGCGATGGCGTGGTGGACGATACCGTTGCGATAAACAACA
>CALMPB010000090.1 GCA_937871985.1 uncultured Burkholderiaceae bacterium
CGCATTTTGAAAGCCTGCCCGTCGAGACCCAGCACGATTTGCGCAAACAGGTCAAAAACCTGCGCTACTGCCTGGATTTTTCCGAGCGCCTGCTCCCCCGGGCCGAACTGGAGTCGCTGCGCGGCACGCTGACCCATATCCAGAAGCTGCTGGGCGACCTGAACGACTACTATGTGGCTGAACAGTACTATCTGCCACTGGTCGACGCCGAACCCCGGATATGGTTCGCCATAGGCTGGCTGCGCGCCATGCAGGGCCGGCAAAAAACGCAGGCCCAGCGCTTTTTCAAGCAGTTGGGCGAGCACCGCCCTTTCAAAACCTGAACCGCCGTCCGGCAACCCGCTCCGAACCATGGCGCATAGGCGCGCGGGCCGTATCCGGAAACGCGGGCGGCTGAAACCGCCCGGGCCGCTCAGTCGCCCACCATGGCGCTGGCGAACTCGCGTGCCACGAACGGCTGCAGGTCTTCCATGCCTTCGCCCACCCCTATCCAGTAGACGGGAATGGGCCGCACGCCCTGGCTGCCCGCGGCCACCGCCGCTAGTGTGCCCCCCTTGGCCGTGCCGTCCAGCTTGGTCACCACCAGGCCCGTCAGCTGAATGGCCGCATCGAAAGCCCGGATCTGGGCAATGGCGTTCTGCCCGGTATTGCCGTCGACGACCAGCAGGACTTCGTGCGGCGCCTGGCTGTCGGCCTTGCTGATGACACGGCGGATTTTTTTGAGCTCTTCCATGAGATGCAACTGGGTGGGCAGGCGTCCGGCGGTATCCACCATGACGATGGTGGCCCCGCGGGCGCGGCCCGCATTGACGGCATCGAAGGCCACGGCGGCGGGGTCGCCGCCGTCCTGGGCGATGACCGACACATTGTTGCGCTCGCCCCAGACGATGAGCTGCTCGCGCGCGGCGGCCCGGAAAGTATCGCCCGCCGCAAGAAGAACTTTCTCGCCCTGCCCCTGGAAGGCATAGGCCAGCTTGCCGATGGAGGTGGTCTTGCCGGCGCCGTTGACGCCGGCGATCATCACGACGATGGGCGAGGCATACCCGACCGGAAACTTCTTTTCCAGAGGGGCCAGGTGCTCCGTGAGGATATCGCGCAATGCCGCCTTGACCTGGGCGGCATCTTCCAGGCGCTCTTTGCGCACCTTGGCGCGCAAGGCGGCAAGCAGCTTTTCGGTGGCCTCGACGCCGGCATCGGCCATGATCAGCGCGGTTTCCAGCTCGTCGAACAGCGCGTCGTCGACCTTGACGCCCATGAACAGCCCGCCAATGCTCTGGCCGGTGCGCGACAGGCCCTGCTTCAGACGGGACAGCCACGAACCCCGGGACGGCGCCGGTGCGGGGGCTTGAGGCGCCGGACTTTCCGCTGCGGGCGCTGTTTCCGGCGCGGGCTGGGCCGTCGGTACGGACTCCGGCACGGCGCCTGCCGGCTCGGACGCCGAAAGCGGCACGGCCTCTTCGACCGGATCGGCCGTGACTCCGGAGCGCACGCCAGGAGCGTCAGACGCGGTTGACGATGCCGGCTCATCGGATGCGGCCGGCGCCTTTTGCGCCGCGGGCTCGCTGGCCCGCGCGGCAGCCTCGGCCGGTTGGCCAACTGCCCCGATATCCACGGGCGCTTGCGACGTGGCGGAGCCCGCCCCCGGCGCGGCGCTTCCGGAGCCTTGCCCGGCCTGCGATTCCGCGTCGCCGCCTGCCCCGGCCGACTCGGCGGCGGCTTGCTCGGTCCCCGCCGTTCCCGCGTCCTCGCCGGAGGCTTTCTTTTTCTTAAAGAAACTGAACATACGCTTTACACTACCTGAAAGTTGGGTTGATTCAGCCCAGGCCTTGCTTCCCGAACCATCATGAAAAAACACGTTATCCGTATTGTAGGCGGTGATTACCGGCGCACTCCAATTCCCGTGGTCGACGGGCTGGGCCTGCGCCCCACGCCCGACCGCGTGCGCGAAACCCTGTACAACTGGCTGCAGCACCTGTGGGGCGGCAATTTCGCCGACAAACGCGTGCTGGACTTGTTTGCCGGAACCGGGGCCCTGGGTTTCGAGGCGGCCTCGCGCGGAGCCGCGCACGTCCAGATGGTGGAAAACAACCCCCAGGCCATCGCCGCCCTGCGCGCCTTGCGCACCAAGCTCGGCGCCGATGCGGTGCGCATCCATGCGGGCGACGCGCAAATGGTCATCGACCGCCTCAATGCCACGCCTTTCGACCTCATCTTGCTCGACCCGCCCTTCGGCCAGGGCTGGCTGGACAAGCTATGGGACCGGATCGCCGCCGCCCTGGCTCCGCAGGGGCTGCTCTATGTCGAGTCCGAAGCGGCGGTATCCCCGCCCCCCGGATTCGAAACCCTGCGCCAGGGCAAGGCGGGCAACGTGCACTTTCATCTACTACAATTTGCTGCATTGCAAAAAATAGACAATAATCATTGAATCGTAATAAGCTGATTTAAACATCGAGACATGGCGTCCGCAACGCGGAATCCGCCCCCAACCACCAATACTTCAGCATCCGGAATCTCCATGATTACAGTCGTCTATCCTGGTACGTTCGACCCCTTTACCCGTGGCCACGAGGACTTGGTGCGCCGCGCCGCCAGTCTGTTTGACCACGTCGTGGTGGGGGTGGCGCACAGCCGGGCCAAAAAGCCCTTCTTTACCGTGGAAGAACGCGTTGAAATCGCCCAGGAAGTGCTTGGCCACTACCCCAATGTGGAAGTGCGCAGCTTTGCCGGCCTGCTCAAGGACTTCGTGCGCGAACAGAATGCGCGGGTCATTGTGCGCGGCCTGCGCGCCGTGTCCGACTTCGAATACGAATTCCAGATGGCCGGCATGAACCGCCACCTCCTGCCTGAGGTGGAAACCCTGTTCATGACGCCGTCGGATCAATACCAGTTCATCTCGGGCACCATCGTTCGCGAAATCGCCATCCTGGGCGGCGATGTCAGCAAATTCGTGTTCCCCTCGGTGGAACGCTGGCTGCACAGCAAAGCCTCCACCCTGCGCGAGCAAACAGCACAAAAACAGTCCTGATTGGGCAAGACAGCGAATCGGTATTAAACTAAAGCCTGGCCGCCAGCCGCTCAAACCGGCAAGAATGCGCCCGTTCGGGCATTCGCGGCTTGTATCGAGTTTGCTTTTCTTCAGGAAACCAGGTCATGGCATTGCGTATTACCGATGAATGCATCAATTGCGATGTCTGTGAGCCGCAATGCCCCAACGAAGCCATTTCCATGGGGCCCGACTTCTACATCATCGACCCCTTCCGCTGTACGGAATGCGTGGGCCACTACGGCGAGCCGCAATGCCAGGTGGTATGCCCGGTCGAATGCATCGAGATCGACCCCGACTGCCAGGAAGACCAGCCCACGCTCATGGCCAAATACCAAAGCCTGACCAAGGCCGAGGCGGGCCACTGAACCATCAACGACAAACGCGTAAACGCCCGCCGCCGGCATCGCGCCGCCACCGGGCTCGGGATCACGCGGCGCAAGCTTCTCGAAGCACTCCGGATCACTCGGGCCACATGACGGCCGGAACGTCCGGATGCACCTTGACCAGGCGGCTGGGCACGCCAAGAAAATTGGATATCCACGCCGCGGCGAGATCGCCCTCGTCCACCACATCGATCTGCTGCGCGCCAACGACGGCCCGCCGCAGCACGCTGTCGTCGTCTTCGATCACATCCAGCGGAATATCCATGCGCAGCATGCCCGGCGCCCGGATGGCCAGATAGCCGAAACTGATGGCGACGGCCACTTCCGCCAGCCGGGGCTGATGCTTTTGCGTCAGCAGACGGCCTTCGGCGTCGATGACGAGCCAGCGCCGATGATAGGGCGCCGCCGCGGGATCTTCGAGCGAACGGCAAGCCATGATGGGACAGTATTGGTTGGCCGTCATTTGCCCAGCAAGCCTTTCAATGCGTTGCCCAGGCTCTTGACCGCATCGGCCTTGCTTTCGGGAGCGGCCGCGCCGGCGGCTCCCGCCTTTCCGGACAGCAGGTCGAGCAAGCCGTTCTGCAAGGCCTTTTTGGCCAGGGCCCCGCTGATGTCCTTCCATTCAACCTGATAGCCCAGGGCATCGAACGGCCCCGAAACATGCACGGGCACGGTCACGCCATGCAGGTCCGCAAGCTGGGACTTCGCGCCGCCGACGGCCCGCACGTTGACGACCAGATCGAGCCTGTTGTTGACCAAGTCCACCTGCGCGGGCGAACCTTGCACAATGCGCAGCAAGGGGGAAGCGACGTCCAGCTTCTTGATTTGCCCAAGGCCGTGTTCGATGGCCATATTGGCATCCAGCGACGAAAACGCGGTCTGGCTTCCAAGGTCGAAGCCGTTTGAAAGGTTCGGCACGCTTTCCGCCAGCAGATTGTGCAAAAGCCCGCCGACCTGTGCCAGCGTATGTTCAATATCGATGCCCTGGATCGCGCCATTGCGTATCTGCACCTGCGCGGTTCCGCCCAGGCCCGCCCTCAGCGCCTCGACCGTGGTTCCCTGGGTGGCCAGGTTCAGCTTCAAGGCGCCGGTTCCGCTTACGCGCTCGCTGCCGCTCAAGCCCTTGAACAAAGGCCCGACGGAAATGCCGTCGAGCGCCAATTGGCTGGTCAGGGCATTGTGCGAATCAGCGGTAATGCGGCCCGACAGCTTGCCGTCGTACAGTTCGGCGGTGATCTTCGACAGATCGAGCTTGCCCTTCAGCGCCCTGACGGCGATGTTGAGGTTTTTCGCCTCCAGGCCTCGGCCCTTGATGCTGCCGACCTTGATGCCGCCGGTAATATCCAGGGAATCCAGCACGGACAAATCGATGTCGGGGCCGGCCGCTGCGGCAACCTTGGCCGGCTGCGCGGGCGCTGGCGCGGCAGCCGATTTGGGAGCGGTCTTGGCGGCGTCGCCCGCGCCGGGCTTGGCGGAAGCTGCAGCCGCGGCATTGGCCGCAGCCTTTGGCGCAGCGGCGGCCGCCTTGGCCGGCGGTTGGGCAGCCTTGGACTCGGGGCCGGCGGGCTTGGCCGCGGGGGCCGGGGCGGCTTTGGTTTCGGGCTTGGCATCCGCGCCGGCTTCAGGCGCAGCGTCGGGCTTGGGTTCGGGCTTGGCTTCCGGCTTGGCCTGGGTTTTGACGGGCAGCACGGCGGGGAACAGCTTGTCGATGTCCAGGGCCTCGGCCTGCAAATTGAACTGTATTGCCGGGTTGGCAAGCCGGCTGCCCTTGACGTTGAAGTTCAGCGGGCTGCCATTGAGCACCGCGTTGATCTCGCCGCTGAACTCGTCCTTGACGAGATCGGCCCGCACGCTGCCGATGAGCGGAAACTCGAACGAGGCGGCCGGCACTGCCTGCCCTTCTATTTTTACGTCGCCCTTGATGGCCGACAGCGTCCCCTGCTTCTTGACCAGATCCCATTGCACGGGAGACGACAGGTTGACCCGCACCATGCGGTTGTCCTGCTTGATGCCGCCTTCGACCTTGAGCTCTTTGAGCGCCAGGTTGTCGGCATTGCCGCTAAGCCCGCTGGCGCTCAGCGAAAAACCCATAACGCCCTTGCCGCTGAGCTTGACCGATCCGGCCACCGCATCGCCCTTGGCCCCTTCCGGCGACACCGAAAGCTTGGGCGCGTCCAGCGCAAGCTCGAAGTTTTCGGAAGGCAGGCCGCCCTTGGCGCGCAAGGCCAGCTTCTCGACATTGAGCTCCGCCCGGCTGGGATTCATCAGCACCTTCGGCACCACCAGGCTGAAGTCCAGGCCGCTGATGGGCTGTGCGCCGCCGACGTCGCCCTGCACATGCAGCTCGAGATTGCTGGCGTTCAGCAAGCGCGTGGCGGCCGTATAGGCCAGGTTTCCTTTGAGCGTGGCCACTTTGGCATTCAGGTCGCCCACCTGGCCGGTGACCTGCAGGTTCAATTTTTGCGCGGAGTAAGCGCGCTGCGCCGAGTCCAGCTTGATCAAGGCCTGGCCTTCGATCACGGCGCTGCCCGCCGGCTCGTCGGTGACAAGGTTGCCCCGCACCGAGACATCGAAAGGCTGATCGAACGTCATGCGGCCGGTATTGGCCTGCAGCTTGACCAGACGAGTGGAATAGCCGCTGCGCTCATCGCGATAATGGATTTCGCCGCCTTTCAGATCCAGCCCCGCGATATCGATCTGCAAGTCGGCGCGAGCCACGGATTGCGGCGTAGGCGTGGACGGAACCGGTATGACGGAGCCGGTTTCCGGGCCGGACGAAGGCAGCACGGGCGCGGCATCGGCAACTCCCTGGATCAGGTCGTTGAAATTGAACACGCCTTTCTTGTCGCGCACCACCCAGGCCTTGAACCCCGACACCGAAACATGATCGACCACGAAGCGGTTGGACAGCAGCGGCCAGATCGCCACGGCAAAGCGCGCGCTGTCGATGGAGGCGAAGGTGTCCTTGCTGTCGCGATCGGACAGGGCGACATCGTTCAACGACAGGCCGATGCGCGGAAACAGGGAAAGCTGGATGTCGCCGTTGACGCTGAGGGTGCGGTGGTACTTGGTGTAGACGAGATCGGCAAGCTTGCTTTTATACAGGTTGGGGTCAAAAGTCAGCAGGAAAATAGCCAGGCCGACGATCGCCACGATAAGCGCCGCCACCAAGCCGATCAATATCCTTTTGAACCAAATCTTCATGTCCCGCCTCGAACAAGCTCCAAAAAAAACAACGGACAACGCCGCCGCACACCAAATGCTAACCCAACTGTAAACGCAACATCCCTGCGACCCCCGTTTTTTTTAGCAGGCATGTAACAGAACTATATCTTATCGTTATATGGAAATCCGGCAATAATCCATCATGAGAGTACGAATCCCCGCCGCGATTTGTTATGCTGCATCTCTGCCTTCTTCTTTCCCACTCTTAATAAAATAACCATGAAACTAGAGACATTGGCCATACACGCGGGGTATCAGGCCGACCCCACCACCAAATCGGTGGCAACCCCCATATACCAGACCACGTCGTACGCCTTCGACAGCACCCAGCATGGCGCCGACCTGTTCGACCTCAAAGTGCCGGGCAATATCTATACCCGCATCATGAACCCCACCAACGCCGTGCTCGAAGAACGCGTGGCGGCGCTGGAAGGCGGCGTCGCGGCGCTTGCCGTCGCCTCGGGCATGTCCGCCATCACCTACGCCATTCAAACCATTGCGCAGGCCGGCGACAACATCGTTTCAGTGGCGAAGCTGTACGGCGGCACCTACAACCTGTTCGCCCACACGTTTCCGCGCCAGGGCCTGACGGTCAAGTTCGCGCCCCACAACGACGTGGCGGCGCTCGAAGCCCTCATCGACGAAAACACCAAAGCCGTATTTTGCGAATCCATCGGCAATCCGGCCGGCAATATCGTCGACATCCAGGCCATCGCCGACGCCGCCCATCGGCACGGCGTGCCGCTTATCGTCGACAACACCGTCGCATCGCCCGCCCTGTGCCGCCCCTTCGAGCACGGCGCCGACATCATCGTACATGCACTTACCAAATACATGGGCGGCCATGGCACCACCATTGCCGGCGCCATCGTCGACTCGGGAAAATTCCCCTGGGCCGAGCATAAAAAGCGCTTCCCCATGCTGAACGAGCCCGACCCTTCGTACCACGGCGTCGTATACACCGAAGCCTTCGGCCCGGCGGCCTTCATCGGCCGATGCCGCGTCGTGCCGCTGCGCAATACCGGCGCGGCCCTGTCTCCGTTCAATGCATTTCTTATTCTCCAGGGTATTGAAACCCTGCCATTGCGCATGGAACGCCACACCGAGAACGCCCTGAAGGTGGCTCAACTGCTGAAAGGCCATCCGCAAGTGGCGTGGGTGCAATATGCGGGCCTGCCCGATCACCCCGAACACGCGCTGGCGAAAAAATACATGGGCGGCAAGCCGGCCAGTATTTTGTCGTTCGGCATCAAAGGAGGCAGCGCCGCCGGCGCGCG
The DNA here is from genome assembly GCA_937871985.1 of uncultured Burkholderiaceae bacterium. The sequence goes on from CALMPB010000090.1 coordinate 7,932, forward strand.
CTTCATCGATGCGCTGAAGCTGGTCGTGCGGCTCGTCAACATCGGCGACGCCAAATCGCTGGCCTGCCACCCTGCTTCCACCACCCACCGTCAGTTGAATCCCGAGGAACTGGCCAAGGCGGGCGTTGGCGAAGACATGATCAGGCTGTCGATAGGCATCGAGCACATCGACGACATCGCCGCCGACATCGACCAGGCGCTGAAAGCCAGCAAGGCCTAAGTTCATTGCGCCGCCACGCGTAAACGACGCAAAGCGGCGCCCGCAGGGCCAAGTGCGTAATGCGCCCAGCCCTTGCGGCGGCAAGCCCTACAGTTTTTTCAGCAGCCCCGAAACCGAACCCAAAAGCGCCGTGGCATCCAGCTCTTGGGAGTTGTCGAGCTGGCCGTCAGGGGTCACATGATCGACCAGTGTGGGCAGCAAGGAGCTTAGATTCCCCAGGACGGAGTCGGGTTCCTGCCCCGAAGACTGCGCCAGCCGTGCCACGGCGGCGTCGCCCAGAACCGACTGGAGCTGCGCAGGAGAAACAGGCTCGTTCTGGCCGGCGCCCACCCACGACGCCACCACGCCGCCCAGGCCGCCTTGCTGGAATTTTTGCATCAACCCGGACAAACCGCCCGGATAGCTATTAACAAACTCGATGACCGCGGGCAATAATGAAACCTGAGCAGGGCCCGAGCTGGATTGCCCACCACGAATCGTCGTAATAACTGAATCTAAGAGTCCCATGTCAGCCTCGCATGAAAATAGTTTGTCGAAACGGCCTCAACTTAGCCTCAGTGCGAATCCAGCGTCAAGCCTGGTTGCAAAAGCTTTCCAAATCCGGAACCCCCTGAACAGGCCGGGCGCTGCCCGGGAAACGCCGGACAAATCCGCCGGACAAACCAGATGTGTAGTAAACGCTACATTAAAATGTAGCAATCACTACATTAATGGGTAATAATACAAAACATCAAAACCCTGAAATAATCGCTTAGCATAGATTAGTAAAACCAGATTAAAACCACATGACACCGCAATACAAGATTATGGAGACAAGCACATGCAAATAGGTATCCCGCGGGAAAGCCTTCAGGGAGAGACTCGTGTCGCCGCCACTCCCGAGACCGTCAAAAAATATAGTAGTGCAAAACATCAGGTCATTGTCGAACAAGGGGCCGGCGGCGCCGCGCACTATCCCGACGAAGCCTATGTGGCGGCCGGCGCAACCCTGGGTTCCGCCCAGCAGGCGCTGGGCGCCGAGCTGGTGCTCAAGGTGCGGGCGCCCAACGCCGCCGAACTGGCCGGCATGAAATCCGGCTCGGTCCTGGTCGGCATGCTGGATCCCTTCAACCAGGAAGGGCTGCAGGCCCTGGCCTCGGCGGGCCTTACCGCCTTCGCCCTCGAGGCCGCGCCGCGCATCACGCGCGC
>CALMPB010000091.1 GCA_937871985.1 uncultured Burkholderiaceae bacterium
CATATGATTCACATATTATTATAATATAAGGCGCATGATTGCATGCACGGCATGTGCGCCGGGTTCCGGCCTTGCCACGTCGGCAAGGCGCGTTTTCCGCGGCCCCCGCCCTTCCGCAATAGGCAGCGCCGGGCTTTGCCGCGCATAAAATCTCCGGCCGCCGCGAAAAAAAACTACAATATCGGCTGCTTCATCTACCCCGAGATCCAACGTGAGAAAAGTTGTACGCGGCAAACTGCATGGCATTCGTGTAACCGGTGCCGACCTCGATTACCATGGCTCCATTACGCTCGACCCCGACCATTGCGAAGCGGCCGGCATCCTGCCCATGGAGTTCGTCGACATCTGGAACAAGAACTCGGGCGCGCGCATCAGCACCTACGTCATCTACGGCGAACGCGGCTCGCGCTGCTGCATCCTCAACGGCGCCGCGGCCCGCACCTGCCAGCGCGGCGACGAAGTCATCATCTGCAATTCCGTCTACGTGACCGAACGCGAAATCGAAGAAATCAAACCGGTCATCCTTACGTTCCACGCCGACAACTCGGTCGACGAACGCCTGGGCTACGACGTATCGCGCGACGAGCAAGGCCGGCTGGCCTTCAGCATCATCAAGTTCGACTAGACCCTCCCGGCCGAATCTTCACTCCGGCTCCCGCCCGCCGGCGCCTTATACGGCAATCGGCCAAAACCGGTACAATCGCGGCTGTTGGCGCACGCTTTGCGGTGTGCGGTCTGCCCGGCTCGTGCATTTCCTATCCGGATACGCGGGTTTCCAGGCAAGCCGCCAAGAGCAGCGCCTTCGAATTACCAAACGCACTAGGGGTGCCGCGTTGTTTCGCGGCTGAGACAGTCCCTTTGAACCTGTGAGATCATCCTCGCGCAGGAAAGCGGCGTACGCAAGAACCAGGCAGGGCTCCCGCTGCATTGCCCATCGTCCTGGCCCGCTTGCACTTGTCGTGTCCTGCCATTTTCGTACGGCAAATCATCATGGCAAGTCCCTTACCCTCCATCACCAACCAGGCTCTTACCCCCGTGCCGGCTTCAGGACGAGTCTTCGGATGGTCCGAACACGCCTCGCTGTGGTTCAGCCTGGGCGTCGGCCTGCTGGTCATGCAAATCGGCGCCTACCTGGTTCCCTCGGTGGGAACCCGGGACGCCTTGCTCGCAGTCATTGCCGGATCGGTCATCGGTTCGGGCCTGCTGGCCTGGGTGGCGCGCACAGGATGCCATAGCGGCCTGTCCAGCGCGGGGCTCATCCATTCGACCTACGGCAGCGTTTTCGCGCGGCTGCCAGTGTTTCTGAACATTGTCCAGCTCCTGGGCTGGACCACTTTCGAGCTGGTCATCATGCGGGACGGCACCTCGGCCATTCTGCATCGCGCCTTCGGTTTCGAAACCAGCAACCTGGCCGGACTTCTGGTCAGCACCCTGTTCTGGGGCGCCGTGCTGATGGCGCTGCTGGCCGGCTCCATGATTACGCTGGTGCGCCGCTTCGTCAGCCGTTTCGGCCTGCCGCTGGTCGTGCTTTCCTTGTTGTGGCTTAGCTGGCAATTCCTGGGGCAGGTTCACACCCAGGGGCTGGCCGCCATCTGGAACCGCCCCGGCAACGGCAGCATGAGCTTGTTCACCGCGCTGGATCTGGTCATCGCCATGCCGGTGTCATGGCTGCCCCTGGTGGCCGATTACGCGCGGCACGGGCGCAGCGGCCGCGGCGCCCTGGGCGGCACCTGGCTCGGCTACACCGTGGCCAATATCTGGTGCTACGGTTTGGGGGTCATCGTGGCCAGCGTATCCGAACCCGGCATCGACCTGGTGGGTGCGCTGCTGCTGGCGCAAGGCGGGCTGGTCGCCTTGGGCCTGATCCTGATCGACGAACTGGACAACGCCTATGGCGACATCTATTCCGGTTCGGTGTCGGCGCACAGCATCAAGCCGGGCTGGAGCATCCGCCGCTGGGGCCTGGCTCTGGCCGTCGCCAGCACAATACTGGCGCTGGTATTGCCCATGCACAGCCTCGAGCCCTTCCTGCTGGCGCTAAGCTCGGTGTTCGTGCCGCTGTACGGCGTCATCCTGGGACGCCTGGGTTTCAGCCAGGCTGCCTTCACGCCGCAGGCGCGCAAAATAAGCGTCAGCGCGGCGCTGATATGGCTGGCCGGCATCGTGCTGTACCACGGCCTTGCCCAGTGGGCGCCGGACCTGGGCTCGGCCCTGCCGACGCTGGTATTCACCTTCGTGCTGGCCGTTGCGACCCGTCCGCGCCAAACGGCTGCAAGCCCGGCGGCAACAGCTGTTTAAAATTGAAGCCCCGGCAACCATGCCGGAAAAATGCAAAAAACGGCGGCTATCCGGCAAACCCGCCGGCCTCCAGAAACGCCTGTTCCTCGGCCATGGTTTCCCGCCCCATGGCCGCATTCCGGTGCGGGAAACGCCCGAAGCGCCGGATGATGTCGTAGTGCTCTTCGGCCCATTTCAGGTTGTCGCGCGCATGCGCCCTGTATAGTTCCACCGAGTATTCCTGATCCGCCAGCGATTCGGAGTGCATGAACGGCAAATACACGAATGCCCTGAGCACATCGTCGATTTGCGCGATCTGCCCGGAATCGATAATGCCTCGCGCATAATGGCGCGCCAGGCTGTCGGTGGCGAACATGTGCGCCGAGCCGCGGAAGCAGTTGCGTGGAAACTGGTCCAGCAGAAGCACCAGGGCCAGGCTGCCGTAGGGATCGTCGCGCCAGCCGTCTTTTTCCCGGCGTGCCACGGCAAAATGCAGATCCGCAAAACGCCGATGAAACTCGGCGTCGAACTCGTCGCTTTTGGCAAACCACATTTTCGGCCCCGCGTCGCGCCAAAACTGCACAACGGCGGCGGCTTCCGGATAATTGCCCGAAGAGGGGAACGGTGTTCCTTCCATATGTGTATCCATGCGTGTGAAATCGTTGATGGCGTGCAAGGCGCCCGGCTATGCAACAGCCCGGCCCCACGCCGTTTTCCATCCACTATATAACAATCTTTTCTTTCCATACCCGAGCCGCAAAGACCAAGGCCTTTCAACACTTGTCGAGGAGACGCCTTGATAAGTGTTGAAAGGCCCTGAATTGAAACCGCCCGGGATCCTGCGACCCCGGGCGGTTGTCTGGCTGTACTGGG
>CALMPB010000092.1 GCA_937871985.1 uncultured Burkholderiaceae bacterium
TCGAGGAAACCCTGTCGGTGCTGCAGGACTTCGTGCGCGCCGGCAAGGTGCGCCACGTCGGCGTGTCCAACGAAACGCCCTGGGGCGTTGCGCAGTTCCTGCGGCACGCGGAGCACAAGGGCCTGCCGCGCATCGTGTCGATCCAGAACGCCTACAGCCTGCTGAACCGCGTCTACGAGACCGGGCTGTCCGAGTTCTCGCACCACGAAGGCGTCGGCCTGCTGGCCTATTCGCCGCTGGCCATGGGCATGCTTTGCGGCAAGTACCTGGACGGCGCGCGCCCGGCCGGCGCGCGGCTGACGCTGTACACGCGCTTCACCCGCTACAGCAACGAGCAGGCCGAGGCCGCCACCCGCGCCTACGTCGAACTGGCCCGCCAGCACGGCATTTCGCCCACCCAGATGGCCCTGGCCTGGGTCAACCAGCGTCCCTTCGTGACCAGCAACCTGATCGGCGCCACCACGCTGGAACAGTTGAAGGAGAACATCGACAGCGTCGACCTGACCCTGTCGGCCGAAGTGCTGGAGGCCATCGACAAGATCCACGCGCGCCAGCCGAATCCGGCGCCCTGATGCCCTGACCGTCCCGCCTTGCGGGCCGTCCCGGAACCCATGCGGCCCGTGCGGGCGGCATGGGTTTTTTCATTTCACCATGACTCCAGCACCGAACTTCGCTGGACTGCGAAGAAGCTAGACTTCGAGGAAAGCGCCCACGCCCACGGCAGCGTAACCATACGATTGGATCAGGCCGGTGATGTCCATATTCAAAGGTTCTCCGTGTTCTGAGGCGGGTTTACAGTCTTCCTCCGATGGCGGTTAATGCTTGCCTTGGAGCATGTCGATAGTCTTCAGCAAGTCAGCCATGGCTGCTTTGCAGTCCGCCTGCTGCGGCGGGCTGGCACGCAGCGCCGACAATGCTTTGTCGATGGCCTTGTCGAGCACATGCCAGTCATCGGCTGCCCGCGGCTTCAGTCCTGCCTCGGCGGAGTCCCACGTCACTTCCAGATCCTTGATGCGGGCCTTGGCCGCGGGCAGATCGCCCTGCTCCACGAAGCCAGCCACATTCGCGGCAATGCTCCGGAAGACCGAGAGATCGCCGAGTTTGGAGGCGGCTTGCGCCTGTGGCGCCTTGGTCGCCGGCTGGGTGGCCGAGGCATTGCCTTGGTCCGCAGACTTGGAGCAGCCTGCCGTCAAAGCCAAGATCAAGGCGGTCGACAAGGCGGCGGAATAGATGAATGGATAGGGTTTGCGCATGATTTTTCCTCGGGAAGTGGGCATGGGCTTATTCGGCAAGTGAGCTGTACTTGTCACCGCTGAGCTTGAATTGCGCGACGGCCACCAGCATGACGATTACGCAAAGAAACAGGACGCTGGTCCACAGGGCGCCAATACCCAGACCGCCATAGGTCTTTGCCTGGGTGAGCAGGTCGCCAAGGGCGGCGCCAAATGGGCGTGTCAGGATGTAGGCAAGCCAGAAGGTCCACACCGCGCTGGCGCCAAGCCGCCATGCGGTGCAAGTGATGGCAATGAGCGCCCCGAAAGCGATTGCGCCCCAGGTGAAACCCAGGCCCAGGGCCTCGGTTGCCAGGTCGCCGGCGGCAGTGCCCAGCGCGAAAGTGCACAGGATGGCCGACCAATAGAACAGTTCGCGGCGCGGTGTCACGATGTCGTGAATGGACAGCGTGTGCTCGACCCGGTGCCAGACGAAGAAGATGGCCGCGAGCGCCACGGCGAACACCGAGGTGCTGAGGTACAAGCTCACACCCAGGCCGTCCGTCAGCAGATCGGTGATCTGCGTGCCAACCACGCTCACCAGCACCACGGTGAGCCAATAGATCCACGGGGTAAAGCGACGGGTGCGCAGTTGCATGAACAAAGAGATGGCCAGCAAGGTGGCCATGACCGTGCGGGTGGTGCCCTGGCCCCAACCGGCATTGACGGCCAGAAAGTCGGCCCCGGTTTCGCCCACTGTGGTGGACATGATCTTGATGATCCAGAAGGACAGTGCGATGTCGGGGACTTTGTTGAGCCAGTCGGCGGGCCGGGTTGCGGGCAATGCGTTCATGGCGTTCTCCTGCCTGGTTAGGAAGATGTGGTGTGGAGAGTCTGTGCGGGCAGACTTAGCCCAGGCATAGATCCATTCCGGACCGCATTGAAGCGTGCATGTCCTTCGCGTTGCAGGGCTCAGTGAGAGCTAAGCCTGGCCTCCTACCTTCTCTACCGTGCAAATCCCTGCACTTTCCCAACAGGAGAATCAACATGTATCGCGCTACCAAACTTTCCCTTCTGGTCGTTGCCATCGCTACAGCAACCGCAACCGCGGGAGCCTACGCGGCCAAGGCGAGTGCCGAGCAGGACGTCGCGACTATCGCGCAGGCCAAGACCTCGCTGATTCAGGCGGTCAACATTGCCGAGCTGCACGCCAATGGCAAGGCCACCCACGCGGAATACGAACAATCCAAGCAAGGATGGATCTATGACGTGGAGGTGGTCAGCGGGGCCAAGGTCTTCGATGTCCGGGTCGACGCCGACAAGGGCACGGTCATTTCTTCAGCCGAAGACAAGGGCGGCCACGATCACGACGAACGGGACTGATCGCTTGACGGCGACCCTGGATCGCGTGCGGTCCAGGGGCCAATTTTGGAGACGAAATGGAATCGTTCAACCAGGTGGCCTTTATCCCCGAACGGCCTGAACTGTGTCCAACTGATGGTGGCGTATGAGAATTTTCTCCAATCCAAGTCGGCTATGAGGGCTTGGCAACAGGCATTTTTCTCGGGCGGAAGCAGGCCGGCCGGGCCGCGGATACATTTTCTTTCGCGGCCGCTGTCGATTTCTCCTGGCGCGGTTCGTCGTGTCGATGGAGCATGCAAGTTCCGGCACCCACACAAGGAGACCGATATGAAATTCATGGTTCAAGTCAGGGCCACCGCCGACAGCGAGGCGGGGGTGTTGCCCACCAGCCAGTTGCTGGAGGACATGGGGCGGTACAACGAGGAGCTGATCAAGGCGGGAGTGATGCTGGCGGGCGACGGCCTGAAGCCGAGCTCCAAGGGCGCGCGGGTGCATTTTTCGGGCAGCAGCCGGCAGGTGATAGACGGCCCCTTCGCGGAGACCAAGGAGTTGATTGCCGGCTACTGGCTCTGGGAGT
>CALMPB010000093.1 GCA_937871985.1 uncultured Burkholderiaceae bacterium
TCTTTGTCGCGGGCGAAATCCTTGTCGGTCAGCAAGTACTTGTCGAGCAGCGCAACAGGCGCACGCGTGACTTCCGAAGAAACCGCCACGGCCAGCTTGCGATTGGTCTGCACTATTTCCATTGCGCGCTGCAAGTCCCTTACATAATCCTTGACCACCTCCGGGTGCGCGTCGGTGTACTTCTTGCTGCAACTTTCAAAGATTTGCACTTGGGGCGTTTGAACCTCCGTCTGGGAGGCCAGTTCGCGCAGATCGCCTTTTTCTTGCGACAACAAGGCGAAAGGTTGGTTCATGGTACCCAGATCGACACGCCCCGAACGGATGGCATCGGCCATGGGAGGGAAACCGACCTCCACGAACTTGACGTCCTTCTTCGTGTCTATCCCGTTTTTCTGCAGCCACAACACAAGGTTGAAGTAGGTGCCGGAACCATAGGTGTTGACGCCCAGCACCTTGCCCTTGAGGTCGGCGGCGCTTTTGATGGGGCTGTCCTTCTTGACGGCCCAGTACACGGTGAAGAAGCCTTTCTTCTCGTAGACGTGCTGGGCCACGATATAGGCTTTGAGCCCGCTTTCTATGAAGCCCAGCGCCAGCGGCACGGGCGCCATGGTCGAACAGTCGGTCACATTGGCGCGCAAAGCCTGAGCCATGGGGGAGGTGCCCTGAAACTGGATCCACTTGATGGTGTACTTCTTGCCCAGGTCGGGAAACAACTCGGGCCGCTTCATCATCAAATACTTGGCTTCTTCGGCCGGTATGGTCCACCCCACATTCAGCTCGGGGATATCGGCGGCCATGGCCGGCGCGACCACCATCAACGCTCCTATGGCCGCCAGCGTCGCTTGAACAGGTTTCTTCATTGTCTAGTCTCCTTTTGCCACGTTGGAAATAGCACCTTGGCCGGCCCTCATACCTTGACGTCTTCATGGGCATGGGTCCGCATCCGGCGCCGCTGTGCTTCATCGTCAACATCCTCGTACTACCCTACCGCCATAAAAAAATCCGACATTCAAACACCAAACACTCGCGTTCCTGACGACTCACAACCGATAAGCCGTCCATGGCGCGCGCCTGCCCAACCGATGAAATCGCCCAGCGCCTAATCGGACTCGACCGCCTGGCGATATATTCGGACAGCGCAAGAAGCTTCGAACCCTTGCCGTTGGTACTCGACCAGCTCCAGTTGATTGCCCCAGGGATCCAGAAAATAAATTACCCGCAGGCCCGCGCAAGGCCCTTCGTCAAATGCCATGGGGCCGCTCATGACGCGTAGCCGCCGTTCTTTCAGATACTGTATTGCGCGGTCGAGATCCGAAACCTTGAACGCGATATGATGCCCTCCAAGGTCGCAATTTCGCGGCGGGCTGGTCCGCCTTTCAATGGGCCGGTCATACTGGAACAGCTCCAGCATCAGGTTCGGTCCAACCTGCAGCATTGCTATCGTCAAACGGGCATCCGCCACATTGATATGCGCTTCGCACCAATCGCGCCCATCGTCCATCGCGGGCATTTCGTTAGCGTCGAACGGCCCGATCCGATACAGCGGCACACCGCCAATGACGGCCGAATAGAACTCGACCGCGGCGTCCAGATCAGGCACGGTAAGCGCCACATGATCCACATGCATAAGCCCCGGGAGGCCATTTTTGCTCGTTTCCGCCATGACAGAACCTCCATGATCAGCGTCGCATCGGATAGATGGCGACTATTACATTGGCATTCCGGACGGAGGAGCCAATACTCTCGTGTCCAGTTGAAGCGTGCGCCTGGCCAGAAGCCAGCTATCCGCCGAACGCACCCACCGGTCGTAATACCGGCCCACCGCGTACAGCTTGGTGTTGCCTTCCGCATCCGTGCGGAAAATCGATACCGACGACACCGTATCCGCATGCGTCGGCTCGAAGGAAAACGTGGCCGCGGCAATATGATGGGTGCGCAGGCCGGTATTCCAGGTATGCCGGTCGGCGGACATCAGCAAGTTCTCGAGGGCCGGCTTGGTCAAGTCAAGCCATGCGACCGTCCGCGCTATTTCCGGGACGATGGACACCACTTGGTATTCGGCATCGTCGCAAAACGACGAAAGGTATCCTTTGAAGTTTTCCTGATCCAGGCACACACCGGTAAAAACGATCAGTTCATTGAGCTGGATTCGATCATCGGCTTTCATATTGCAATTTCCGGGGAGTTGGCCATGGAGCTTGCCTGCGCCATATCGATATTGAACGGCGCGACACCCATCAAGCGCTGCCACTGAGCGTAAAAACTTCGCAGCGGCGCATCGTCCGTTGCACGGTTGTCGTCTTCACGCGCGATGATGGAGTACGGCAACCCGCCGCTGGCCATGTTGGCCCATTGCGTCTCGATGGCCCAGATGTCCTCGGGAAGATTCCTGCCCAGCGGGCCCCATACCTGGTTATGCTGGCGCACCCTGGATCGCCGCTGATCCGCGCTATCGCCTTTGGGCGCAAGCCCGCGACACTCCAGAATGGTCAATCCCGGCGATACAGGCACCAGGGAATCCATACGGACAACCGTCGAACGGGCATTGATCATGCAATCGGGGAAAAGGTCGACGACGATGTGCATATTGGGCGCCATGCCCGCCAGTGTTCCTTCGCTTCGATCGCCCAGCCGCAGCTTTCCATAGGCGATCTTGGCCGGCTGGAATGTGTGGTGGCCATTCGGATTGAGAAGCCACTTGCGCTTCATGTATTCAGGCTGCGAAAGCGCTGTCGTCCGGTTCAGGAAATGCAGCAGTTCGTGATAGCCCTCGCAATTCGTCTCGACAAAGAGCTTCCAGTTCGCCCTTACTTCGACCCGGTGATAGTGAAAGACCTCCAGGTCTTTTATGGGCTCGGCAATTTCATCGAGCGCAACCCCGAGGAAATCGTCCAGGCTTTGTCCGCTTTCACTGTCATCGACCTTGACGAAAACCAGCCCGTGCCGCAAACCGACGGACACGGCCCGCAAGCCGATGCTGCCCGGCCGCACCACCTCATGTTTGTACCCTTGCGGCAGAGGAATGGTCACGCACTCGCCCGCCGTCGAGAAAGTCCAATGATGATAGAAGCAGCTAAGGCGATGTCCTCGCAAATTGCCTCGCGCTTCGCGCAGCAGGCGAGCCCCCCTGTGGGGACATATATTGAGGAAGGCGCGTATGGCGCCGTCCTCGCCCTTGACCACGAAAACAGGGCTGTCGACCACATTGACGGTCCTGTAGTCGCCGGCCTGCTCCAGCTCGCTTTCATGGCACACGAACTTCCATTGCCGTTTGAAAATCCGCGCCATCTCTGTTTCGAACAAAGCTTCATCCGTATAGATGCGGTTATCAAGGTAATGCGTCTGCGGCAAGTCGGGGACGCTATCCCATGTCCATCTGCTCTGCGCGGAGGAAGCAGCAGAGATTTGCTTGGCCATCATGACTCCTCGTCAAACTGAATGATTCGATTCAAAACACCCATAAAAAAGCGTTTTGATGTTTGTTTCACTATTAGAAACATCGTTTCAATAATTATATTTCCAAGCTGGGAGGTACGGACAATCGGGGTTTGCACCTATCCGCTCATGCGCAATAAATTGGATATGCAACACAAGTCGCCAAAGACGCATCGATCCTCCACAGCGCATCGCGCAAGCTCACCCACGGAGCCAAACCCGCAGGGTGGGCGAGCGCAGGCAATCGAAAACTCATGAGCCGCCTGAAATCATCCGGCAGTCGTATGATGCGAAAAGATCCGACAGACATTGGCCTCGAACGAGGAACAGCAAACGCGTCGCCGGCAACACCCTGCTGGCCCTGGCTATTCACGCACATTCAAAGGAGCCCCTCATGACGATAACCATTGCAATCACCGCCCCCGGCAATATGGGATCGGGCGTGGGCGCCCTGCTGGCGCGGCGCGGGGCCAAGGTGCTGACATCCCTGCAAGGCCGCAGCGCATCCAGCGCGGCGCGGGCACAGGCTGCGGGAATGATCGCCGTCGGCGACGACGAGCTGGTCGCGGCGGATTTCCTGCTTTCCATCCTGCCGCCCAAAGAGGCGCTGCCCATTGCCGAGCGCCTGGCGCCCGCGCTGCGGGCCGCGCCGCGCAAGCCTGTCTACATCGACTGCAACGCAGTCTCGCCGGAAACAGTCCTGGCCATTGAACGAGTCGTGGAGGGCACGGGCGCGCCGTTCCTGGACGGCAGCATCATCGGCCCGCCGCCCAAGGCGGACGGCGCAAGTACCGGCGCCGCCACCACCTTCTATCTATCGGGAAATGCGGGAGATGCAACCTCCAGGCTGGCAAGCGCCGGCCTGGACGTGAAGGCGCTGGACGCGCCGGTGGGAGCCGCGTCGGCCTTGAAGATGAGCTACGGCGGCATCACCAAAGGCCTGGCCGCGCTGGGATCGGTCATGAGCCTGGCGGCCGACCGCTACGGCGTGGGGCAGGTGTTGAGCGACGAACTGGCCACCAGCCAGCATCATCTATTCGCCTGGCTTGGCCGCACCGCACCAGGCATGTTTCCGAAGGCCTATCGCTGGGTCGCCGAAATGGACGAGATTTCCGCCTACCTGGACGAGCGCCCGGAGTCCGGCATATACAACAGCATCGCTCGAGTCTATGAGCACTTTGCCGCGGACTGGGCGGGTGAGCAAAGCGAAGCCCAGGCTCTCGTGCGCTTGCTTCGCGGCAAGGACGAATAAACGGCGGCGCCCCTGCCCTTGCGGACAACGATAAAAAAGGCGATGTAAAAACGCAGGCCAGGAAGCTTATTGCTTCATGGATCCAGTGGCCCCTTCGCCAAGCCATTTCTTGTTTATGGCTGCCCATGTGCCGTCGGCCTTGATGGCGGAAATTCCCTCATCGAGCTTCTTCAACAACTGGGCGGATTTGCCCTTTGGAACCGCCAAGGCCAGCGGCAGTTCGAGAAAGAACTTATCGGGCGCGGTGATTTTTCCTGGGTGCAGTTTTGCAGCAAGCACCGTTCCAACTTGGAAATTCAAGGCTGCGGCATCCGCCTTGCCCGACACCAGTTGGTTCAAGCTTTCTTCGTAGTTCGCGGTTACCACCAGATTGACCTCCGGCGCATTTTTTTTGATGTACCCCGCCAATGGCCCTGTTTTCGGGGTAGTCACTGTTTTCCCGGCAAGCGCGGAAAGGCCATCCGGTGTTTTCCGCGGAGCCAGCACGAACAAAGCGCCGCCCGTCGGCAACAGCGGCGCGCTGAAATCGTAGGTGGCACGCCGTTGCTCCGTAATGGCAATAGGAAAGACCGCGTCGGCATTACCCTTTTCCACTGTCGGCATCATCTCCTTGAAAGGAACGGGCACGAAGGAAATTTTTATTCCCGCGCGCTTCGCCGCCGCTTCCAGAATATCCACGGCAAGCCCCTGAGATTTGCCTTGCTCGACGCTGGCAAAGGGCGGAAACTGCTGGTCGTGCGCAACGCGAAGCGTTTGCGCCGCACAGCTTTTTCCTATGAATATCGCCATGATGACCATGGGAACCAAACCCAACCATTTGCAAAACCAGGCGTTAATTGTGGACATCGATTTCCCTTGATGGTGAAAAATTAAACGACACCGCGGACAATGCCTCGGCCAAGCCCTCAGCCAGCGTCATCATCCACGAAACGATAGCTGTAGCTGACATCTTCGCCCGTTTCGACCTTGCTTAATCGCCCGGCGGTCGGCGCGGGGAAGTGCGCGGGGAACAGCAAGGTGCCCTGCTCCGCGTGCTCTTTCATGAACGCCAGACGCGTGGCGCGCGATTGATTCTGGTCGAAGCAAAAACGCGTGCTCCATTTCGGGAAGCAGCATTGCAGCGGATGGTGGAGCAGATCGCCGGTAATGATCGCGGATTCTCCTTCGCTGTTGATTTCGACACAGGCATGGCCGGGCGTATGGCCCGGCGCGGGAACCAGGCGCAATGCGGCATCGATGCGGTGGTCCGGCTCGACCAGATCGGCCAGGCCGGCATCGAACACCGGCTGCACGCTGTCTTCGATATAGTCGCCGGTGCGCTCGAGCGCGGTCTTGCCTATTTCGCTGCGCCAATAGTCGTACTCCGGCTTCACGAAAAGATAGCGAGCATTGGGGAAGGTGGGCACCCATTGGCCGTTTTCCAGCCGGGTATGCCAGCCGACGTGGTCGACATGCAAATGGGTGGACAGCACGATGTCGACCTGTTCGGGCTCGACGCCTGCTTCCTGCAGCCGCGACAGCCAATGCCAGACGGCGCCGTCGAACTCGCCGCGCACACGCTGTTTGCAATCGCCTACGCAGGTATCCACCAGAATGGTTTTTCCGCCACTGCGCAGCAAATAGCTTTGCATGGCGATCACCAGCCGGTCGCTGGCGGCATCATATAAATGGGGCCCCATCCAGCCGGCTTGGGCGGCGATTATCTCGGGCGTGGAGTCGGGGTAAAGCTCCGCGGGATGCAGCAAAGGGCCGGATGATTCGACCAATATCGTCACCGTAACGGCGCCGATGCGAAAAGTGCGTGGGGTATCGTTCATGTCTCGGTTTTTTGATATGGTGGTGCCATCGTACTACGATGACAAATGAAAAGGAGCGGATGCCATGAACAGTAAGCACAAGGCCGAGCCAGACAGCACGGCGGCGCGAGTTGCCTTGTGGCGGGCCCTGCATGTCCAGGCCGATCCGCCGCCGCACGTGATCGAGGACGAAATCGGCCTCAGGCTGCTGGCCCCGGATGCTGGCTGGCGCAGCCGCGGCGACATGGATCCGCAATTCACGCGCCCCTTCCGGGCGTCGATCGTGGCCCGCGCCCGCTACATCGAAGACCTGGTCGTGGAGCAGGCGGGCCTAGGACTCGCGCAGTACGTCATTCTGGGCGCGGGCCTTGACAGCTTCGCGCAGCGAAGGCCCGATATCGCCTCCCTCCTCAAGGTATTCGAGATCGATCCGCCCGGCCCGCAAGCCTGGAAGCGCCAGCGCCTGGTCGAGCTTGGCTTCGGCGTTCCCGACTGGCTGCGCTTCGTGCCTGTCGATTTCGAAGCGGGGGAAGACTGGCGGGCCAAATTGGCGGCCGCCGGCTTCGACGACGGCAAGCCGGCCATCGTGGTCTCCACCGGCGTCAGCATGTATTTGACCAAAGAAGCGAACTTGGCCACGCTGCGCCAGGTTTCGGCTTTTGCCCCAGGCACCATGCTTGCCATGACTTTCCTGCTTCCGCTGGAAATGGCCGGCCCCGAAGTGCGGCCCGGGCTCGAGATGGCGGCAAAGGGCGCGCAGGCAAGCGGAACGCCATTCCTGAGCTACTTCACCCCGCAGGAAATCCTGGATCTGGCCCGCGAAGCCGGCTTCGCGCAAGCCCGCCATGTTCCAGCATCCGACCTTGCGCGGCGCTACTTTGCCAACAGGGCCGACGGCCTGCGCCCGCCCGACAATGGCGAAGAGCTGCTGGTGGCCAATACATGAATCGCGGGATTCAAGGCCCGGCACGCTTTCCGGCGTCCCTCATGCGCCAAGGCGACGCTAGCCCGGCATGCGGCCACGCATGCATGCCGTCGAAAGAGCGCGCAGCCAGGCGGTTGACAAGGTCAGCGAGGCGTAAGCCTTAGCAGCCGCCCTCGCGCCTCGTCTTCGATCAGCCATACCGCGCCGTCGCTTGCCACAGCGACATCGCGTATGCGATGCCCCAACACCCAGCGCTCGGCCTCTTTGGCGCCGCCCTTCCCATCGAAGGCAATGCGCACCAGTCCTTGCTCCACCAGACCGCCGATAAAGGCCGAACCGCGCCACGCGGGAAACATGCTGCCCTCGTAGAAAGCCAAGCCCGCCGGCGCGATGACCGGCGTCCAGTAAACGACTGGGGCCTGGAATTCGGGATGGGTGCTGTGGCGGGGAATGGGGGTTCCGTTGTAGTTGTCGCCGTTCGAAACAACAGGCCAGCCGTAATTGCGTCCCCGCTGGATCAGGTTGAGTTCGTCACCGCCGCGCGGGCCCATTTCATCGAGCCAGAGACGGCCGTCGGGTGCGAACGCCAGTCCATAAGGATTGCGGTGGCCCGTCGTCCAGGTCTGGGCTTCAACCCCGCCCTGTCCGGCCATGGGATTGTCCTTGGGCGTGGAGCCGTCCAGGTTCAGGCGCAGCACCTTGCCCTGCGCCAGATCGGGATCTTGCGCGGTCTGGGGCTGCTGGCGGTCGCCCGCCGTCAGGAACAGGTGTTGCCCGTCGCGCGAGAACGCAATAATGCCGCCCGGCTGGCCGCCCCGGCTGGCCCGGCTCTGGCGCCAGATGATGTCAAGGTCCGAGAGGCTGGCCGCGCCGCCGGACTCGCGCAGTTGCGCGCGTGCCAGCACAAGCGCGCCGCCCCCGCGCCGGGGCTCGACGAAAGTGAAATAAATGCTGCGGTCGCGGGCGAAGGCGGGCGAAACGGCAACATCGAGCAAACCATTCTGCCCGCTGTAATACACCTTGGGCATACCGGCGACTTCTTTCTTTTCGCCCTTTTGCGTCGTCATGAACAGCTTGCCGGGCTTTTCAGTGACCAGCAGGCGGCCGTCGGGAAGAAAGGCGATGGCCCAGGGATACTCGAACGTGGCGACGGTGGCCATGGCAAAGGGCTGATCCGCGCTTGGCTGATTCCGGCCGGCGTTTTCCGACGCCGCGCGGACAGTCGCAGGTACTGAAGCCAGCAAGACCCCGCCGGCCAGCGCCGCGGCGCCAATGAAAGAGAGGAAAGTGGGAGATTTCGTTTTCATGACGCGACCAGCCTCGCTTCATTGAAGTCACAGCAACACGGTAACGCTTTTTCGCTTTCTGCGTTCGCTGCGGGCGCCCCGCCGCAGACCTCTTGACCTTCCCACCGCGGGAACCTCTATGCTTGGCGCTTTTCCCCATACCGTCCGCTTTGCCGCGACACCGGTTCCTCAAGGAGAACACAATGAGCAAACATCCATACCGCCCCGCCGCCGTTCTGTGCCTGGGCTTGGCCTTGTCCGGCCTTGCTTTTGGCGCCATGGCGCAGCAGCATTCCATGCATGGCGATCATATGGAAATGAACCAGGCACCCGGCACGCAGGCAGAGCCTTCGACACAGGCTTACAAACAAAGCATGATGAAAATGATGGACGAAATGAACGCCCCCTACACCGGAAACGCCGACAAGGACTTCGCCACCCAGATGCTTGCCCATCACAAAGGCGCCGTCGACATGGCCAAAGTAGAGCTGAAATACGGCACCGATCCCGAAATGCGCAAACTGGCTGAAGACATCATCAAGGCGCAGGACGGGGAAATTCGGTTCATGGAAAAATGGCTGGCCGAACACGCCTGCAAATAAACGCGTTGACAAACAAGCGGTTTGCCAACGCAGACCATGGCGGTTTACGCCCGGCCGCTGCAGCGGCCGTTCATCGAGGCGCTCAGGCTCGTCGGCCGGACTGGGCCGCGCCCCCCGAGCCAAGCATCCCCAGGAACAAACGCGTCAATTCGGTGACGATTTCACGGCGCTGGGCTTTGCCGGCGACGGTAATATTGTCGACGACACTATGCACGCCCTGGAACATGACGAGGGCGGCCACCCTGGAATTTCCCAGACGCCAATAGCCGGCTTCCGTCCCCGCATCCAGTATGCCCTGCAATTGCTCCACAATGCCGTTCCGCTCGTCGCGGTAATTACCCGGTATGTGCTGGTGAAACACGACGTCGTGCAATGCCATGGTTTTGCTATAGCCATCGAAAAAGGCCTCGACCCATTTACGGATCCTTCCCTGCCAGTCGTCGTCCGCGCAATCCGCCACCGCCGCGGCGATTTCTTCATTGAACCTCAGCGCGTAGCGGTTGCGCAGCGCCGCCAGGATTTCATGTTTGGAAACGAAATAGTGATAGAAGGTGCCTTTGGACACTCCCGCTGCGGCGACGATGTCATCGACGGTGGTCGCCTCCAGGCCCTTTTCCACAAAAAGCGTGGCGGCGGCGTCCATCAGTTCGGTACGCCGCACTTCGGAAGGCTTGGTGCGCGGCGGCTTGGGCCGCGGCCGCGCCGGCTCGGATTTTTTCATGGTTTCGCTTCCGTGGGAAAAGAACGGCATGGCGCGGCCAACCAGGGCGCGCCGCTTGCCATGGACGATTCTACCAAGAGCGACAGCCTCCCAATTTTTCAATTGACTGACGGTCGGTTTATAGTTTATATTGAGAATGAGTTTTATTTAAAAAAATCAATCGAAGCCATCTCATGAATCCTTCTCGAAGAACCGCGCTGGTCATCGCGGTATACCTGGGCTCCTTCATGGCCACCCTGGACGTCAGCATTGTCACGGTAGCCCTGCCCACCATGCAGCATGTGCTGCAAACCGACATGAGCGGCCTGCAGTGGATCGTGGACATCTACGCGTTGTGCCTGTCGGCGCTGATGCTGTCCGCCGGCGCCATCGGCGACCGCTACGGCAGGAAAAAATCGTGGCTGGCCGGCGCGCTGGTATTTACACTGGGATCCGCGCTATGCGGGCTGGCCTCCGGCCTGCCCACGCTGCTGGCCGGGCGCGCCGTCCAGGGCGTTGGGGCCGCGCTGCTCATCCCCGGAGCCTTGTCCATTCTTACGCATGCCTTCCCCAACCCGGGAGAGCGGGCGCGCATCATCGGTGGTTGGTCGTCGTTCACCGCCCTGTCCCTGGTCGTAGGCCCCGTCCTCGGAGGTCTGCTGGTCGAGCATGCGGGCTGGTCCAGTATTTTCCTGATCAATCTGCCGATCGGACTGATGGCCATGTGGCTTGGGGCCTGGGGGATTCCGGAAACCTCGCATCCGGCCGAAGCGGCGCTGGATCCGCTGGGCCAAGTGCTAAGCGTGCTGTGGCTTGGAGCCTTGGCCTACGGCATGATCTCGGCCAACGAGCAGGGCTGGGCGTCCACCGCCACGCTGGCGCCGCTGTCGATAGGCGGCATCGGATTCGCCGCGTTCCTGCTGGCGCAGGCCACGGTGGCCCGCCCGTTGCTGCCATTATCGATGTTCAGGAACGCCGGGTTTTCGGTGATCAACTTCAGTTCGTTCGTGCTGGGGTTCTCGGCCTACAACAGCGTTTTCTTCCTGCCCCTGTTCTTCCAGCAGGTTCAAGGCTGGACGCCTTCGCAAACCGGCTGGGCGCTGACCCCGCAGTTCGCCAGCATGTCGCTGCTGGCTTCCTTTTTCGGCCGCATCGCCCAGCGCCATGGCTTGCGCAACGCCATGGCGGCCGGTTACGGGCTCATTGGCGCCGCCCTGCTGGCGCTGGCGGCAATCGGCCCCCATGCATCGTATCCGCTGGTCGGCGCCATCCTGGTCGTGCTGGGGGCAGGCATGGGCCTGGCCATTCCAGCCAGCGGCGCAGCCATCATGGCAACGGTTCCGAAGGAAAGATCGGGCATGGCTTCGTCCACCACCAATGCCATACGCCAGACGGGCGTAACCCTAGGCATCGCACTGCTGGCCACCTTGATGACCGGCACGGCCAGCACGCGGCTGGCGCAAGAATTCCAGGAGGCCGGCGTGCCCGATGCGGCCCACGCCGCCTATATGGCTCTTTCCCAGAACAAGGCACTGCATGTTGCGGGCCTGGATGCCGCGCGGGCCATGGAGTTGTTCGTGCAGGCCTACATGAGCGGCTTCCATGTCGTCATGGCCTGCGCTGCAACCCTGGCGTTGATCGCCGCCGCACTGCTTATGCGGATCCGGCTTGCGGAAGGCTGATCCGGCGGCACGGCGAAAAAACCCGCCCGCCCTCGCCGAAACCCGTATCCTCTAGGCCTCCAACTCCACGCCCGTGATCAGCGCCCTTTTGCCCGGATCGGGATAAGGCAGGAAGGCGCCCAGCAAGGCGGCCCCGACCACCGCGATGGCCAGCGCGTACAAAGACATGGTGAAATCCGGCGTATGTCCGCGTATTACGCCGATCAGCCATGGCGCGAAGAATCCCGCCAACCCGCTGATGGCATTGATCAGCGCCATGCCTCCGGCCGCACCCGCCCCTGAGAGAAAAGTGGCGGGCAGCGTCCAGAACACACCGAACGTGCCGATGATGCCGGCGGCCGCAACGCAGATGAAAATGAAGGACAGCAACGGCATCGAAGAAGTCAGCCCGCTTGCCGCCAGGCTGATGGCGCCTATGCCCATCGGCACAGCCAGGTGCCAACGGCGTTCGCCTGTCTGATCGGAGTGCTTGCCGTTCAGAATCATGGCAATGGCCCCCAGCAGGAACGGAATGGCGCCTGTCAGGCCGATCTCGATGATGGACATGTGCGTCATTTGCTTGAGCACCTGCGGCAGCCAGGTAGACACGCCGAAAAATCCGACGCCCATGCAGAAGTACGTAATGCCGAGCATCCACACCAGAGGAGTCAGCAGGGCCTTCTTGAAGCTGGAGGTGCCCACCTTCTCGGCGGCCTTGTGCTCGGCCGCCAGGGCCTGGACCAGCCAGTCGCGCTCCGGCCCGGAAAGCCATTTCGCCTTAGCCGGCGTGTCGACGATATAGAAGAACGCCACGACGCCGAGAACGACCGCCGGCGCGCCTTCGATAATCATCATCCAGCGCCAGCCCGAAAGGCCGGCGACCTCGTGCGAGACCGACATGATCAGCCCTGAAACCGGAAACCCGATGACCAGGGCGATGATGTTGGCGCTGAATACCTGGCCAATGGCCTTGCCCAGATACTTGGCCGGAAACCACGATGCCAGGTAATACAGCACCGAAGGGAAAAAGCCCGCTTCGACCACGCCAAGCAGAACCCGTCCCACAACCAGTTGGGTCGGTGTCCGGGCGAAGGCAATGGCTATGGCGACCAGGCCCCATGTGAACATGATGCGCGCCAGCCATTTGCGCGCGCCGAAGCGATGCATCATCAGATTGCTGGGCACCTCGAACAGGATGTACCCGAGATAGAAAATGCCCGCGGCAAAGCCGAACATTTCCGGCCCCATGCCCAGTTCCTGGTTCATCTGCAACGCCGCGAAACCGATATTCGCCCTATCCAGATAATTGACGAACCATCCCGCAAAGAGCAGCGGGACGATGCTCCACGTCATTTTTCTTATGATTTTTTTCTCATCCATTGTGTCCATACCCACCTCGTTTGATTTCAAAAACAGGCCAAGCCGATCAGCGCCCGGCGCGAACGCCCGAATGCTTTTCCGCTGCCGTCATAAAGCCATGCAGAGCCCTCCCGCCCGCCGACATTCGGCAGGCATCGGCGGGCTTCAAGCGACTGACTCGTCCGCGACAAGATGCTGGGTAATATGAAACAGCCTGCCCTCGAACAAAGGCAGAATCTCCTGCATCTTGGCTTTCAGTTCCTGGCGCACAGGAAACGTAAAAGCATGGTTCATGGCCTCAACCGAGTCGTAGACCGACTCGAAGGTCATGTACAGCGGCGGGCCGCCGTCTTCGATTCCCTGCTCCCGCATTACGCGCACCGACTTCACGCCCGGGAAGCGCTTCATGATGGGCACGACCTCGGTTGCGATGAAGGTATCGAATCGCTGGGCGTCCCGCGGCAAGACCTTGCCTTCCAGATATGCGGTTCTGACTATCATGATTTCGTTTCCTTTCGGACTGCGCCGCTATGCGGCCGGACCCACTTGAACCGACAAGGCGCCGATGGCTTCGATTTGCGCGTCGATGCGGTCGCCGACTTTCAGGAACGTGCGCTTCGGAAAACCCACGCCGGCGGGAGTGCCGGTGAGCACCACATCGCCCGGATCGAGCGTCATGATGTTCGACAACGTGACGAGCTGCTCGCGTATGTCGAACACCATGCCGCTGGTGCGCGCGTCCTGCTTGACCTGTCCGTTCACGCTCAGCTTAAGCGCGAGATTCTGCGGGTCGGAAATAAAGGCCGCCGGGATCAAACGCGGGCCAAGGGGGCAGCAGGTATCCAGCGCCTTGCCGGCCACCCAGTCGAGTTTGTAGAATGTGTCGGGCGCGCTGTTGAAGTCGCGGGCGCAAAAATCGATGGCCACCGTGTAGGCCGCCACCGCATCCAAGGCGTTGTCCAGCGTCAGCCGCCGGCTGCGCTTGCCGATGACGACCGCCAGCTCGATCTCCCAGTCGAACATTCCCGTGCCCAGCGGATACTCGACCATGGATTCGTGCCCGACCACGGCATTGCGCGCAGGCTTGAAGAAGAAAAACAGCCGCTGCGCCTCCTTGCGCAGATCGGGCACGCCCATTTCGGCCAGATGGTCGTAATAGTTGGCGCCCGCGCACAGCACTTTGCCCGGATACAGCAGCGGCGCCAGCACTTTGACCTCGCCGCGCGCAAGTCCCGCCGCCGGATCGCACCGCGCGGCGGCTTTCTGCAAAACGGGAAAGTGCTTGTCCCACTCCGCAAACAGCGCCACGACGTCCCGGGGCAGGCCCGTATCGGCCGCCACGGACTCCAGAGGATGGAACCGGTCGTTGATTTCGATGCAGCCGAGCACCCTGCCGGCATGTTCTACGGTGGAAAGGGCAAAAGACATAGTGTTGCTTCCTTGGGAAATCGTCATTCGATGGTTAAATTTTATAAATTCAAATTAAATTTATAAATTATAGTTTTCCCTAAGAAATTCATTAAAATTTATATATCGATTCCCGTAGAGCTATACTTTTCCCATGAACTCCATAAGCGCCGATTCCCTCGCGAATTCCGCCGCCGCGTCGGAAAAGACGCGGGCCGAACTCGCCTACAAATTGATCAGCAAAGACTTGCTGGCGGGCCGCTTCGAGCCTTCCTCGCGCCTGAGGCTCAACGAACTGAAACTGCGCTACGACCTGGGCCTGAGCCCTTTGCGCGAGGCGCTATTGCGCTTGGCCTCCGAGGGGCTGGTGGTTGCCGAAGGCCAAAGAGGATTCGCCGTGGCGCCCGTTTCCGCCGTGGAGCTGATCGACTTGACTCGCACACGACAGCAAATCGAGGCCATCGCCCTGTCCGCCGCCATCGCCCAGGGCAACGAAGAATGGGAGGCGAATATTCTTTCGGCGTTTCACCGCCTGTCGCGCACGCCGCTGCCGGACAGCATGGACGATTTCGACGCCGTCATGAACTGGGAATCGCGGCACCGCGCTTTCCACGACGCGCTGGTGGCCGCGTGCGATTCGCCATGGCTGCTGCGATTCCATTCGCAACTATTGGATCATTCCGAACGCTATCGCCGGCTGCGCATGATCAGCCCGCCCCCGGCCGCGGCAAATCCTTCGCGCGACCGCGACACCGAGCATCGCGAAATCATGGAGGCAGTGTTGGAGCGTAATGCACCCAAAGCCTGTGAGCTTATGAACAGGCATCTGCAGCGCACGGCGGACGCTGCATTTCCCAAGGCCGCAACGAAAGTCGCCTGATCGGCCAGGCATGACCGATCAGGCGGCTTATTCCACGCAGCCTCACCAAACAGGGTAGAGAAAACGTGTCTTTGCAGCGCTGCCGGCATCGGCCCGCCCGGTTTCGAGCGTGATACGGATGCCGGCCGGAAAGGCGCTACAGCTTATTTGACCTCTTCGATGCTCTTGACGTTGTTCGAGTTCACCTTGACTTCCTTGCCGTCCTTCTCGTAGGTGATGAAGCCGTCCTTGCTATCGATCTTGGGCTTATCCGCCGTCGTGGTCTTCTGACCGTCCTGGGTGGTTACCTCGGTCGGCGTGGAGCACGCCGCAATCCCCCCGCAACCCACAACCATCAACGCGAACAGGAATTTCTTCAAGGTCATAATGAGGCTCCTTACTTGACTGGTAGCTGGAACTTTCAGGGTAACAAGGGCGTTGCGGCGGTATTGTGAAGTTTTGTCAGACCAAGCCACAAAACCCTACCCTGGAATCACGAGCCAGCCGGGCACCTGAACCCTCCTCGATTCTTTATAATGTTTCAAAATATTATGGGGTGGGGATTCACAGTGAACGGTAAACATAAACAACAACTCTTTACCTTGATGCGCGTGGCGGCGGTCTGCAGCCTGGCCAGCCTGTTCGCGGGATGCGCCAGCATGTCGGCCGAGGAATGCCGTACCGCCAATTGGCGCGAGCAAGGCATGCGGGACGGGCAGAACGGCCAGCCGCGCTCTTACTTGGAGGAGCATCGCGAAGCCTGCGGAAAAGTGGGCGTCGTTCCCAATGCCGGCCAATATGAAGCGGGCCGCGCCGTTGGCATCAAGTACTACTGCACGCCCGCCAACGGCCTGAACGAGGGGCGCCAGGGGCACAGCTATCGCAATGCCTGCCCGCCCGAACTGGAGCCCGCGTTTCTGGATCGCTACAAAGCAGGCTATCGCGTCTACCAGGCTCAGAAGCGCATCGATTCGCTGGTATCCGAACAGCGCAACAAGCAATACCAGCTGGACAAGGCCAAGGACGACAACACTCGCGATTCGCTGCGGCGCCAATTGCGGGATCTGGACTACAGCCTGCGCAGCGCGCGCGACAACCTGGCCTACGAAGAAAGCCGGCTGCGCTAGCGCCGGTAGCGCATCTACTCCCGAAACCGCACAGGCATGGACGGAAAGCGGGACTCGCCTTCCTCCGTATCCACGTAGGTCTGCAACATGCCATCGTCCACGAACACAGGGTGGCTCATGGCTTCGCGCATGGTCAGCACCGGCGTCACGCAGCAATCGTGCGCATCAAAAATTTCCACCCATTGCGCCAGGGTCTTGCCGCTGAATATCCGGTCGAGCTCGGCGCACACTTCCCGGGCTTGCGGGCTGCCCGGGCTTTGCCCCAGGCTCCAGTGCTTGTCGGCCAGATCGGGGCGCCGCAGGACTTCGCACGTTTCGGCCCAATACCTGTGCTCCAGCGCTCCCACCACCATGAAGCGCGCGTCCGCCGTGCGATAGACGTTGTAGCAAGGCACCCCGCCGGTCAGAAGGCCCTTGCCGGGGACATCTGACGTAGGGACTTGGGTGTTGGGAGCAACATCGCCCCATGCGTTCGCGTTGGAAACATTGGCCGCGGCCGCCGCCAGGATGTTGCCGGCGAACATGGCGCTTGTCATGGAAACGTCCACATGGCTTCCCCGGCCCGTCTGGCGGGCGGCGAACAAGGCCGCCAGCAGACCGATGACGGCGGTCTGCGCACCGCCCATCAAATCGGCCACGGGCAATCCTGACAACACGGGCCGGCCTTCACGGTCGGTCGACTGATCCAGGACGCCCGCGTACCCAAGGTAATTGATGTCGTGGCCCGCACGCTGCCGGTAGGGCCCCGCCTGCCCGTAGCCGGATATCGAACACAGCACCAGCCGCGGATTGCAGGCGCGCAGCGTCTCCCAGCCCAGGCCCAGCCGCTCCATGACGCCGGGGCGGAACCCTTCGACCAGCACATCCGCCTCGCCGGCCATTTCCAGCAGCCTGGCCTTGTCTTCCGGCTGTTTGAGATCGAGGGTGAGCAGATTCTTGCCGCGCTGCAGGGCCACGAAGACCTGGCTGCTGCGGCGGCGCCGTTCCCCCATATGCCGGGCCGGATCGCCCTGGGGCGGCTCGATCTTGACTACCTGCGCTCCCAATTGGGCGAGCATCAGCGTAGCCGCCGGGCCGGGCAGATACTGCGAAAGATCCAGGACCCGCACGCCCGCCAGGGGCAAAGGCAGCGCGGGGTCCGCCGGGTCAGGCCGGGGCGACACCAAAGCACCCTCGCCCAACCGCCGTCAGGCGTCCCTGCTCATCGAAGACATCCACGTCCACGACGCCGACTGTCTTGCCGACGCGGCGCACCAGCGCTTTCGCCAGCAAAAAGCCGCCGGTGCTGGGACGCAGGTAATCGACCCGGAAATTGATGGTGGGCACGGGCGCCTGGGTGCCCATGACCACCGCGAAAGCGCCCGCCGTGTCGATCAGCGCGGCCACCGGGCCGCCGTGGAACTGCCCCGAGGACTCGATGCGCTCCAACTGGCTTCCATTGGGCATCTTCAGTTCCAGTGCGCCGGCCGCCACATCCATGTGCGTGCAGCTCAGCCCCAGGAACCGGATGAACGGCGAGCTGTCCAGCCATTGCTGCATCCGCTCCGGCGTCATCGTCGTTGATTCGCTCATGCTTCATTCCTTTCATTGCTTGGCTTGAAAACCATCATGCCAGGTTCAAGACCGGCCCAGCGCCGTCTGCACCAGGCTGACCCAGTACGCGCTGCCCACGGGCAGGATGGCGTCGTTGAAATCGTAGCCGGGGTTGTGCACCATGCAGCCGCCCTCGGACCCCACGCCGTTGCCCAGCCATACATACGCGCCCGGCTTGGCCGCGAGCATGAAGGCAAAGTCCTCCGCCGCCATCAAGGCCTGGCCGTTGGTTCGCACCTTGTCCTCGCCGACCAGCCTGACCGCCGCCGCGCGCGCCGTCTCGGCTTCCGCCTCGGTATTGATGGTGGGCGGATAGCGGCGGTCGTAGCTCAGTTCGATCTGCGTGCCGCTGGCCAGCGCGATGCCCTCGCAGATGCGGCGCATCTCGGCCTGCACCGCATCGCGCACTTCGGGCTTGAAGGCGCGCACCGTCCCCGACAGGCGCGCCGTTTCGGGAATGACGTTGTGGGTATCGCCGGCCTGGAATACCGTAATCGATACGACCGCCGAATCCAGAGGCGCCACGCGGCGGCTGACGATGCTTTGCAAGGCCTCGATAAGACGCGCGCCGCACAGCACGGGATCCACCGCCGTCTGCGGAAACGCGGCATGGCCGCCTTTGCCGCGGATGACGATGTCGATCAGGTCGAACGACGCCATCATGGGGCCGGGCATGACGCCAAAAGTGCCCGCCTCCATGCCCGGTATATTGTGCATGCCGTACACGGCCTGCATGGGAAAGCGTTCGAACAGACCCTCTTCAACCATCAGGCGGCCGCCGCCTTCGCCCTCTTCCGCCGGCTGGAAGATCAAATAGACGGTTCCGTCGAAATCGCCGTGCTTCGCCAGGTAGCGCGCGGCCCCCAGCAGCATGGTCGTATGTCCGTCGTGCCCGCAGCCATGCATCTTGCCGGGAATGGTCGAACGGTAAGGAAGCTGGGTGCTTTCCTGAATGGGCAGCGCATCCATGTCGGCCCGCAGGCCGATGGCCCGATCGCTGCCGCCGCGGCGGATCACGCCGACCACGCCCGTCCTGGCCAGGCCTTCGTGCACTTCCAGCCCCAACCGCCGAAGTTCCTGGGCCACGATGGCGGCGGTGCGATGCTCTTCGAAGGCGGTTTCGGGATGAGCGTGCAGATCGTGGCGGATGCGCTCGAGGTCTTCCCGATACGCTGAAATGGCGTCGAGCACGCTCATGGCCGCGCCGCCACGAACTCGATGACGTTGCCGCAAGCCTGTTCGGGCCCGACGACCACGCGCCCGGAGTGATCGGCGAAATCCACACCGTTGTCGCCCAGACATTGTTTGAGCGCGGACAAGTCCGCAACACCGACGCGCATTCCCGCATAGCTCATCAGCCCTCGTTCCGCCGGCGCGCGAGGCGGCAGCCCGTAGCGGGCTTCAAAGGCCGCGGGCGTATACACCTGCAGTTCGACCGCGGCGGGACTCACACCCAGGCTGCCGTCGGGCGCAAGCCGGGCCTTGCGGCCGAACAGTTTCTCGAAATAGGCAATGCCCTCCGCGGGCTCGCCCGCGACGGCAAAGACGGCTTGCACGGAAAGAGCTGTATTGGGATGACGCTGCCAATCCTTGCGCTGATAAAGCTCCAGGTTGTGGTACTGGCACACATTGAACGACAGCGGCGCCGGGATGGGAAGCAGCACGTCGAACTCGGGCCACACGGAGCCTTCGCCGGGCAGCACCCATTCGCGCTTGACGTGGGCGGGCGGCGCGAACGAATAGCCGGCCTGGCTGAGTTCAGCCTGGGCCTTGGCCGCGTCGGGCGCCGTCATGACCATGGACTTGATGCCCGGCTCGCCCGACAGGACGGCCTGCATGGCGGCGGGCAGCTTGCCGGCATCCTCGATGCCCATGAGCTCGATGAAGTTGGCCGCGCCCGAAGTGCCGGACTGCAGCAGCACCAGGTGGTTCACGATGCCCATGGTGGTAATGTGCGATATCGGCGTCAATGTGAAACCCATGCGCCGATAGCGGTTTGTGGCGTCGTCCATGTCCACCACGTAAGTCAGAAGATGGTCGATTTCCAGTATGCCGTATTTCATGGCTTTTGCTCTCCTAGTTCCAGCACTTGCGACGTAAAGGCGTAGCGTTCCAGAACGCCGCGCGCGATGTCCATGTGCGCCGCCGGCACCCTGGCCGTCACCAGCGTGCCGAAGCGCGAATGCGCCGCCACGTCCAGTTCGAAACTGCCGGCAACCAAACCCTGGGCGCCGAGCGCATCGGCAAACGTGCGGCGGGCTGCGTCCAGCCTTAGCGCCTGCTTGTTGATCTTGCCTACGCCCGTCAACGGCAGCGCGGGCAGGATGAAAACTTCCTTGGGTATGGCGGCGCGCTCGTGGATGGCCGGCGCCGCCGCCTCCAGCAAGGCCTGCTCTGAAATGGCCGCGCCGGGTTTCAATTGAATATAAATCACGGGCAGTTCACCCGCATAGGCGTCGGGACGGCCGACCGCCGCCGCCAGCGCCACTTCGGGGCGGGCATAGAATGCCGTCTCGATGACAGCCGGATCGATGCCGTGTCCGCCGCGCTTGATCAGATCTTTGGCACGTCCGGTGATCCAGACGAAGCCGTCCGCGTCCACCCTCCCAAGATCGCCGGTATTGAGCCAGCCGTCCTTGAACCAGGGCTGTTGCTCCAAAGGCCTGCCAGGGTATCCCGCAAACACGGTAGGCCCCTTGATGGCCAGCACGCCGACCTCGTCCACGCCGCAATCGCGGACTTCCTGGTCGGCGCCGTCCACCTTCACCGCCTTGACTCCGCAATAGGGCAGCGCCACGCCGACCGAGCCGGATCGCCGGCGGCCTGTGTGCGGCATGGACGTCACGGCAAGCGTGGCCTCGGTGAGCCCCCATGGTTCGGTCAGGACGACACCCAGGCCATCGGCCACCCTGTCGCCGATGGCCGTGGGCAGCGGCGCCGCGCCATTGACCACCATGCGCAGCGCCGGCACGTCGGCGCGCCGCGGCATGGCCTGGGCCAGTTGCCCGATGACCGTGGGAGGGCCTATCAGGACGCTGACCGCTTCACGTTGCGCCAGCAGCCACGTCGCGGCCACCGTGCCCTTGCCGCGATAGCCTTCTTCACCCGATAAAAGAACACGCGCCCCGCAAGCCAGCGGGAACAGCACGCTGGCCAGCAGACCGCCCACATGGAACATCGGCATGGCGGCGAGCACGGTGTCTTGCGGCCCGTAGCCATAGGCATAGGCCGACACCAGAAACATCGCCGCAAGATTGAAGCCGCGCAAGGGCACCAGCTTGGGCAAACCCGTCGTGCCGCCGGTATGGAACAGCCCGACCGTCTCGTTGCGCCTGTCCCGACGGCCCGCAACGGCCTGGCCCGGCCTGTCTTGCACGCCCTCCTGATGCAGCTCGTCCAGGCTGAGCACACGCGGCGGGCGCGGGCACAGGGCCAGTATTGCCGCCAGCTTCTGGCGCGCCTGCTCGCCGTCGGCCAGCAAATATCTGGCGGACATCGCCTCCAGCAAGCCGGCGATGTCCTTGGGCTCGAGATAGGCGTTGATGGGCGCGGCCACCCCAGTGGCCTGCGCGGCCAGCACGGCGGTGATGGTCAGGGGGTGATTGGGCAGCAGCATCGCAATGACGTCCCCGGGCTGAATCCCCAGCGCGTCCAGCGTGCCCACGGCACGACGGAAATTACGATGCAGTTGCGCGAAACTAAGATCCACCGGCGTGTCCGAAGGCAGGCCCCTGGGCAGAAAGCGCAAGGCAAGCGCCTCGCCGCGTTCGCGCGCGGCCAGTTCGAACAGGCCCGCCATGTCGAAGGCGCCCAGGCGCTGCTCCAAAGGCACCCGGGCATAGGCCCGCGCATCGTCGGCGCCACCGAACACGGCGCTTATGGGGAAAGCGTCACTCATGGCTTCACGACGATTTTGCCGAAGAACTTGCGCTGTTCGAAATCGGCATAAGCGGCTATGGCCTGGTCGAGCGAGATTACGCGGTCGATGACGGGCTTGAGCTTGCCCTGGGCGACGAGATCGACGCAAGCCTGCTGTTCGGCCATCGTCCAGCCGGTGGAACCGATTATCTTCATCTCGGACATGAACAGATAGGGAATATCGGTAATGGCCTTGTATCCGCCGGTGCCTCCGCAGCACAGCAGGCGGCCGAAACGCTTGACGCAGCGCATGGACGGCTGCCAGGTTTCGCCCGCCGTGAAATTGACCACCACGTCGACGCCGCCGCCGCGCAGCAGCGAGCCGGTTTTGTCCTTGACCCAGCCGTCGACGGACTCGTCGTTGTAGTTGATGGTTTCGTCGGCCCCCAGGGCCTTGAGCTGCGCGCACTTCTCGTCGTCGCCCGCGGCGGCAATGACATGCAGCCCCGCGATTTTCGCCAACAGTACGCAGGCGTTGCCGACGCCCCCCGAAGCGCCCAGCACCAGTATGCTTTCACCGGCCTTGATCTCGCCGCGGGTATGCAGCATGCGGTAGGCCGTGCCATAGGCGCACGGCAGGCAGGCGGCGTCTTCGTAGGAAACATTGTCCGGCAGGCGCATCAGCTGGCTGGCCCGGACGATGCAGAACTCGGCCAGAGCGCCGTTGCGGTTCTCTCCCAACATGTCGAAGGTGCCCGAGCTCCAGTCGACTTCATGCGAGATGGGCAGCACGCGCTCGCCCACTTTCCAGCCCTGCACGCCCGGCCCCAGTTCGGCGATTTCGCCCGCGCAGTCCATGCCCGTTATGCCCGGCAATTGCACCTTGATGCCCGGCATGCCGCGGCGCGCGAACAAATCGGCATGATTGAAGCTGGTGGCCCCGACCCGCAGCTTTACCCAGCCGGCCGGCACTTCCGGCTCGGGCCTGTCGCCGTACCGGAGAACCGAAAGGTCTCCGTGCTCGTTGAAATACACAGCTTTCATTCACCACTCCTCGTTGATTTTCGGGGCCGGAGCGAAGAGCGCATGCAAGGCCCGGCCCATGTCTCCGATCAAATCGTCGATATCTTCCAGGCCCGCGTTCATCCACCAGCTCCTGTTGCTCCGCTCACGGGAATGGCCGTTTTCAAACTATCGATTTTTGTATAATAGACAATTCATTGCACATAAAGCAATAAATTCCTGGATTTTTTTATTGAAAAATATGCATCCAAGACAGTAAGCCAAGGCGCGCGGCCGCTCGCCGCGGCCGCCGGTTCAGGACAAAACGGAGGGAGAAAAGAGGGCTACGCGCCGCCCACGCGCCATGCGGCGGCAATGCCGCAAGCGCTCAGTCGTCCGACGAGCGAGTCTCGCCGCGCCAGCCCAGCGCCTCGGAAACCGCCGAGGTCGTGGCCAGCAAAGCCTCGGCCAGAGGCTGATGATTGGTGGCCATGCCCAGTTCGCGCCGGAACAAAAGCGTCATGACCACCACGATGTCGCCTTGATAATCGAAGACGGGCGCCGCCAGGGCCGAGACGGAATTGACGTAGTGCCCCTGTTCCTGCGCCAGGCCCGCCCGGCGTATGTCCGCGCATATGGCCTTGATCTGCTTCGGGTCGATTTCCCGCCCTTGGCGCCGCATCGTGGCGTTTTCCAGCCGCACAAGCTCGCCGGTCATGCTTTTGGGCAGATGCGTCAGGAACACCCGGCCCGTCGCCGAAGTCAGGACGGGAAAGATCGACCCCAGGCCCAGATCCGTGCCCAGCATCAGCTTGCTGCGCTTGAGCCGCACACAGGTCGGGCCGCGATCGCCCCATACACAGAAAATACCGGTCAGATCCAGCCGCTCGCACAGTTCAGTCAGGCCCTGGGACGACACCTCGAACACGTCGGTCTTGGACATGGCGGAGATACCCCACCGCAAAGCCTGGGGCCCCAAGCCATATCGGCCGGTGGCGGCGTCCTGGTAGATCAGGTCGGACTTGCCGAAGCTGGTCAGATAGCGATGCGCCTGGCTGGCGGATATGCCCGCCAGCCTGCCCACTTCGCTAAGCGGCAACGGCTCGGTGGCCTTGGCCAGCACGTCCACCACCCGAACTCCGACCTCGACCGACTGGATGCCCTTGCGCGCGCGCGGCGCGGCGCCTGAAGCCGGTGTTTTCGATGCTGGACGTTTTTTTTCAGTGGACACGCAAGCAGCCTTGAAGTGATCGGAACTAGGGCCTGTTATCCATATTAAGGAGATCGCGAAGCCGCCATATCGACAGCGGCCGTCGCGTGCAGGCGGGTTGTATCGTAACATGGCAAAGCAAGGCTGCACCCTTGTTCCAGCAGCAAGGGCAGCTCGGTGCAGCCTACGACAACCCCCTCGAGACCGCGATCGCGCATGCGCTGCACAACCTCTTCGACCGCCTGGCGCGACGACTCCCGTACAAGCCCGCGCGTCAGTTCGTCGAGGATGATGCCGTGCAGAAGATCGCGATCGGAGGCGTCGGGCGATACGACCTCGATATCGAAATGCCGGCGCAGCCAATCGGCGTACATGCCGTCTTCCGTAACGTAGCGCGTGCCGATAAGGCCCACCCGCTGCAGGCCGTCGCGCCGCAGGGCCTGGCCGGTGGCCTGGCCGATATGCAATAGTGGCAGCCCCACCGCGCTTTGCACTTCTTCGGCCACTCGATGCGCGGTATTGGCCGTCAATAGGAAAAAGCCGGCGCCCGCCGCGGCAAGCCGCTTGCCCGCATCACTCAACGCCTGGGCCACTTCCCGCCACTGCCCAGCCTGGGCGGCCATGAGCAGCGGTTCGAAATCCAGCGAGTACAGCACGCACTCGGCGCTGTGATGCCCACCGTAGCGCTCCTGGGTGATCTGATTGATATGGCGGTAGTACAAAGCCGTGGATCCCCAACTGGTTCCACCAATCAACCCCATGATCCTGGTCGCGGGCTTCATAGGCTTAGCGACGAACCCGACCGCCTGGACTTCCTGGGCAAAGCCAGGGCGGCCACCACGAAAAGGCCCGTCATCAGTTTCAGGTCGGACGGCGGCAGGCCGGTTGCCAGCGCCAGCGACACCAACTGGTAATAGCCCAGCGACCCGACGACCGGCGCGCATATCTGCCGCGCCACGGTATGCCGGCCCACGATGGCTTCGCCAAGAATGAGCGAAGCCAGGCCGTTGACGACCACGCCGAACCCCATGGTGACGTCGGCATAGCCCTGCTGCTGGACGATAAGCGCGCCGCCCGCCGCCACAATGGCGTTGGCCAGGGCGAACCCGCCGACAATGTACGTGCGCGAACGAATGGCCAGAGCGGGCGCCAGCTTGTCGTTGGCCCCCACGCAGCGCAGCGACAAGCCGATTTCGGTGCGGAAAAAGCCGATCAGCGCCAGAACCAGCAACAGTATCAATACCGCAAGCACCGCCACCTGGATGCCGTTGGACTGCAGTATGCCTGTCCATATCTGATCGAAAACATTGAAGCCCGGCACAGTGGGTGCATTGGGCTTGCCCATGACGCGCAGATCCACGCTCCAGAGCATGGTGGAAACCAGAATCCCGGCCAGCAAGGAATGAATGCGCAGACGAAGATGCAGCCATGCCGTGGCCGCTCCTGCCAGCGCGCCCGCCACGATCGCCAGCGCCGTGGCGGCGAACGGGCTTATGCCGGCCGTGGTGACCGCCGCAACCACGCAGGCGCCCAGAGGGAAACTGCCTTCGCAAGTCATGTCGGGCAGCGACAATATGCGAAACGGAATCATGATGCCCATGGCCACCGACGCATACAGCAGGCTTTGAACCAGGGTAATGGGAACCAAGTACCAGAAGCTGGCAACGATTTCTATCATGGTCAACTCAGCATGATGCGGTCGTCCGCAATGTGGAAGCGCTCGACAAGGCCGGCAACCGTCATGCCCTGCTTGTCGGCGGAGGAAAGATCGGCGCGCACGCGGCCGGCCATCATCATGACGATGCGCGACCCGTACTCCAAGGCATGCTCCATATTGTGAGTCACCATCAAGGTGGTCAACTTCTTGGACGCCACCAGCCGGGCCGTGGCGTCCATGACGATGGCCGATGTTTTGGGGTCGAGCGCGGCGGTGTGCTCGTCCAGCAGCAGCACGCGCGGCGCTTCGAGCGTTGCCATGACCAGGGCCAGCGCCTGGCGCTGGCCCCCGGACAAAGTGCCTGCCTGGGCGGTGAGGCGCGACTCCAGGCCCAGGCCCAGTTCGGCCAGCACGTCACGGTAGCGCTGCCTTCGCCCCGGCGTAAGAGCCCTGCGCCAACCGCGCCCCTTGGCGCGCATTTCCGACAACGCCAGGTTTTCCTCGACGGTAAGCAGGGGCGCCGTGCCGACCATGGGATCCTGGAACACGCGGGCCACGTCCAGCGCGCGCTCGTCCTCGCGCAGCCGGGTAACATCGCGCCCCTGGATGGAGATGGTTCCGGAGTCGACGCCAAGCGCCCCGCTGATGAGATTCAACAAGGTGCTTTTGCCGGCGCCGTTGCCGCCAAT
This sequence comes from uncultured Burkholderiaceae bacterium, assembly GCA_937871985.1. The sequence continues at coordinate 26,419 of CALMPB010000093.1, forward strand.
GACCGCGACGAACTCACCAACGCCGATGGAAAGGCTTACGCCGTCGGTGGCGACCTTCTCGTCGATGGTGCCGACATTGAACGACTTGCGAAGATTCTCCAGCCCAATGGCAGCGGGTTCAACACTCATTTGACGACGCAATTGCAGTCTTTGAGCGCGGCCGGCAGCGTCCACCCCAATGTTTTCATGCGTGAGGCGCTGATCATGGGCACGTGGTCGGCCTCGCTCGGCCGCCAGGCAGGAATGCTTTGCGGGTCGGCCCCCTTGAGAATGCGCGCCGCAATGCGTCCCGCCGCCTCGCCCGACTGCTTGAACGATACCGCCAGCGCGGCCACCGCCTGGCCCTGCTGCACCATTTGAGGAATGGTGGTCAGCACGGGCATTTTCATGCGCTCGGCCGTGGAGGAAATGACGGCCGCCCCCTGCTGGATGCGCCCCGAAGCGACCGGATAGATGGCGTCCGCCCGGCCCATGGCCGACTGGACGCGCTGGGGAAGCTCGGAGGGATTGTCGACGCCGATCTTGACGATGGAAATGCCGTGCTTGCCGGCCACCTGCTGGATGCTTTCCAGGGCCGTGGTGGAGCTGTCGTCGCCCGTGTCATACAGCACGGCCAGCCGCTTGAGCTTGGGCATGACCTTCTGGAAGAAATTGAGCACCGCATCGTAATCCAGGGCCACCGACGAGCCCGTCATGAGCGGGCTGCCGGTTTTCCAGTCCGGCACCAGATGCGCATGCACCGGATCGGCGATGGGCGTGAAGACAATGGGGAACTTCCTGGACTTGAGCTGCTGGCTCGCCATGACCGACACCGGAGTGGCGATGGTGACCATCACGTCGGGCGATGCCGCGGCAAGCTTGTTGAGCATCTGGGGAATGAGCGCCTGGTCGAAGTTGACATTGGTTTCGTCGTACTCGACGTTCTTTCCCGCCGTGAACCCGCCCTCGGCCATGCCCTCCTTGAACCCCTCGATGGTCGCATCCAGCGAGGGGTGTGGCCCCCAACCGGCGATGGCGACTTTTTTCATCTGGGCATGCGCGGGAATGGCGAATGCCATGGCAACAGTCGATACAGCAACGAATCTATAAAAAAATCGCATCGCTACTCTCCTTGGAAAATTGGACTATACAGAATGTATTGCACAACATGCAATAAGAATAAACCCGCGAGAGGGTAGTTCGTCGTGGCGGCTGGGGACTTCGTTCTAGCTTCGGGAAAGCTTCCAGCCTCCGCCCAGGGCCTTGAACAAGCTTATGCGGGCTTGCAAGCCGGCAAGCTTGAGCGACACGGCCTCGTCCTGGGCGGAATAAAGCGTGCGCTGGGCATCCAGTACGGCAAGCAGTGTTTCCCCGCCCCATCGGTAACGGGCCTCGGCCAGGCGCAGGGCAAGCCGGGCCTGCTCCAGCGCTTCCTGCTGGGCCCGCCACTGCAAGTCTGTGCCGTGGATGGCGTTGAGAGCGGCTTCGACGTCGCCCAGGGCGTCGACAATGGCCGCCCGATAGGCGGCCAGCAGTTCATCGCGCCCGGCCAGCGCCAAATCGCGACCCGCGGCAAGCTTCCCTCCGTGGAACACCGGCGCCATCAGGCCCGCCGCCAGGCTATACACAGGGTGATCGAGCAGATTGCGCCACTGGCCGGCGCCACCGCCCGCCCCCAGCGTCAGCGTCAGCCTGGGCAGCATGGCGGCGCGCGCCGCCGCCACGTCAGCATCGGCCGCGGCCAAACGCCTCTCGGCCCGGGCCAGATCGGGACGGCGGGACAGCAGTCCGCCCGGCACCCCCGCCGATACGTCCGGCGCCGCGAGTCCGGCAAGATCCCGACGCTCGATAGCCATGCCTTGCGGCGCGCTGCCCAACAACAGAGCAAGAGCTATCGAACCGTCCCTTTCCTCTTGCTGCCGGAGCGCCAGCGCCTGGCGCTGGGCGGCGGCCAGCCCGCGCTGTTGGGCAGACTCGAGGGTAGAGGCCGCGCCTGCCTGCACGCGCGACTCGACAAGATTCAATATGCGTTCGGCTGCGGCCAGCGCAAGCCGGGCAAGCTCCACCCGCTCGCGCGATGCGGCAACCTGCAAGTAGGAGGATGCAACCCCTGCCTCCAGCGTCAGCGCAACAACGTCCCGCGCATACTCCGAGGCCGCCAGCTCGGCCAGCGCCGCGTCGCGCGTCGCCGCATTGCCGCCCCATACATCCACCTCATAGGTCGCCGCGATTGCCGCTGAATAGACGTGACCTTCCCCGCTTTCCACTGTCTTTTGGCGCACAGCGCCGGCCTGCGCATCGATCTGCGGCAAGAGAGACGCGCCCGCCATGCGGGCCAGCGCCTGGGCCTGGCGAATGCGGGCAATGGCCTGCGCCAGATCGAAGCTGTCTTCCCTGGCTTTGCGCACCAGGAAGGACAGCTCCGCATCGCCAAAGCCCTGCCACCAATCGGAATCCACGGCCATGGCCGCCCCCGACTCTCCAGGCAGCGTCCAGGCGGCGGGCAAGGGAATATCCGCCTGCGTATGTTCACGCGGCACGGCGCATCCGGCCAACAGAAGAAAAGCGGCAACGGCTCCGAAATGCATCCGCATGCTCATTCCCCCACGAGCGCCACGACGGGATCCAGGCGCGCAGCGGTTCGGGCCGGCATGTAGCCGAACACCAATCCCGTGGCCACTGCGCAGCCGAAAGCCCCTGCCATCGCCCTGGCCGAAAACACCATGGGCACCTGGGCAAGGATGAGCACGGCCCCGACAGCCAGCCCCACGATGATCCCGGCCAGCCCGCCCACCACGGTGACGAGCACCGCCTCGGTCAGAAACTGGCGCAAGATGTCGCGCTGGCGGGCGCCCGTCGCAACCCGGATGCCGATTTCCCGGGTACGCTCGCGCACGGTCATCAACATGACATTCATGACGCCGATGCCGCCCACCGCCAGCGAAACGGCGGCTATCAGACCCAGCATCATGGTCATGGTGTTGCGCGTGGCCGCCTCGGCCTGCAGCCGCGCGGCCGCATTGGCTATCGAAAAGTCCTCCCGGCCGCCGTGGCGGGCGAGCAGCAGCTTGCGTATCGCCGCCTCGGCGGCCAGAACCTGATCGGAAGCTGCGGCATCCACCACGACATAATCCGGCTGCGTCTGCGCCTGATAAACGCGGGCCCTTCCGGACTGATAAGGAATGAAAACCATCTCGTCGTAGCTCTGGGCGCCCGAATCAGCTCCGCGCTCGGCCATCACGCCGATGACTTCGAAGGACGAGTTGCCTATCAGCAATTGCCGGCCCAGTGGATCGACGATGTCTGGAAAGAAATGCTGGCGCGCCTTGCTGCCCATGACGACGACGGGCGCCAGGCTCCGGTCTTCGGAATCCGTGTAATAGCGCCCCTGGGCGACCTTCCAGTGGTGGATGGCGGGCATATCCTGACTGCTGGCGAATACATAGACCTGCCTGTCGGCATTGCCATGGCGCACCATGATCGGATCGCCGATTACCGGCATGACCCGGCGGATCTCGGGCAACTCGGCCATGGCTTCCAGATCGTCCTGGCTGAGCACGCCGGCCGGCCCGCCAGAGGGCGGAACGCGGCTTCCCATGTACATAATGGTCGTACCCAGCGTGCCCATCTGGGCAACCACGCGCTGGCGCGCACCCTCGCCCACGGCAAGCATGACAATGACGGAAGCGACCCCGATCACGATGCCCAGCAAGGTCAAGGCCGTTCGCGCCCGATTGATGCACATGCCGCGCCAGGCGCTGCGCGCGGCTTCGCGCAGATCGTCCCAAAATGGCGCGGCATCGTCCCCTCGGGCCCGCACCTGCAGCGCGGGAAGCATCCGGGGCGCAGCCGCCGGATCCTCGTGCCGGCGAACGCTGTCGCTTATTATTCGTCCGTCGCTGATCTCGATGACGCGCGGCGCCTGCGCCGCCACATCCCGGTCGTGGGTGATCAGGATGATGGTATGGCCGGCGAGGGCCAGTTCGCGCAGCAATGCCATGACTTCGGCGCCGCTTCGGGAATCCAGCGCCCCCGTGGGTTCGTCGGCCAGAATAATGCGGCCGCCGTTCATCAGCGCACGCGCGATAGACACCCGCTGCTGCTGGCCGCCGGAAAGCTGGCTGGGCCGATTGCGCAGCTTGTCGCTCAAGCCGAGGCGGGCCAGCAAAGCGGCGGCACGCTGGCTGCGCTCCGCCGCCGGCACGCCCGCATACGTGGCAGGCACCTCCACATTCTCGAGCGCCGTTTCCGTGGAGATCAAATGATAGCCCTGGAACACGAAGCCAAAGGCGGCCCGGCGCAGCCACGCGAGTTCGTCCGCATCGAAATCCGCCACGTCCTGCCCATTGAACAAATAGGTTCCCGAACCGGGACGATCCAGGCAGCCCAGGATGTGCATCAACGTGGACTTGCCCGACCCCGAGGCTCCCACGATGGCAACGAACTCGCCGGCGTGAATGGACAGGTCGACGCCGTGCAGGACCTGCACTTCGGGCTGCCCATTGGCGCCGCCGTATGCTTTGCGAATGCCCCGCAACTCGATCAACGCGGCTTGACCGGCGATCGGGCTTTCGCCCACCGCTACCATTGGAACCAGGGCACGCCGCCCTCGTCGGCCGCGACGCCCGTTACAAGCCGTTCGCCTTCCGCAAGACCCTCCAGAACCTGGGCCACATGGCGGCTGCGCACGCCCACCTGGACGGTTCTTGTTTCAGGCTCGCCGCTTGCGTTCAGCACGCGCGCCGTATAGCGGCCCGAATCGCCGTCGGACGCAAGCGCCGCAAGAGGAGCGGCAAGCGCATCGCGCACGGCGACCACAAGAAACGATGCTTGCGCGGTCATCTGCGGCATGAGCTCGCCATCGGCATTGTCGATATCGAACAGCACGGTGTACACCACGGCCTTGGTGGCCGCCGGCACGGCGCCCTGGCGGCCCGCGCCCGCATCCTCGGCCTTCGGCGGCGCCGGCAATATCTGGCGAACCGTGCTGTGCCACTTTCTGGCCATACCGTCGCCCTGCCCGCCCAGAGTCGTGAAATACACCGGCATCCCGGGCTTCACACGGCGAATGTCGGCTTCGGAAACATCGGTCCAGACCGTCATTCCCGACAAGTCCGCAATACGCAGGACATTGGGCGTCTGGTAGGTGGCATTGAGCGTCTGCCCTTCGCGTGCATCCACAGAAACCACCGTGCCGGCCATGGGCGCATAGATGCGCGTGTAGCCAAGCCGGGCTTCGTCGGCCTTCAGGGTGGCCTGCATCTGGACGATCTGCGCTTTCAGATGGTCGATTTTCGCTGTCGCGGAAGCCAACGCCGCCTCGGCGACCTGCAGGTCCTCGAGCCGCGTGGCGCCCTCGCGCGCCATTTGCCGCTGCCGCGCATATTGCCGGTCAGCCAAACGATGCTGGGCCTGCTGATCGGCCAATTGCGCGCGCAGGCCGGCAAGCTGCGCGCGGCCGGCATCCACGGTGGCCTGTTGCACGCTGGGATCGATCTCGACCAGCAAATCGCCTTTTTCAACCTTGGCTCCGGGTTGCACATGCAGTCTGTTGATTTGCCCCGACACCTGGGCACCCACATCGACATAGCGGCGCGGCTGCAACATGCCAATGGCTGTCACGCTGGATTCAATGTCGCGGCGCTCCACCGCGACGGTCTGATAGGCCGCCGTTCCAGCCTGCCCGCGCCATCCCACCGTCAACACGACCACGCCGATCAATACCAGGGCAAGCAGCCGCTTGCGCGACCAAGACTTCTGCAGCACGCTATTCATCACGGCAAGCCAAGTCTCCGCGCCAAGCCGGCCTCATCGCCGCAACACCCATCGGGCAATATCCACTCGTCATCGATCCACCTCGGAATGATCGATCTCGACCACATGCCCCGGGCCCGCATCCATCAGAATGTAGAACTCGCCCGAGGGCTTCTTGAAGGTCATGGTCGAATCCTTGCCCAGCTTGCCGGAAACCAGGATTCGCTCGTCATAGGCAATGACGTCCAGCACCACGCCCTGCGCGCCTCCGCCATCCGTAAAGCCGCCCTGGCACTGTATGGTGTCCGCATCCAGGTAGCGGCAGCGCGCCGTGGGATGATGCGCATAGGCGGACGAACATGATGCGAGCAGCAACGCCGCCGCCATCCAAGCCGGGCCTCGCCCCGGGCCGGTGCGCAGGAAAAATCGATGCATGCCTATTCCCCTTTTGCTTGCAGCCACGCCGCGGTCGCGGGAGAGGCCTGTTTCAATGGCCAACTAGCCTGGTAAACCGATCCGTCCCACCCCTCCAGCGTGAGCCACAGCTCGGAAGCGGGTGTCGCGCGCGTGGGGATGGGCACACTGGTCATCTGCCGGTAGGGGCTCCCGGAAAAAAGCGCGCCGGCCGCCCGCAAGCTGCGCGGCTTGCCCACATGCAGGTAAGCGGCTTTTACCTGTCCTATGCATTCCCGGCACAGCGCCAGGGTAAATTGCTTCATATAGCCGGCCTCGCCCTCGCGGCGCGGCGCTTCGACCCGCCACTCGGCCAGGCGCACCGACCAGGGCCCGACGGTTTGCTCGCCAACTTCGCGCTGGCCCAAGCCCTTGTCGCCACGCAGCAGGGCCAGGTCATCGAAATAGCGCGGCAAATAGGCCAAGGGCAAAACCAGCAACGCTGCGCTCACGTGATAGCGCCATCGGCGCCAGCCCCCCATGGGTCGGCTTTTTTGTTTCAGCGGCGCGGCCTTATTCATGGCTCCCCCTTGCTGCGGACGAACGCCCCGAGGCCGCCAACGGCGTCCGTGCAGGCCGGATGGCGGCGCCACGGCGGCGCGCCGCAGCCCTCTTTGCCACCTTGCCGGTTTCCTTGACGGTGCGCTTCGTCCAGATCATCAGGCCGCTGAACATCATCATCGACAGCAGCAGGCCGAAAAAGAAATAAACCAGCTTGAGCCAGACTCCGGCGAAATCACCGGTATGCAAGGGACGCATGGATTCGGTCACCAGCTCCAGCGCGGAATGGTCGGACACCTGGCTCGTCTCATCGACCGATCCGGTATAGGGATTGATGCTCATGGTTTCGAACAGCAACGGGTAGCTGCCGCGCCCGCCCACCCTGATATGTCCGAAAGCATTGGGCGGAAGGCTTACGAACGATGGCTGCAGATCCGGAATGGTTTCATGGGCGATCTGCGCCGCCTTATCCAGGCTGATCCGGGGCAGCGGCTGCCCGGGCAGCACTGTGGGCACATCCTGGCGCGCCACGACGGGCGGCGGACCTTCATCCGAAATCGATATATGGTTGTCCTGCAAAGCCGCCTGTATCAGGAACCAGATGGCGGTTACCGAAATGATGGCGATGAACGGAATCGACCAGATGCCCGCCAGGCGATGGAAGTCGCCCCAGAATACGCGGGCGCCTTGCCCGACTCTCAAGCGCGGCCGCAAGAACCCGCGCCAGAATCGCTTGTAGACGACCAGCCCGGTAATCAGCGATCCCAGCATGGGCAGGCCCAGCAAGGACACGAGATACCAGCCCAGGCTGTAGCCGTTCGTGAAGGGGATGAGCAGCCAGCCGTGCAAGGCTCTGACGAACTGCTGGAAGCTGAAGCCCGACGTGCTGCCCTGGATATGGCCGGTATACGGATTGACATACAGCGATGCCGTCGTCGCATCCGGGTAGCCGACTCGCACCGTGAGCGCGAATTGCGACTTGACCGGCCGCGCGATGAATTGCACTGCGGCTCCCGGATGCTCGCGCTCGACGCTTTCAAGTATGGCATCGTAGCCCAGCAGCGCCGCGTCGGCGAAAGGCGGAGCGGCCCGCACGGCGGGATTGGCCAGCCACACGATCTCCTGGCTCACCGTGGCGATGGTACCAGTCAGGCACACAAACAGCACAAAGGCCCAAAGAGGCAGCGCAAGCCAGCTATGGACCAGAAACCAGAGTTTCGATTTCGATTTCTTCCTGACGCGGGTATCTGCCGTTGCCGTCATATTTCTTTCAACCAAAAATTCATGCATTCAATATTCATGCGTTCATGCGCCGCGGATCCCAAGCAAGATGCCGCCGCGGTACGCAGTACCGTGGCGACCGAGGCGGCGATCGAGGCCAACCCCGCGGGCGGACCCGGCATCACGCATCAATAACGGATATCCAGCCCCGCCTTGAAGTAGCGCGGAGCACCGTAGTAGGCAGCGCCCGTCGTGGCGTAGTAGCTTTTGTCGAACACGTTGTACACATTGACGTAGGCCGAAACGTTCTTGGTCACGGCGTAATGCGCCATCAGGTCGACGACCGCGTAGGCCCCCTGCGTGAACGTTGCCTTGGCCGGTCCCTGGTCCTCGCTGTAGATTTCGTTTTGCCAACGCACGCCTCCCCCAATGGTCAGACCGTGTCCAATATCGGGAAAGCGATAGCTGGTGAACAGCTTGAACGTGTTCTGCGGAACCTCGGTGTTCAAGGGCTGCTTGTTTCTATCCTGCGTCAGCGACCGGCCGAAACTGGCCGAGGCCTGCCAGTTGCGCGCCAGCTCGCCAGCCACTTCCAACTCGAAACCGCGCGTCTGCGTGCCGGAAACGGCTTCGTAGGCGGAAGAGCCGTCCGGCGCGAATTGCCCAGGCAAAGCAACGGCAAGATTGTCCTGCTGGATCTTGTAAACCGCGGCGTTGACATTGAGCTTGCCATTCAGGAAGCTGCCCTTGGCGCCCACTTCATAGCTATTGCCCAGCAAGGGATTCAGGAAATCGCCGTTCACGTCCTGATAGCTTTGCGGCTTGAAGATATTGGTATAGCTGGCATAGGCCGACCAGTTTTGATTCAGGTCGTAGACGATGCCGGCATAAGGCGTGAACCGATCGTTCTCGGAGCGGTTGTCGACGGTTTTCAAACCGGTGCTATACGACAGCGTGGTCTTGTCGTTGCTCCAGCTCGTGATGCGCCCGCCGACAATAATCGACAGGGCGTCCGTGGGCCGGAAGCGGACCGTCGTATACGCGCTGGTAATGCGCTCGCTGATGCGCATGTCGCCGTTGGCGGGATTATTCGGCTCCGCCGGATAGCGCCCGTTCCAGCTATAGATATCGGGAATCGCGCTGCTCCAGTCGTCGAAGTACCAAAGGTTGTAGGTCGGCGTATGGTCGTCGGTGCGCGTTGCCGTCGCACCGAACACCAGGTCGTGCTTGCGGCCGAACAGGGTGAACGGCCCGGTGGCGTAGACATCCAGGCTGTCCTGCTCAGGCTCTCCCGCCCAGCGGCCGGCCCACAGGTTGACCCCGGCTCCCGTCAACCGGTCCGGCGCGCCGCCCGCCGCATAGCCCAACACCTCGTCGTACTTGTTCGACGCATGATTGTACGTGCCCTTGATCATCCAGTCGTTGTCGAAATGATGCTCGAGCGAAGCGAACACCGATTGATTGCGCCGCTTTGAATAAGCCCAATCAGCCGCTGCGGAATCAGAGCGATCCCAGTACACGCGCGTGCCGTCCGAATAATAGGCGGGGCGGCCCGAACGCGCATGGCCTGTGGCATTGTGTTCTTGATACACGAAACCCAATGTCGCCAGGGTATTGGGCGTAAGGTCGGCCTCGACGATTCCGTACAGCACGTTCTCCCGTTCGTGCAGACGGTCGATATACGAGTCGTTCTCTTGATGCACGGCCACCAGCCGGCCGCGCACTGTCCCGGCCTCGTTCAACGGAGACGAAATATCGGCTTCGCCACGATAGTAGTTCCAGGATCCGGTCTCTACCTTTGCGGAAGCCTGGAATTCGCTGGTGGGTCGCTTGCGGATCAGATTGATCGTGGCGCCCGGCGAGCCGACGCCGTTCATCAGGCCAGTCGCGCCGCGCACCACTTCCACCCGATCATACAGCGCCATGTCGGTGGTCTGAAAAATGGAACTATAGTTGCTGTAGGTCTGGCCCACCCCGTCGACCTGATAGTTGTCGACCGCGAACCCGCGCGAATAAATCGGACTGGAATCGGAACCCATGTTTCCCGAAACGTTCAGCGTCAACCCCGGGGTCTGCGTCACCACGTCCGATAGCTGGGTCAGCCCCTGGTCGTCCATGCGCTGGCGCGTCATGACGCTGACCGACTGCGGTGTTTCACGCAGCGACAGATTAAGCCGCGTGGCAGTGCTGGCGGAGCGCGTCGTATACGAGCCCGACCCTTCGGTGGTGCCGTCAAGATCCGCCGAGCCCTTTACCGTTACGGGGGCTAGTTGCGTCAACGACGAGGTACGCGACAAGGTAATGTTGTTGCCCGTGCGCGTATATTCGATTCCCGTTCCTTGCAGCAGACGGCGCAACGCCTGCTCGGGCGTCAGGCTGGCGGAGATCGCTGGCGCCGTGTATCCGGCCACGACGTCCTGCATGAAGAATATCTGCAATGAAGTCTGCTGCCCAAGCTGCAACAGCGCCTTGCCCAAGGGCTGGGCCTGGATGCTGATGGGCACGGCGGTCTCTTGCGCCACGACGGAAACCGGGGCGGCGCCTATCGCCAGTGCCGCCGAGACGGCCAGCGCCCGCAGGCTCAGGGTAAATTGACGCACAGGCTTCTTCTTGCGTGCGCGGTTGACTGTTATGTTCACGATGCTGCGGATCCCCGATGAAATGTTTTTGGGGCTCGTTGTATCGCCCCTCCCTTTCTCGCCATTGGGTCGTGCTGACAACACATGCCCGTATGGCTCCTCGAAAAGGCCTTTGCCCAGCATGCAAAAGCTCCTCTCCCTGGATAAGACGTTTCAACAGCCCCTTCACCGGAACGATAATGAGAACTATTTTGTAACTGACATTGAAATCTACCCTCCCGCTTCATCGCGATGCACGAAAAATCTCTTTGAGCTCGTTGAAATGCCGCGGCGGCTTATACCGGGCGGCAGGGCAGGAAGGATTGACGGCTACCGTGCGGCGATGACCGCGCCGCCGGGCTGGCGATGCACCACAACAGGTGCTATTTTCGGCAAGGCGTCGAGCATGGCTTCGGGATCGTCGATGCCGAATACGCCGGCGATGCGCAATTGGCCAAGGCCCGCGCCCTGCAGGCGCAAGGGGTGCCGCAAGTAGCGATTCATTTCCGCCACTGCCTGGGCGAGCGGTATATTGTCGAAGACGATTCGGCCCTTGCGCCAGGCCGTCGCTGCCGCCACATCCACGGTGGCGATGCGGACAAGCCCGCCCTCAGGACCGATGCCGGCCCCATTGCCCGCCTTCAGCATTTCCGTCTTCGGGCTCCACCAGGGCCCGGCGGAAACCTCCACCGATCCGGATTCGACAGCCACGCGAAGCCTGTCGGAATCGCGGCGCACATCGAAACGCGTCCCCGTTACAACGACCCGCCCCAACCCCGCATCGATGACGAAGGGCCGATTCGGATCGGGAGCGACCGTGAACATGATTTCACCCTCCAGCAATTGCACGGCGCGTTTGCCCGCATAAAGCCTTACCTTCGCCCTGGTTGCTGTGTTCAGATCCAGGACGGATCCGTCGGGCAATATGACCTGACGGCGCTCGCCGCGCGCCGTATCGACGTCCAGCTCATAACCGGGCGCCATGGTCCCCCATTGGGGAAGAGCGACCCCCGCGACCACGGCCGCCGCACAAGCCGCGCCCGCGCCAAGCACCAGGCGGCGGCGGAACATCGGCTTGCGGTGCGGCGCATCGCCCCGCTTCAAGATGGCTCGCAATTGCTCTTGAGGCGCCTTGAGCGAGGCCTCCCAAAAGTACATCATGTTGCAGTATTGACGGTCGTTCTCGGGCGCGGCGCGGCGCCAGGACATGCATGCCCGCTGCTCGGCCTCGGTCGCCTCCCCCGAAAGCATGCGGGCAACCCACCAGGCGGCGCGGCTATCCGGGTCATTCGAATTTTCAGGGCTTTCCGGTTCCATCAATACGGGGCGTAATCGTGTAGCTGTTCATGAATGTGGCGTAGCGCGCGGGTCATGTATTTTTCCACCATGCTGCGCGACAAGCCCATTTTCTGCGCGATTTCAGTATGCGTCCAGCCCTCCAGGCGATGGTAGACATATACCTGCTGGCACTTGAGCGGCAACTGTGACAACGCCGTCATCAAGGCTTCGGCCAGCTCGGATGCTTGCAGAACCGACTCGGGCCCCTCGGCGCGAGGGTGTTCGGCCTCCGCCAACTCGTGCAGCGGCACCGCATTATGAACGATGCGCTGGCGATGCATGTCCACCAGGCTGTTGCGCGAACTGCGGCGCAGGTAGGCACGAGGATCCTCGATGCAAGCGGCATCGCCCTCCAGCATACCCAGGACGGCGTTTTGCGCGGCGTCCTCGGCATTTTGCATCTCGCCCGTCCGGCGCACCCACGCCCCCACCCAGCGAGCGTAGTAGGCAAGCCATCCGTTATCGTCGGAAAGGAAGCGGGACATGAAGCAAAAGGAAGGGATATGGTCAAGAATCCGCTATTATTACAAATAATTCTCATTACGGAAAGTGGCCATCAACAGTATCCATTGGCTTATGGCTCAAGCAGCAGCGCGACGCAACGTCACATTCCTTCTTCTATTCCCGCCCCGCACCGGCGCCTTCGGCAAGCTGCACCGTGCAATTACCTTACCTCCCATCCAGCTCCGGATAATGGCGGAACATGCCGTCGCCGAACGGCAGGCGGCGGTCGCTGGCGAAATAGTCCTGCAACTCGGGCAGATTGGCCACCCTTTGATGCAGGCCCGCCAAAAGCGGATAGTTGTGCATGATGGCCGCCATGCGCTTTGGAAACGCAAACAGCAAGCCGTCCATCAATTGGTACAGCGACAGGTCGGCATACGACCAGCGCGCACTGCTGGTAAGCCAGCCGTCGTAATGCGAAAGCACCTTCTCGAAATAAGCCAGGTACTTCGGCAGCCGCGCCTGGCGAAAGTCCTGCGCGCGGCGCAAGGCCTCCACCTTTTGCTCTTCGTAGTACATGCCCGAAGCAATGGGGTGATGAACATCGTGCGCCTCCACCACCATGTCGGCGATGGTGAGCTGCAACTGGTTCACCCAAAGCCGGCCAGCTGTGTCGGACGGTGCCAAGCCATGCTTTTCCCCCAGGAACAACAGGATATTGGCGGTCTGGGAGATGGTCATGCCGTCGGCAATCAGATACGGCGGCGCAAACGGCGGGCAGGCGCGGTCGCTCAGCATATCGTCGATCAACCGCCGGCTGTCGCCATCGCCTTCCCGGGCGCAATCCCGATAGGCAATGCCCGCCGCCTCAAGCGCCAACCGAACGAATTCGCCACGGCCGGGAATGCCGTTCCAATACCAGAGTTCATA
>CALMPB010000094.1 GCA_937871985.1 uncultured Burkholderiaceae bacterium
TGCAGGGAGTCGCCGCAGGCGCTCTCAGCGAGCAAGAGTTCGCGCAATGGCTGCGCGAGCGAAAGATTTAAGGATTATGTACGCCAGACTCTAGGAAGGTTCGTAGTTCATACATCCTGGGCGTTTATGGTTTCGAACTCGTAATTGGCGAGTTGCTGATTTCTTCGCTCGACTTTTCTTATATATATGTTTTGTACAGGGTTGCGTGTGGCCGTATCTATCGTCAAAGGCCCGCGGGGGCTTTCTAGATGCATCCCCTCGAAAATCTCCATCGCTTTGTCGCCATTGATATTTCCTTTCAGTTTACGTATTACTTGATAAATAGCAGCTATTCCGTCCCACGCAGATACTCCGAGTAGAGACGGCACGGTTTTTCCATCGCCGGCTGCCAGGAAGTCTGATACGAACTGCCTGTTTTCGGTGGATGGATGGGCTGATGAGTAAGGGTAGGCCGTAATGGCGCCAAGTGCTACATCGCCGGCTGCCTCAAGGACGGGTTCAATGGTGATGTCACCCGTAGCAATAAGCCTGATTCCGGCTTCTTGAATGCCTCGGTTGCGAACGGCTTTCAGGAAGGCGACGCCCGCGGTGCCGCCGCTGGTGAAAGCAAACAGCGCGCCAGGATGGAGGTCTTTGACCTTCTGCACATAGGTGTCATAGTCGAGGGAGCTAAGCGGTACTCGAATGGGAGTGCCGATCATTTTCCCACCGCCCTTTTCGTATGCTTTGATAAAGGCATGTTCGGCGTCTATCCCTGCTGAATAGTCCATGACCAGGCTTGCCGCCGTTTTGACCTTTTGAGCCGCCGCCCACCTGCCTATCACATGAGCACTTTCTATGGCTGTAGTGGAAGTGCGCACGACATATTTTGAACGCTTGGGAATGTCCAGAGCTGACGCGTTCATGACCACCATCGGAATGCGGGCCTGTGCGGAAACTTGTGCCACACTCAAGGCATTGGGCGAGAACCCGAATCCGCCCAGGAAATTAACGTTATCCCGTACGATAAGTTCTTGTGCCAGCCGTTTCGCCAAGTCGGGATTTGGCCCGGCCACATCCCGGGTAAGTACGGAGATTTTGATTCCATCGATCGTATCGCCATAGCGTTTCATAAATGCATGTATGGCAGTGGAAAATTGATAGCCAAATTCAGCGTAGGGCCCGGACATTTCGGATACCATCCCTATCCTGACTTCTCGATTCTGTGTTGGTTGGGCTCTGACATAAGGGATATTTAACAAAGCGAGGCCTGCGGCGCTGCTGACGAATTCTCTACGGTTTGGCATAACGGCGATCTCCTTTTATGGAAAGAAATCCAACATTCGCTTCTTGCCCCTGTGTGAAGGTGGCTTGCAAGCGTCCGTCGAACTCTATGTTGTGGCCGCCTTGGAGGCGATCTTCGTATATCTATTTCAACAACGTCTCACGAGCATATCGACGAAGAAAAAAGCTGCTGCTTAAGCTTGGGTGGTTGGAGGCATGGTTCGATGGACGATCATGCCGCCAATTGCGGTATCCAATACTTGGATTCCTTTGAGTTGATCTTGGGAGCATTCCAGCGGATTGTGGTCAACGACGATCCAGTCGGCCACGAGCCCTGGCTTTAGCGCCCCCCGTTCGTGTTCGGAGAAGCTTAGCCATGCGGCTTTCGTTGTATAGAGTTCAAGTGCCTCTTGGCGTGATATGGCTTGATCAAGGCCTAGTGCCTCTTGCAGTGCGTCCACATAGCGCGTTGTGGAATGCCACATTCCTAGAAAGGGATTGGCTGGAATGGTTGGCGCGTCGGATCCTCCAGCTACGAGCACTCCTCCATCAATCCAGCTTCGGATTGGCGTTGCCCGAGCAATCGGATCCCGGCCAAACTGGCTCGTTAACCCAGGAGCGAACTGATATTGCATGGCGGCTTGCGTGGCCACGGCGACACCCAACTCGCAAGCCTGTTGGATATTTTTTTGTGATGGCCACAGATAGGCGTGGATCAAGGAGAATCGCAAATCCCGGATGGGGGTCTTGCTGTCCACCTCTCTGAATACTTGCAACGCAAGGTCAATTGCCTTCCCCCCCACAGTGTGAACGCCTAGTGACCAACCGTTTTCACCGCAAAAATGGGCGATCAGGCGAAATGTCTCGGTATCGGTGACTTGGATTCCACAGTTGCATTTAGTGCCAGGATAAGGCTCGCGCAATAACGCGGTACCAAGTGATGCGCCGCCATCCAGAAACACCTTGATACCCCCAAGCTTTAACTGCGAGTCACCGCTGCCCGTCCGCTTTTCCAGCTTTTTCAGCCAATCGGAGACGGCGTTCTTGCCCATTGCTGTTGGAGCAAGTGGCATTGTTACTGTCCGGACTCGAAGCTGGCCGTTAGCCTTGATTTGCCGATAGAGCGCAAGGTCGTCGCTGGTAAGCCCTGGATCGATTACTCCGCAGATTCCCAATCTCAAATACTCATTTTGGATACTTAATAGAGCGGAGACTTTCTCGGTGTGAGAGAGAGGGGGAAGCAATGCCTCGATAGGCCCGAAGGCGGGACTTTCCTGTAATTCGCCGGTGGGTTCTCCACACTCGTCGCGGACGATCCGTCCTCCCGCAGGGTCAGGGGTTTCCCGTGTCAAATTGGCCAACTTTAGAGCCAGGCTATTCACTGCCGCCGCATGGTAAATCCGTGGCAGAAAAACAGGCCGGTATGGTGAAACCTGATCAAGCTCGTGCCGTGTTGGATAGCGGCGTTCCTTGATGGAGTTGATTTGCCATCCTTGGGCGCCGACTATCCATTCCTTATGAGGATTTGCTGTGGCGTAGGTATGGACGGCATCGAGAATATCGCTGATCGACTCACAGCGGGAAAGATCCAGCAGGCTTTCCTGCAGGCCCGTGCCATACATATGGTTATGGCTGTCGATTAATCCTGGTAGTACGGTTTTTCCTTGATAGTCGTGTCGGGTACAAGGCTCTTTGATTGTTTGACAGCACTCTTTAATTGAGCCGACTGCGATGATTTTTCCCTTGGAGATAGCCATGGCTTGAGCGAGTGGCCGCTCGGGATCCATGGTGATGATATTTCCAAATACAAGGCAATTCTGGTCTGGATTCATTGTTTGCTTTTCCCGGAATAGGCAGGATTTGTACCGACTATTGACCCTTGACACGCTTCAACTTTAAGTTAATATAGTAGACATGTCAACTGTAGATATGTCTACAATTTTTGATTGATAGGGCTCTGTCGAGCTACACATCGCAGTTGTTTATAGGAGGAGGCTATGTTTGTTTATGATGCTTGGTACGTGGCTGCTTTTAGCAAGGAAGTCACGCAAGTGCCATTGGCGCGAAAGATACTTAACCGGCCGGTAGTTTTGTTCCGCAAATCGGGGGGCGAAGTTATTGCTCTTGAGGATCGTTGCTGTCATAAAGGTTTGCCGCTATCGATGGGCGAAGTTATCGATGACAATATCCGGTGTAATTACCATGGGATGACGTTCTCCAGCGAAGGGATGTGTGTACGTGTTCCTGGGCAACGCACTATTCCAGAGGCCGCTAAAGTTCGATCCTATCCTGTTGTGGAAAGAGGTTTGGCGGTATGGATATGGGTGGGACGTACCGAGGCAGCGGATGAGGCCTTAATTCCACCTTTCCCGTGGTTCGACGATCCCGCATGGGCATGGAAACACGGCGTTTTCGACTTCAAATGCAATTTCGAGCTTTTGCATGACAACTTACTGGATCTTTCGCATATTGCCTATGTCCATCGTTATACGATAGGCGGCGACCCCGAGACGCACTTCAACACTGAAACAAAGGTTCGCCGTAACGAGCGAGGGTTGTCGTTGTCCAGGTGGATGCTCGACTCCAATCCTCCACCAACCTATTCGAAATTGGTGGCGTTTTCCGGCAACGTTGACCGCTGGCAGGAAGTCGATTTTTGCCCCGGGCTAATATCTTTATACTCGGGCGCCATAGATGCCAAGCCGGCGGGGCTTGATGGCAATCCCAGAGAAGGAGGGTTTCAGCTTCGATTATTTGATGCGGTGACTCCCGAGACGGAATCCACAACATTGAATTTTTTTGCGGCTGGACATAACTTCAGTGTTGATGATCCTCATGTCACTGAGGCTTTATTCGAAGAGTTGAGGAAAACGGTCGAAGAAGACGTTGAGGTTCTCAACGCGCAGCAGGCACGACTTGACGAGACGTCGGCACACGGCCTTGTGGATATCCGCCTGGATGTGGCTGGGCTTCAGGCTAGGAGGCTGTTATCAAGCATGCGTGAACTCGAGGTAAGTCGGAAGACAGGGTTCTGGAATGCAGGGGAGGTGATCCCCGAGACTCTGTAGTATCGTTAGAGGCTGATATTGAATCGCCTTTTGATATTGCTGAGTTGATTGCCTGACAGTTATTTAGCGGGGCCCGCGGTAACGGTGTATTGTTACAGGCTGCCTCGCTTTTTAACGTGTGGCAAGAGGAAGAGAATGAGCACCATTGCCCGGAAGAAATCCAAACCAGCCAAGACCCGACACGCGGTCTTGGATCTGGACAGTTTTATACCTGCTTACATAAGCCAAGTCGGGAACCGATGGTCTCGTGGCTCTTCTCGTCTTTATTTGAAGTCCTTCGGTGTAGGAATTAATGAATGGCGCGTCATGACCATTGTCGCGCGCGAGCCTGGAGTAACAGCGCAACGGGCCAGCGAAATCCTTGGAAGCGATAAAGCCGCGGTTGCCCGCGGTATTTTTTCAATGGAAAAACATGGGCTGGTAAAAGTGGAACCTAGCGAGATGGATCGCAGGCAAAGACATGTTTTCCTTACGGACCAGGGATGGGAAGTGCACGATAAGATTCTTAAAGTAGCTCTCGCCAGGGAAGCATTGCTTCTGGATGGTTTGACCAAGGACGAGGTCGGAAACCTGACTTCGCTTTTGGATCGAGTACGGAAAAACCTTGTTCGTTTGCATTTGGATGAGGGTTGAATTCCGTAGTCGCATTAGCCTTGGTGATTCAGTCTCATTACCTTGACTGCTTATTCTCCCAAAAGAATCTCCCTCACCTCATCGGGCACAGTAACCGCCGCCAGCGTTGGGGGATAGGTCAGCGAGTAGGTGGCCCAGACCCGGGTCTCGGTGGCTTCCATGCAAAGCGTTTCGCCCTGGAAAATACGGTGCCTTACTGTGATGGACGTGCCGCCGATTTTCTCGATGTGGATTTCGTGGGTGACCTGGTCGAGAAGCTGGGGGGCCTTGATGAACTGCATCGAGAGCTGGACCGAGGGCAGGCCCTGGCGGGTTTTGGGGTCGATGACAGCATGGGCGTCGATGCCAAGAGACGAGAACATCTTGACCAGGCCGTCGACCATCCAGATTGCGTAGTTGGGGAAAAAGATGATGCCGGCCGGATCGCACTCGCTCCATTGGAGGGTGCGTTCGTATCGATAGGTTCGCATGGTGTTCTTGGTTTTTTGATATGAAAATTGGATTGCGGGGCGAGCTTTGCTCCACCCGCATCTTATCAACAAACCTGGCGAATCCGTGTGGCGCCGCGTCCGGTATTTGCCGGCTGCCCGATAGCCGCGTGCGCTGGTGTTTTCCCGAGGTCGGGGAGCCCGGCCTATTGCGGATTTGCCATGGCGGCAGTAAGCTTCAAAAACAAAACAAGCAGTCCTGGCTCCACGGATTCCTATTATTTGCCGGCGTATTCTGGCTTGCCGGCAGGGCTGTGGCGATTGCCGAAGCTGGTTTCAAAGCTTGATTTCCGGGTTGCTCGTTTTCAAGGCTGAAAGTTCCATTGGAAGAAGAAAAAAATATTAAGAAACAAAGACTAAAAGGAGAATTAGTTTTGAAACTAAGTAATTATCTCAGCGCTATGGCATGCGCATTGCTGGTGGCGGGTACGGGTCAGGCGCAAGCCGCCGATACTTACGATATTGATGTGGTTCTGCCCCTGACGGGCGGCGCTGCGTTTCTGGGCAAGGGGGAGCAGACGGCGCTCCAGTTGCTGCAGAAGATGGAGAACGAGAAGGGCGGCATCCACGGCCGCCAAATCAATTTTGTCTTTCACGACGACCAAACTCATCCGCAGGTCGCCGTTCCCATGGTCAACCAGATCAAGGCCGGCAATCCCGTGGTCGTGCTGGGGTCGGCGATTTCGTCGGTGTGCAATGCCATGGCGCCGTTGTTCAAGGCGAAAGGGCCGGTCAATTACTGTTTCTCGCCGTCCTTGTACCCGAAGAGCGGCAGCTATGTGTTCAGCTCGAGCATTTCGACCAAGGCGCTGGCGCAAGGTCTGCTGCAGTATTTCGGTGACAAGGGATGGACCAAGATCGCCTTGCTGACGTCTACGGACGCAACGGGGCAAGACGCGCACCGGAACATCCAGGAACTCATGGACTCCGGCAAGTTCAGCAAGCTGTCCATTGTGGCCGACCAGCAGTTCAACACCAAGGATATGAGCGCTTCGGCCCAGATACAGCGCATCAAGGGAGCCAATCCCGACGTGGTCATCGCGTGGTCCACCGGCGGGCCGATCGGCACGGTTTTCAAGGCCATCAAGGATGCGGGGTTGAATGTTCCCATCGCCACCACAGACGGCAACATGACCTACGAGCAGATGAAGCAGTATGCCGATTTCCTGCCGAAGGATCTTTACATTCCGTCGCCCGAATGGCCTGAGTCCGAGCTGCTGAAAGTCGCCGACAATGTCGCCGCCGCCAAGAAGGCGTTCTTCGACGCGTATGCCAAGGCGAACGTCAAGCCGGATGGCCCGTCCACCTTTGCCTGGGATCCGGCCTTGCTGGTGGTGGAAGCCTTGAAGACATTGCCCAAGAACGCAACGACCGAAGACCTGCGCAAGCATCTGGCCGGGCTGCAGGGCTTTGCCGGCATCAACGGCATCTACGACTTCAAGGAATTTCCGCAACGGGGCCTTGGGCCGGCCAATGTCGTGGTGACGCGCTGGGACAGCAAGGCCGACAAGTGGGCCGTCGTCAGCAAGGCGGGTGGCGCGGCGCTATAAAAATAGCCCATTCATAAAAACAAGTCGAAGGTTCTGAACGATGACAGAGTTTATTCAGATCTGTGTCGACGGGCTGGTGGTTGGGGCAATTTACGCGTTGATCGCGCTGGGGTTCTCGATTGTCTATCGGGTCACCGGCGCCATCAGTCTCGCCCAGGGCGGCTTCGTCATCGTCAGCGCGCTGGCCGGGTTCACGTTCACGGAAACGCTGGGCATGCCGGCGATCGTGGGCTTGCCCCTGGCCGTCGTGCTGACGACCATTTTCGGGACGGTGCTTGGCGCCCTGACATTCGTGCCGGCCTTGAGCCGGCTTTCCAATTCGAATGTCCTGATGATCACGGTCGGCATGCTGACGCTGCTGGAGGGGCTGTCGTTCATCGTGTGGGGCAGCCAGCCGTACGCGCCTCCGCCTTTTTCGGGCCAGAACCCGATCTCGATCGGCAGCGTGCGCATTCCAACCCAGGATTTCTGGGTGCTTGCGACGGTGGCCGTGGTGCTGGCGGGGTTGTGGTATTTGATCGGGCATACCAAGCTGGGACGCGCCTTGCGGGCGTGTTCGGAAAACCCCGTCGCGGCGAGTCTCGTGGGGGTCGACGTGCCCCGCGTCACAGTGCTGAGCTTCATGCTGGCTACCGCGCTGGCCGCCATCGCCGGGGTGGTGGTGGCGCCCACCACGACGCTGCAGTTCGATATCGGCCGGCTCTTCACGATTTCAGGGTTCATCGCCGTCGTCATCGGCGGCCTGTCTTCGTCCACCGGGGCGCTGGTGGGCGGGCTGCTGCTGGGGCTGGCCACGCAATTGGCCACGGCCTATGTGTCCTCGCTTTTCAGCAGCGCCATTGCATTGTTGATTCTGCTTGGCGTCCTAGTGTGGCGGCCCGGCGGGCTGATCCGTTCGAAGGTGGTGCGGCGGCTCGACGTGCGCGATGAAAAGCGCGTGCAGGGACATTTGCTGCGCTTTCCTCCCAGGACGGCGATATGGCTGTCGGTGGCGGGGCTGGTCATTGCCCTGGCCCTGCCGCATTTCATCACCTCCAGCGGCGTCATGAGCAGCCTCACCATCGCGGCCATCCAGTTCATCGCGCTGATCGGACTCGACCTGCTCATGGGCTATTGCGGCCAGGTAAGCCTGGGGCACGCCGGGTTCATGGCCATAGGCGGCTACACGGCCGGTTACCTGGTCATCAACTACGCTGTCCATCCTTTGCTGGGCATTCTGGCCGGCATGGGTTTGTCGCTGGTATGCGCCCTGGTTCTGGCGATGGTGACTCTGCGCTTGCGGGGCTTGTACCTGGCGCTTGCGACGCTGGCGTTTTCCTTGCTCGTGGATTCCTGCGCCGTGGGGTTCATCGACATTACCGGCGGGCCGTCCGGGCTCGTCGGCGTGCCGTCGTTCTCGATGGCCGGCTTCGATTTCGATACGGCGCTATCCATGTATTACCTGGCCGTGGGGGTGAGCGTCGTCGTGCTGTTGCTGCTGTTCGGCGGGCTGCGTTCGCGCTTCGGCCGCGCGATCATCGCCATCCGCACCGACCAGATGGCGGCGGGCGCGCTGGGCGTCAATGTGGTTCGCCACAAGCTGGTCGTGTTTGCCATCAGCGCCGTGCTGGCGTCGCTGAGCGGCAGCCTTTATGCGTTCTCGTTCAATTTCCTTTCGCCCGACATGGTGGGCGTGAACAAGTCCTTCGAGCTGGTTTCCATGATGGTCATCGGCGGCGAGGGCACCTTGGTCGGCTCGCTGTTCGGCTGTATTTTGCTGACGCTGCTGCCCACCATATTCCAGTCGCTTGCCTACTACAAGACACTGGCCAGCGGCTTGTTGCTGATCGTGTGCTTCCTGTATTTGCCTCAAGGCATTTACGGCGCCTTCGCCGAGCGCCTGGTGCGCTGGACGTCCCGCGCCAAGCCATCGGGGGCGGCGCTTGATGCGTCCGGAAGGAGGGTAGCATGAGCGATGCGGTTGATTCCGTTCAAGGGTCGGACGACTGCGTGTTGTCGGTGCGGGGGCTGTCCAAGTCGTTTGGCGGGGTCCGCGCCGCGTCGGATGTGACGTTCGAGGCGCGGGACGGCGAAATCACGGCGCTCATCGGCCCGAACGGCGCGGGCAAGACCACGGTCTTCAACCTGGTGACGAATGTTTTTCCCTACGAGGGCGAAGTCCGTTTCGAGGGTCGCGACATCAAGGGGCTGACTCCCATCCAGGTGGCCCAGATGGGGCTGATACGCACGTATCAATCGGCCCGTGTCTTTCCCGGCATGACCGTGCTCGAGAATGTGTTGATGGGGCGGCATCGCCTTTTGAAAAGCTCGCCGTTGTCCCAGTTCTTTTGGGGACGGTCGAGCCGGCGGGAAGAGGCCGATCTTCGGCGCCGGGCCGAAGGCCTTCTGGATCTGGTGGGCTTGCTCAAAGAGCGCGATACCCATGCCGTCGATCTGCCCATGGGCGCGCAGAAGCTGCTTGAAGTCGTGCGCGCCCTGATGAGCCAGCCGCGCCTGCTTTGCCTGGACGAGCCTGCCGCCGGCCTCAACGACCGGGAAACCGAGGATCTGGCGGTATTGCTCAAGGCGGTTCGCGCAAGCGGCGTGCCGATTCTGCTGGTCGAGCACAATATGGGGCTGGTCATGGGCGTGGCCGACCAGGTGGTGGTGCTGGATGCCGGAGCCGTCATCGGCCGGGGGACTCCCGCCGAGATCCAGCATGACGAAAGGGTGATTCAAGCCTATCTAGGACGGGAAGACCATGCCACTGCTTGAATTGCGCAATGTATCCGCCGCGTATGCCCGCGAAAACGTATTGCACGATGTCGACCTGACTCTCTCCAAGGGAGAGATCGTGACCCTGGTCGGGGCCAACGGCGCCGGGAAATCCACTCTGGTGAGAAGCATTTCGGGCCTGATGCATGCGCGCCAGGGCGAGATTCTGCTTGAAGGCAAGCCCATTACCAGGCTTTCGCCCGCGGAACGGCTTACATTGGGCATTGCCCATGTGCCGGAGGGCCGCCAGATTTTTCTGGGCATGACCGTGGCCGAGAACCTGCGTCTGGGCGGATACGGGGCGGCGGGCAGCGGCAAAGAGTCCGAGGCCGCGCGCCTCGAGCGGGTGTGCGAGCTGTTTCCAATTCTGCGGGAACGCTTCGATCATACGGCCGGTAATTTTTCCGGCGGCCAGCAGCAGTTGCTGGCCATTGCGCGCGGCCTGATGTCGGGGCCGCGCCTGCTCATCCTGGACGAACCTTCGCTGGGCGTGGCGCCGTTGCTGGTGGCGGAGATATTCAAGTTGATCGGAAGGCTGCGGGACGAAGGGTTGACGATTCTGCTTGCCGAGCAGAATGCGCGTCAGGCGCTGGCCATCGCCGATCGCGGCTACGTGGTCGAGAATGGGCGCCTGACCATGTCCGGCCCCGCCAAAGAGCTTCTGCAATCGCCGGAAATCGTCGAGAAATATCTTGGCGCCGGCGCGGGCGGCGCCAAAGCATTGTCGGAACGCTCGGAGCCGATGGCGGCGAAGCTTGGCGCGTTGATTCGCTAGAGCCTCGAGCAGGGCGGGGAGTGGTCAGTCCTGGGTGTTGAATTCGTCGAGCCGCGACTCGATATTGTTTTGAATCGCGCCCAGCAGCTTGAGCAGCAGGTCGATTTCCTGTTCCGAGAATCCGGCGACGGACTCGTTGACGACGTCGGCGGCCAGAGGGAGCGTCAGATCCTTGAGCTTGCGGCCCTTGCTGGTAAGAAAGATGTTCCACTTGCGCCGATCATGGCTGTCCCGGACCCGTTTGACGAGACCTCGGTTCTCCATCGACATGATGGCGCTGAGGGTGGTCGGCTCCATGGCGCCGACGCGGTTCGACAGCTCGCGCTGCGTGAGCCCGTCTTCGTTCCAGAGCACCCGCAAAAAATACCACATGCCCAGCGTTACCCGGTGCGGGTGGATACGCAGTTGCAGATAGCGTTGAATCAGCCGATGCGTGGTGCGGATTTGATAGCCTACGCTCCGCGACAATGGTAGCTCGACGCTGCTCGGGGAAGGATTTTGATCTTGCGTTGCGCTCATGCCCATGGCTCGTTGCCGACCGGCGGGATTGCCGACTGCGCGGCTTGGCCGATTCGAATTTGCGTGCGCGAACCGGCCAGGCGGCGCATTGGCGCAAGTGTACCGCGATGCCAGGCCGTCCTGCGAAAAAAAGTACGCCGCAACGGTGTCGCGTTGCGGCGGTGGCAGCCGTCCCCGGCGCGGGTTTGCTCAGACAGGGCTGACGTGGAAGGACTTCCAGTCCTTTCCTTTGGGGACCATGGTCTGGAAAGAACAGACGTCCGCGGGAATCGCGCCGGGGCCGGTGCCGATGGCCTCTCCCGTGTCCCGGAAAGCCTGGACGGCCTTCAGCATTTGCTTGCGGAACTCCACGACGGCGATGTCGCTGGCGCCAAGATGGTCGTTGCTTCGATCGGCGATGGCGCCCATGGTGGTCCACATGGCGATGTCCTGGTTCGGGAAGCCTGTAATGCCGGTGAAGTTGCCCGCCTTCATGGCCTGCCGATCCTGCCAGTAATGGTTGTCGCGATTGCGCAGGGGGCGGTAGTAGTCGTCGAGATCCACTCCCACCGTCTGCCCCAGGAACTTGCGCCATGCGGCGGTATCGGGCGTTTGCGATGGCTGGCCCCAGGCGATGAAATAGAACACCGTCGTCGTGTCGTTCGCGGGCACGTTGATGTTGGCGACGTTGTACAGATTGTTCGGCGGGATCAGGGCGGTAGCGGGCGCGACGAAGACGGTCGAGCGCACATAGTCGTTGACGTCGGCATTGTGTATGGGCTTGCGGATCGCCGCGTAGCGAAAGCCGTAGCTGGTTCGATCGATCTGCATGCGGGGCGCTTTGTCGGTGGAAGGGCGGAGCCAGTTGTTTTCGGTGGCTTCCGCGCCGCTGACTTCGGCGGGCACCATGTCCGAAGAGTGCAGGCTCGAACTGTGCGCGGAGTCGATGGCGCCTTCCAGCACCTGGGCCCAATTGCACGGCAGCACGGCCTTGGCGATCGTAACCTTGACCTGCTCGTTGGGCGCCCAGGAGGGCGGCCGGAATTCGGGCATGGTCTCGGGCGGACCCATATAGGCCCACACCACGCCGCCCCATTCTTTCGTGGGATAGGCGGGGTGCTTGATGCCCGTGGCCATCCGGTTGCCGGCGGGTTCCGAAACCATTTCCAGGATGTTCCCGCCGATGTCGAACTTCCAGCCGTGGTAAAGGCAGCGCAGCCCGTCTTCCTCGTTGCGGCCCAGCGCCAGGGAGGCGCCGCGATGAGGACAGTGCTCGCCGATCAGGCCGATATGGCCCGACGTATTGCGGAACACCACCAGTTCCTCGCCGAAAACCTGTGCTCGAACCGGCATGCCGTCGGGTTCGGGGACTTCCTCGGCCAGGCATACCGGAGTCCAGTGCCGTCGCATAAGCTGCCCCATGGGCGCATCGCCCGTGACGCGGCACAAAAGGTCGTTTTCCTCCGGGGTCATCGTTATCTCCTTGCTGGCGAGGCATATTGCGCGAGCCCGCCACAGCGAAAAATGATTTCTTATCATGGTTTATTCTTGTACTATTAATATTATTAGATATCTAATAATAATGCAATGCCGGCGTGCGGTTTGGCGCATTCGGATCCGAATGTCGCCGAAATAACGGGGCGGGGAGCGCGGGCGATAGAAACGTTCCATAATCAAGGCAGTTTTCTTTGCGAGAACAGGATGGCAAACGAAGAAGCGATCGGTTTGGGAGTGGTGGGATTGGGGCGCGCGTTCACGTTGATGCTGCCCACATTCATGGGCGACGAACGGGTGCGCCTGGTTGCCGCCGCCGATCCTCGGCCGGGCGCGCGCGGCAAATTCGAGCGGGATTTCGGCGGGGCAGCCTACCCGGACATCGAGCAATTGTGCCGGGATCCCCGGGTGGAGGCCGTATACATCGCGTCGCCGCACCAGTTCCATGCGGAGCATGCCGAGATCGCGGCGGCGGCGGGCAAGGCCATATTGGTCGAGAAGCCCATGGCCATAAGCCTGGACGACTGCACGCGCATCGTCGACGCCGTGCGGCGGCACGGCGTCGTGCTGGTGGTCGGCCATTCGCATAGTTTCGATGGGCCGGTGCTGCATGCGGCCCGCTTGCTTCAATCCGGACGCTACGGGCGGGCGCGCATGCTCAATGCGTTCAACTACACGGACTTCCTGTATCGGCCCCGCCGGCCCGAGGAACTCGACACCGCGCAGGGCGGCGGTGTGGTTTTCAGCCAGGCCGCGCATCAGGTCGATATTGTCCGGCTCTTGCTGGGCGGCATGGTCGACTCGGTCATGGCCCGCACGGGCCGATGGGATGCCGGCCGGCCCACCGAAGGCGCTTATGGCGTTTTGTTGAGTTTCCAGGACGGCGCATTCGCCACCTTGACGTACAGCGGGTATGCGCATTACGACAGCGACGAATTGATGGACGGCGTCGGGGAAATGGGGGTTCGCAAGGCTCGATGCGGGCACGACATGGCGCGCCGGCGGCTGGCGGGGTACGGATCGCCCGCCGAAGAAGCCCGGCTCAAGCAGGAAAGCGGCTACGGGGGCGAGCGCTATCAGGCGCCCTCAAGGCAGGATGCGCCGTTTCACCAGCATTTCGGCCATGTGCTGGTGTCCGCCGAAGGCGCCGACATCAAGCTGACACCGCAGGGGCTTATGATATACGGCGATCACGAGATTACCTTCGAGCCGACGCCCAAGAGCGCCGTGCCGCGCTCCGAGGTCATCGATGAAATCTGGGCCGCGTTGCGGCAGGGGCGGTCGCCGATGCACGATGCTTTGTGGGCCCGCGCGACCACCGAGGTCTGCCTGGCCATTCTGCAGTCGGCGGCCGGCGCGGGCGATGTCGCCATGCGTTTTCAGGTACCTGCGGTAAAGTGAGGGGGAAATTGCTTCCATGCCGCGCCGCCGGCGCGGTTTCGGAAAGAGGCGGGTGGATGCGCAGGCTCATGGACTCGGATTGAAAACATCATGTTGAACAAGAAAGACTGGCGCGATGCCGTGCCCCAGGATCGGCTGGCTCATTTGATCAAGGATGCGCGGCGGGCCATGGAGCGCGCGCTGCAGATACGGCTGATCGACCATTCGGTTTCGTTTGGGCATTGGTCTTTCCTGCGCATTCTGTGGGAGCACGACGGCCTGACCCAGCGCGAGCTCAGCGAACTGGCGGGCACCTCCGCCCCGACGACGTTTGCCGCCATCAAGGGCATGGAGTCTTTGGGCTATGTTCACCGCAGCCAGAAAGCGGGAAACAAGAAGAATATCTACATCCATCTGACTGAAAAAGGCCGGGCCTTGAAGCAGCACCTGCTGCCGCTTGCCGAAGAGGTCAATGCCGTCGCCATCAACGGGCTAGCGCTGGAAGATGTGCTGATTGCGCGGAAAGTGCTGGTTCAAATCGCCGAGAACCTGTCGTCCGACGAAAAAGACCTGCACGAATCCGAAAATCGCCGGGTTCCTTCCACCCGGGAGCTTGGCAGGCTGCTTCTGCTGGATCGCCCGGACTAAGGCGACAGACCCGTCAGCATCCGCATGGCTGGCAACGGGTCTGGCCGCCCGTCGCCAGGCTTCCGATCAGTCCAGTTTCTGATGCACCGCATCGGCGACCCTGAACAGGGTGGCATCCTCGAAGTGGCGGCCTATCAGCATGAGTCCGACCGGTTTGTTTTCGGAGGTTCCGCAGCACACGGAAATGGCCGGGTGGCCCGAAATATCGAAGGGGCAGGTGTTGTTGACCGGCCCCCAACTGGCGATGAGCACCTCTTTGGGCGAAGCGTCTTCGGGCAGCAGGCGCGTGGCGGTCATGGCCGTGGTGGGCATGAGCAGCGCGTCGTACTGGTTCAGCCAGGCGTCGTACTCGGCGCGCAAGCGTTGAACCAGGTTGCGTGCCTTGGCATAGAGCCTTCCGCCGTGGCGGGCGAAGATTTCGCCGGTAAGCAGGCCGCCCTTGATGGTGGGCGGCAGTTCGTTGATGTGTTCCTTCCAGCCCGCGATGGCGCGCATGAAAGAAAGCGAATAGGCGCCGTTCACGCCGTAGAAGCCCATGCCGTGGGCGTGTGCCAGGTTGTGGTACGAGCCTTCGATGCAAATGGGCAGCCAAAGCGCCGAGCCGATGTTGTGCCAGGGGATGGAGATTTCGTCGACTACTGCGCCTTGCGCCTGCAGCCGCTTGGCCGCCTCGCGCACGGCCTTGTCCACCCCCGGTTCGGACTCGGGCCGCCCGAAGCCTTCCTTGACGAGGGCGATGCGCATGCCGCGAACGCCTTGGCCGAGGACTTCGGTGTAGGCCTGTGTGCGCACGTTTTTCTGCCGCCCGTCGATGCCGTCGTCGCCGGCAATGACTTCCAGCAGCCGGGCGCATTCTTCGACGGTGTCGGCCATGGGGCCGACGTGATCCAGGCAGTATTCGATGCCCAGCACGCCGGTGTAGGGCACCAGACCGTAGGTGGGCTTGTGGCCCACAATGCCGCAGAACGACGCCGGCATGCGGATGGAGCCCGCCTGGTCGGCGCCGATGGCCATGTCGACCTCGTGCGCCGCCACCAGCGCGGCGCTGCCGTTGCTTGATCCGCCCGTGGTATGTCCCGGCGCGCGCGGGTTTTCGACGGGCCCGGTGGAAGCCGTGGAGCTGCTGGTGGAAAAGCACAGGTATTCGGCGACGGATTTGCCGGCGATTTCGGCCCCGGCGTCCAGCATGCGCGTGACGATGGTGGCGTCGGTTTCAGGCACGTAGCCGTCGAGTATGGATGCGCCGTTGGTCAATGGGACGCCGGCCACGAAGACATTGTCCTTCACGGCAATGCGCTTGCCGGCCAGCTTGCCTTGCGGCGCGCCTTTGATGCTGGTCTTGTAGTACCAGGCATTGCAGGGGTTGTCGGCGGCGTCGGGCCGATGGCCGGGAGTGCGCGGGTATTTGTTTTCGGGGGCGGGCTCGGGGAGCTGCTCGATCATGCGCAAGGCCGGTGTGACGGCACTGAGGAATTCGTGATAGCTGCCTGCTTCGGCGGGAGTCAGATCCATGCCCAAATCGGCGCCCACGCGCCTCAGGCCATCCTGATCGGGGAAAAAGAATGCC
This sequence comes from uncultured Burkholderiaceae bacterium, assembly GCA_937871985.1. The sequence continues at coordinate 16,119 of CALMPB010000094.1, forward strand.
ATGGTGAAGCCTCCTTTGATCGGCGTGCGCCCGAGAACGCCTTGAGCCGCGGCGCACTTGGTTGTCGTTGCAATGATTCTGCCACAAATGGTGCTGGCTCACGAGCCTTCGCGGCGGCTTCTTCGGGCCGATGCCTTGGCGTGACGTACGAGAGGGAGCGGCGTGATGGCCCATGCGAGGCGGGGGAAGGCGGACACGCCATCAGCGGTGTCGAGCTAGGGTAAGTCCGGGTTGCCTATTTTTTATTGGATTAATAAATTTAAGAAACATAATTTCCCAAAAAGAAACTTATGGAGGGACGGATTCTTCGGGGTGTGCCCGCTGGATCAGATGACTGGATTTCAGGGGGAGCCTGAACCAGCGATGTTTCCTCACCCGTTGTCGTACCCCAAAATTGCTATACTTCCCGCACTTCAACGAATTCATCGATTGCCTGTGTCCGAGCCTGAAAAAACGACGGTCAAAGCGCTTGCGAACGCACTGAAGGTGCTGTCTGCCTTCAAGACGCCTCGTGGGCGTTGGTCGGTTACCGATTTGTGCGAATATACCGGGTTCTCCAAAAGCCACGTATCCAAGATACTTAGCGAGTTCCGCAACGCCAAGCTTCTGGTACAGGACCCCGACAGCCGCGAGTACTCGGTGGGCGCGTCCGCCATGATTCTGGCCGGCCATTTTCTGTCTTCTCAGGGGATAGTTCGCGAAGCCATCGGTCATATGCGCCGGTTGACCACCGAACTGGGCCATAGCTCGTTCCTGAGCATACTGGACAACGACCGCGTCATGCATCTGGCCGAAATTCAAGGCCCGCATTTTTTCGATGTGGGAACCGGGGTCGGCATGCTGCTGGCGCCCCACGCTTCGGCCGTGGGCAAGCTGCTGTATGCCTTCAAGTCCCCGGAGGGCGGACCCGAGATGCCAAAAGGAGAGCTTGTGCGCTACACGCCCAAGACGATCACTTCTCCCAAGGAGCTCATGCAACAGTTGAAGGAAATCCGGCGTACCGGCATTTCTTCCACCGATGAAGAGCATGTACTGGGAGTTTGCGCCGTTGCCGTGCCTGTGTTCCAGGCCGACAGCCGGGCCATCGCCGCCCTGGCGCTGATGTTCCCTCGGCATATCGCCAATGCCAAGACTGTGCCTGTCGTGGCCGAACGCTTGCAGTCCGTGGCCCGCGAAATCAGCGGCCGCCTGGGCGCCCCGGTATACCCGTTCGGTTCGCCCTGATCCGCCGCGGGACTTGTTACCCTATTTGTGTCCCATGTACGCTTTGCGCAGTTGTGGATCGTGCAGCAGTTCCTGCGCAGAGCCGGTCAGCGCGACGCGGCCGTTTTCCAGCACGGCGCCATAATTGGACGTTTCCAGCGCGTTCTTCACGTGCTGTTCCACGAGTAATATCGAGGTGCCCAGGTCCTGCAGATTGCGCACCAGTGTGAAGACCTCTTTGACGATGATGGGCGCCAGCCCAAGCGATGGTTCGTCGAGGATGAGTAGTTCGGGCTGGGCCATCAGGCCGCGCGCGATCGCGCACATCTGCTGCTCGCCGCCGCTCATCGAGCCGCCAAGCTGGTGTCGGCGTGCGGCAAGCCTGGGGAGCAGTTCGTAGACTCGCTTCAGGGTCTCGGCCCGGCGCGGCCGGGCCCGCCGCGCGTAGGATCCGAGCAGGAGGTTTTCTTCGACGGTCATGAAGGGAAAGACCGAGCGTCCTTCCGGAACCATGATCAGGCCGCGTTCCACGATCTGCTCGGGCGCCAGGGTGTCGATGCGTTGATTCGCGAATTCGATTTCGCCGTGGCGGTTTTCGGTAATGCCGCAGATCGTGCGCAACAGTGTGCTTTTGCCCGCGCCGTTCGCACCAAGCAGGGCGAACGAGGCGCCGGGAGGAATATGCAGATTGATATCGCGAAGCGCCTGGGCTTCTCCGTACCAGGCATTGACCTCTTTGAGACGCAGCATCTTACAGATCTCCTCCGAGGTAGGCTTCGACGACCTTGGACTGGCTCAATACGGTCTGGGGTTCCCCGGAGGCAATGAGCCTGCCGCTGGTCAGCACATGAAGCTCGTCGGCCAGCGAGATGATCGCGTCCATGATGTGCTCGACCAGTACGATCGTCATTCCCTGTTGGCGCAAATTGCCGATGAGTTCGATCATGTCTTGCATTTCAGTGGGGTTGAGCCCGCCCATCACTTCGTCGAGCAGCAGCACCTTGGGCGAGGTTGCAAGGCAGCGGGCAAGCTCGAGCCGTTTCAGGTCGGACAGCGTCAGCGAGTGCGCCGGGGCGTCGGCTCGCGTTTCCAGGCCTACGCTGCGCAATGCGGCCAGCGCCGTCGCGCGTGCGTCTTTTGTGCTTCTGGCTGACTTCAGGCATCCGACCATGGCATTTTCCGCGGCGGTCAGATGCCGGAAGGGACGGACGATCTGGAATGTTCTGGCCAGCCCCATCCGGCTTCTTGTCTCGGGCGGCGCCGACGTGATGTCAGCGCCCTGAAATCCGATGCTTCCCTCGTTGGGCCGCAGGAATCCGGTAAGAATGTTGAAGAAAGTCGATTTTCCCGCGCCATTGGGCCCGATCAGTCCGACGATGGATTTTTCCGGAATCGACATACTGATGTCTTCCAGAACGGTGAGCCCGCCGAAGCGCTTGGCGACGTTGGCGGCCACGATCAAGCAGGGCGGCCCGTCCTCCTGGCGGGGTGGAGCCGCTGGCGGCATCGTTTTTTCCAAGGTGGATTCCTGGCTATGCATCTGGCGGTCTCCGAATCAGCGGCTCGAGGATTTGCGTTTGAAAAGCTTCACAAAGCCATCGGGCATGGAAAGCAGGATCACGATCAGGGCCGTGCCGTAGATCAGGCCGTGCAGGCCTGCCAGCCCGCCGCCGAACCAGGTTCGCAGGAAATGTTCCAACGGGACGATGACGATGGCGCCGATGATGGGGCCGAAGGCATTGCCCAGGCCGCCGACGATGGCGATCAGGGCGGGCTGCACCGACAGCAGGAACGACAAGGTGCCGTCGGGGTCGATGAAAAGCGTGTACTGGGCGAGGAGGCTGCCGCCGGCGGCGGCCATTGCGGCGCTGATCGCTGTGGCCAGAATGCGCGTGGCATAGCTGTTGACGCCCAGAGAGCGGGCGGCGTCTTCGTCCTCGCGCACGCTGAGTAGGTAAAAGCCCAGCCTGGATGCGCGCGTCCAGACGCAGATGCCGATGATTGCCGCAGCATAGACCAGGGCAATGATGACATACGGCAGTTTGTCGAGAAAGATCATGTTCGTCAGGCTGTCGGGTATATCGATCGATATGCCTTCCGAGCCACGTGTAACGTTCTTGAAGTAGACCGTCAGAATGCGGACTATTTCGGCGAATGCGATGGTCATCAGGGTAAAGAACGGGCCGCGGGTGCGCAGGCTGATGGCGGCCAGCACAGCCGCGACGGCCGCCGCCAGCAAGGCGCCAAGCACAAGGCCGAGCCATGGGGTGATGTCGTGGTCGACCAGTAGCAGCGAGGATGTGTAGGCGCCTATGCCGACGAATGCGGCATGGCCCAGCGAAAACTGTCCAGCGAAGCCCGCCAGAAAATTCCATGAGCCGGCGATGCCAGCCCAGACCAGGGTCATGAAGGCGATATCAAGCCATATGTTCAAGGTCATTTCAGTCCTATCTCTTCTGCGCCGCGCTGTCCGAGCAATCCGGCGGGCCGCACGGCCAGGACTATCATGAAGAATATGAAGTACACGACCTGGCGCAGGCCGCTATCCAGGAAGAAGGCCGTGGCCTGTTCCACGACGCCGATGAGCAGGCCTCCGATAATGGCGCCGGGAAGGCTGCCGAGCCCGCCCAATATGACGACGACGAAAGCGGCCAGTGCGAACTCGTTGCCCATCGTGGGGAATACGGTGTAGATGGGCGCCATCAGGCAGGCGGTCAGCCCCACGATGGCGGAGCCTAGGGCGAACGCGACGAGCTGGACACGGTTGACGTTGACGCCCATCAGCCTGGCCACGACGCGGTCCTGAGCCGTGGCTCGGATGGCCCGGCCGAAGTCGCTGCTTTTGAAGAACCAGAACAGCGCGCCCGAAACGAGCAACATGGCGATGAAGGCGACGACGCGGGGCTTGGAGAGCGAAATGCCCTGCACCAGCCAGACGCCGGTTTGTGCGGGCGAGGCGCTGATGGTCTGGTAATCGGCCGAAAACAGCAGCAGGGCAAGATTCTGCAGCACGATCGCCAGGCCCAGTGTTACGAAGATTTTGACGTGCGCCGGCGCGGAAAGCGTGTAGCGGATCAGGAATTTTTCACACAGAGCTCCAAGCACGAAGAGCAAGGGAACGACGATCAGAATGCTGGTGTACGAATCGATGCCAAGCCAGGACAGCACAAGTACGGCGTACATCCCCACCATGAGAAATTCGCCATGGGCGAAATTGATGATGCGCAGCACGCCGAATATCAGGTTCAGGCCGAGGGCAACCATGGCATAGATGCCCCCGACCAGCAAGCCGTTGATCAGTACTTGTGTGGTTAGCATTTTGATGCCTGGCGGGTATCAATCGTTCTTGATCGGCATGAGTTTGCCGGCCGAGACGCTTTCGGGCCAGACCAGCACCTGCTTGCCGCTTTGCCATTGCGAGATGCCGGCAAAGGCGCGTGTATTCTGGCCGCTATGTTCGCCGGCCTTGCTCGGCGGCGTGAATTTCACCCCCCAGCCCAGGGGCGTGCTTCCCAAAGGCAGGTCCAGCGCCAGCGCCGCCTTGCGGATTGCTTCCGGGTCGAGGCTGCCGGCTTTGGGCAGAACGTACTTGAACAGAATCCACGCCGAGTCGAAGCCGGGGGCTGCAATCCCCGAAGGCGGGTCGCCATACTGTTTTTGATAGCGAGTGTGGAACTCTTCGCGAAGCTTGCGGACTTCGGGCGGGAGTTTTGCGGGGTCGAGCCGGACCGGTAGGTCGATCGACATCATTCCCTCGGCATAAGAGCCTATGTCCTGGTAGAACTTGGGGGCGGCCATGCCTACCCAGCCGACGACAGCCTTCGTGGCAAGGCTCATTTCTTTGGACTGGCGCGCAAACAGCACGGCGTCGTTGGGGTAATCGGTGGAAAGAATAATGTCGGCCCCGCTGCTTTTCAGCTTGAGCACCAGTGAGGAAAGGTCGCTGGAGCGCGCCGAATACTGCTCATTGAGAATGGGCGTGACGTTGTACTGTTTCAGGCCTAGATTGATGAATTTGTCCAGGGAAGTGCCAAACGGGCCGTCTTCATATTTGATGGCGATCTTTGCCGTTTCTTTCGTCTTGCCCAATGATGGAATCAAGGCCTTGACGGTGAAGTCCACCATGGCTTGCGTCCATTCGGAGCCTGGAGGGCTGGTGCGGAAGGTGTATTTGTGGCCGCGGGTGGTCAATTCTTCGACGGCGGCCGCGGGTTCCCAGAAGATGACTTTGGCGCGTTCCAGAGTTTGGCTGGCCGGGATGGACAGCGCGCTGGAGTTCGATCCGATGACCAGATGGATGCCGCTGCTTGCCAGGCGGTCGGCCTCGGATCGGGCTTGCGCGGGTGTGGTCGCATCGGCGCGTTCGAATACGATGGGAGACCCCAGGACGCCGCCTTGCTCGTTGATGATGTCGGCGGCGATGCTGACGCCGCGGAAGGTTTCCTGCCCCAGAAATGCGGCCGGGCCGCTGAAGGGAAACAGTGCCCCGATTTTCCACTCTTTCGGCGCTTCCTGCGCCAATGCCAGGCCCGACGTCATCAAGACGGCGCCGAGTGCGCTGACCAATAGTCCTTTCCGGTATGCGGATATGATTCGCATGATGGTCTCCACTCCTTATTATGTTTCCCTTAGAGAAACAATGTTTCGTATTTTAAGGCTCTTCGATATATTATCGGTATTAGGGTTTTCATATACATGGCCATCGCGAAACCAATGGCGTACCCAGGCGCTCAAGTATCCTGCCTGAATGTTCGCGCGCTTCCCGCAGGTATTCCGCCTCGTCCAGCGTCATCATGCACTGGTCTTTCATGACCAGCCGGCCATCGATCAGCACGCTGCTGACCGAAGAGCCGGTTGCCGAGTACACCAGGTTGCCGATGGGGTTGTCGAGTGGCGACGGCTGCCACTCGATGCCCGAGGTGTCGATGATAACGACATCCGCGCATTTGCCCGCTTCGAGTGAACCAATGTCCTTGTCCCAGAGCTGGCTTCGGGCCCCGTTGACGGTCGCCATTTCCAGGGCTTTACAGGCGCCGATGACCGTCGGGTCGGCCCTCACGTCCTTGTGGGCGCAGGCGACCAGATACATGGATCTCACCAGGTCCAGGAAGCGGCTGACCGCGGCGGCGTCCGTTCCCAATGTGATCCGTACGCCACGCTCGACCAGTTCGGGAAAGCGGCCGTGCGATACGCAGCCGAAGCCGCCGAACATGCTGGCCGATGGGCAGTGGCACACGGACACGTCCAGCTGCGCCAGTTGCTCGATGTCGGCGTCGGCCAGAAAGCCCATGTGGACCAACTGGGTCGAGGGTCCGAGTATTCCGGTGCGGTGGAAGCGCTCCACGGGCGTACAGCCCCAGTTCTGCATGGCGGCGTCGTATTCGGACTGGGTCGTTGCGCAGTGCGCGTGTATGGCCACGCCAAGCGCGTCTGCTTCAGCCTTGATCAGCTCGCACAGGCGATCGGTGACGTGCGCGCCCCGTACCAATGAAAATGAGGCTCTTAGCCTGCCGTCGTGAGTGCCGTGAAATTCGGCGACGGTCTGCTGGCCTGTTTCGAGCGCCTCCTCGGTCGTCCAGTTGTATTTCGCCGGAGCCGAGGGGTCGTGGACGTCCCAGGTAAGGTGGGACAGTGTGCCTCGGATGCCGACGGCGGCAGCGGCCTGGGCGACTCCTCGCGGATGTAGCGCGCCCGGATCCCAGAAGCAGGTGGTTCCGTTCTTGACCATTTCGATGAACGTACCCGTGCAGGCTATCCGCGTTTCTTCCTCACTGATTCCGGCTTCATAGGGCCAGACCCGGTCGCGCCAGCGCTCGGGGTATCGCATGTCGTCGATGAAGCCCTTGGAAAGAAAATGAGGGGCATGATTGTGACAGTCGATGAAACCCGGCGCCACGAGTTTGTCGTGGCCGCCAAGAGTTTCTCTGGGATGATAGCGCTGCAGCAGGTCCTTGGACTTGCCGACTTCAAGAATGCGCCCCGCGTCGATCGCGACGGCGCCGTCCCGAATGATTTCCCGCTGGGGGGTCATGGTGGCCACCGCCCCTCCCGTCACCAGAAAGTCAATGCATTGCATGGCTGGAAGCTCCGGTTCAGTGTGCCGATGCGGCGAGCTGGGCTCTAAGGGCCTGGGTTTCGGCAAGATCCGCGGTGCCGGTGGACGGATCGATGACGACGCCGTATTCATTCCTGGCGTGCTCCAGGGTGATCAGTTCGTCCAGGTAGTCCTTCAGCACCAGCTCAGGATCGCGCGCGTAGGCATCGCCCCAGCCGCCTCCACCTCCGCTTTGCGCGAAGATGACGTTGCCTTTCTTCACGTCTACGCCGAAGCAGCCTTCCGGGTACATCTGTTCCTGGGGCGTGCCTTCATTGAGGATGAAGTAGTTGCCGGCGCCGGGCTTGCCCCCCACGTATCCTTGCACGGGATACGTGTAACCCATGGTGTAGATGATGGCCTTGACATCCGCGTCCATGCGGCGGCGATAGTGGATGGCGGGTGCTCCGCGGTGTAGGCCGGGAGCTGCCGTGTCGCTTGCGTATTCCACGCTGATGTAGGTCCAGGGAAACTGACGCTCGAACATTTCCAGGGAAGGGAGTTTCAGCGCGCTGAACGTTGCGGCATAGCCGCCCCAGCCGTCCGTCGACTTCGCCCCGCCTGCGCTCATGGGGGTGGCCCAAAGGTCGCTGGCGACGAAATACCGGTTGGTGCGCGTGTTCATTCCATAGACACGGACGTTGGCCAGGTCGACGGTCGCGGTGGAAACCAGGTCGGGGGTGATGTCCTCGAAGGCCTTCATGACCGCTTCGCCGATATCCGATCCTATGCACACCGTCGAGTGCCCCACGGGCGCGGGCGCTTCGCAGTTCACGATGGACTTGGGCGGAAGAATGATCTTCACCGGCCGGAAGTATCCCGAGTTCACGGGGATGTCGGGGCAAAGCGAGACCAGCGATGCGAAGATGTTGGAGTAGGTGTTCGATTCCACGCTGTTGACGAATCCGCCCACTTGCGGATGGGAGCCCGTCATGTCGATCGTCAGACTGTCGCCGGCGACGGTGACGGTCGCTTTGACGGTGACTTCGCCGCCGCCCGCGTAGTCGTGGTCCAGGATGCTCGTGGCGCTGTACGTGCCATCCGGCCATTTGGTGATTTCGGCGCGCAGGCGCTTTTCGCTGTAGTCCAGAATGTAGTCCACACTTTTGCAGACCGCGTCCGCTCCGTACTTGCCGATAAGATCTTCGATGCGCTGTGCGGCGATGGCGCAGCCGCCCATCATGGCCTCGAGGTCGCCCGTGATTTCGCGCTGCACCCGGGTGTTGGCCAGTATGAGACTCATCAGGTCCTTGACCGTGCGGCCTTTCTCTTTCAGACGGACTGGCGGAACGCGGAAGCCTTCGTGCCAGATTTCCCGGGCTATGGTGTTGTATCCGCCGGGAGCGCAGCCGCCGACGTCGTTGACGTGGCCGCGGACGGAAGCGATCAGCCGCGGCTTGCCGTCGATGAATACGGGCTTGATGATGGTCCAGTCGGGAATGTGGCTGCCGCCATAATAGGGATCGGTCACGAGGAAAGTGTCGCCGTCGTGGATGTCATCCTGGTAGATGTCCAGTGCGGTCTCCACCGATTTCAGCGCGGCGATGATGTGAACGGGAATGGACTGGGCGCGCGCGGCCAGGCTAACGCCTTTTTCATCAAAGTAAAAGATGCCGCAGGAATAGTCGTGTGTTTCTGAAAAAATGGGCGAGATCGACGTGCTTTCCACCACATGGCTCATTTCCGCGCTGACGGTTTCCAGGTAATTGCGCACAATCTCGGCGGTGATGATTTCTGAGCGGGTCATTTTCATCGTGCGATCTCCGATTCAATAAAGAGGAAGCGGTTCAGTGTGTCCGCCGTCAGTGCGCCGGTGTTCCAGTCCAGGGCGGCGAGGGCTTCCCGGTCCAGCCAGGTCCGCATGGCTTCGTCGGGCTGATGGGCCGTTGCGGCGAGTTTGCCGATGGCGTCGAAGACAGCGTGCAGAAGCGCGGAGCCGCTGGTTTCACGGCCTATGCCTACGCAGGCTTCCATGGGAGCAGCCAGCAGTTCGCCGTCGATGCGGATGTCCAGCAGCGAGGCCAGCGCGTCGGTCTGGTCTGCGTCGCATCCCAGCGCGGCAGCCATGGCAAAAGCCACGATGTCCTTTGTCGTGCTTTCAGCCAGGTTGATGGGGTGGGTGCTCCTGGTGGGGGCGGACAGCGTCGCCTGAATGCGGCGGTTCGCGAACCGGACGGCGGCCTTGATCGAGCCTGGCGATGCCCAGTCTGCGGGCGCCTTGATGTGCGCCACGCCTTCGGCCTGCTTGTCCGTCAGGGGTTCGATGCGCTCCAGAAGCCGTTCGGCTTCCTGCGTGTACAAGGCCAAGTAGCGGTCGGAGTCTTCGTCGGGCTGCACCGACAGGGAGGCCTGGGCGATGGCAAGGGCGAGGCCGCGCGTGGTGTTCGGTGTGCGGCTGTTCAGGCTCAGCAGGTCCAGTACTTCACGGCGTTGACGGCCAGCCAGCAATATCTTGGCTGGCACGAAGCGGGCCGCCTCGGCCCAGCGATCCACCGCCTCGGGCGAGTACCCGCCGATGGACCAGCCACCCTGGTCGGGAATGTTGGCGCGGACCACGGTCCAGCCCGTGATGACTCCCGAGGAGAAGCGGGGCGCCACTGCGGTTAATTGGGAGACATGGGTCGCCCCTTGGTTCGGATCGTTCAGGATGACGGCATCGCCCTCCCGCCAATCGTCTCCGAAGAACGCCTGGACGGACTGCGCGCATTGCTTCAGGCTGAAGGCGGAATCGGGGTGCGAGATGTCCTGGATGAGGTAGTCGGCATCCAGGACAGCAACCTTGAGCGCGGGATTGAAGTCGCCGGGCATGCCGGCCTTAAGCTTAGCGATCACTGATTTCATCGTCGCCTTCCTCTGCAATGTCGATTTCTAGAACGTCGTAGTTGTTGATGTGGCAGCGGTCATTGGGCTGCAGCACAATGGTGGTGTCGACGGCTTCGATGACGGCGGGCCCCTCCAGGTGGTGGCCGGGCTTGAGCTTCTCGGATTCGTAGATCGGGGTTTCTATCCACGTGAATTTTCCGCCTCCCGCGTCGAAGCAGACGCGCCGGCGGCCCTTGATCGCAGTGTCGGAGGGCTCGGAGGCCGTGCCCTCGACCGGATCCAGTGTCATGCTTCTGCCGCCGATCACGTCCTGGCGTATCGCCAGGATTTCGATGGGTGCGCTGGGCGTCGAGAAGGCGTACCGCTTGTGATGCAGTTCGTGAAACGCTTCGCTGGTGGCTTCCATGATTCCCTGAGCCGACAACATATTGCCGACAGGCATGGGCGTCGCCAGTTCGTGAACCTGTCCGGGGTAGCGCAATTCCGCGTAGCGCTCCACGGTAATGCCTTCCACGCCGGAAAAACGTTGCAGATCCTTGGCGGCTTCTGCGGCCATGGCATCGAGTTCGACGATGAGCTTGCCGGTGTCCAGCGTGTCGAGGCGGCCGGAGACGGGAATCAGTTGCGAACGGCGCAGGTCGGCAAGCAATTCACCCTGTGCGCAGAACACGGAGGCGGTTCTGGGGATCAGCACCTTGCGGATGCCAAGATCCTTGGCCTGCGTGCACACCGTCATGCTGCCGGCGCCACCGAAGGACATCAGGGCGAAATCACGTGGGTCGTGGCCGACGGCGACGGAAACATAGCGGATACCGTTGGAGGTGTTGTTGTTGATGATGCGCAGAATGCTGAACGCGGCTTCGTCGACACTCATGCCCAAAGGCTGTGCGATCTTCTCGCGGATGGCCGTCTCGGACAGCGATTTGTCGAGCTTCATTTTGCCGCCCAGGAAATAGTCCGGGTTGACGAAGCCCAAGTACAGGAAGGCATCGGTCGAGGTGGGATCGGTGCCGCCCGTGCCATAGCAGGCCGGGCCGGGGCGGGCGCCCGCGCTTTGGGGGCCGACCCTTAGGGCGCCGCCCGTATCCACCCAGGCGATTGAGCCGCCGCCCGAGCCTATGGTGTGTATGGCCAGCATGGGCGTGCCGACGAATTGTCGGTTGAACCAGGTTTCCGTGCGGGTTTCAGGTGTGGCATTGCGGACCAGCGACACATCGTAGCTCGTGCCGCCCATGTCGACCCCGATGACGTTGGGGTGCCCGCACAGCTCACCGACTCGCGACATGGCGGCGACCCCGCCGGCAGGACCGGAAAGCAGGAAGGCGCAGCCCATGCGTCCGGCATACTCCGGCGAGGTGTTCCCTCCATTGGATTGCATCAGTAGGAGCTCATTCTTGTAGCCGTTCTCCCGAAGCTGGTTGGTCAGGCGTTCAAGATAGGAACGCAGCAAGGGACTCATTGCGGCATTCACGATGGTCGTGCTGAAGCGTTCGTATTCGCGGATCTTGGGCAGCACTCCTGACGAGACGAACACGTCCAACTCGGGCGCTTCTTCTGCGATTATCTCGGCCGTGCGCAGTTCATGGACGGGATTAAGGAAGGAGTTCAGGTAGCAGACCGCGACGGCGCGGATTCCCTCGGCCTTCATACGCTTTGCAAGGTCTCGCACTTCCGATTCGGCCAGGGGGGTCATGACTTCGCCGTCCGGGCCGATGCGTTCCGTGACACCAATGCGCCAGCGCCGTTTGACGAATTCGTAAGGACGCTCCAACTGCAGGTCGAAAGCCACCTCTTTGTAGCCGCGGCGCAGGTCGACGACGTCACGGAAGCCCTTGGTGGTAAGCATTGCCGTTTCGACGCCCTTGTTCTGTAGCATCGCGTTCGTTGCGACCGTCGTTCCGAAGTTAATGACTTCGACCCGGGAAAGGAATTCGGGCAGGGACAGGGTTTCCTTCTCCGCCATCAGGCACAGTGCGCCCATGACGGCTTCCGATTCATTTCCTGGCACAGAGGGGACTTTGCCGCGTGTGAGCACTCCCTTGCTGTTCTGCATGATGATGTCGGTGAACGTGCCGCCGACATCGAGTCCAACTTTGTATTGCTCATGGTTCATGTGGTTGTTTCCTCCGTGATCATCATTCGCCGACGGGCTTGATGAAGGTAATCGGTTCTGGCATTATTTTAATTATTAGTTTCCTTAAGGGAAATATAGTTTCTTAAATATAAACTTGTGGTTTTAAGCCTGTCAATCGTTTTTGGCGGGTTGCTGTACCTCCGAGTGCCTCCGAGCCGAGCTCGCCCGCCAACTTTCGATGGATTAGCCAAGGATGTCCATGACCGGATCAACCAGTAAACGCGCCGCTGTGGAGATGGCATTGAGCCTTATCGAAGATCCGGCCGGGCAGGGGCCGGCGGCCTTTACCCGTATTTACCCTGAGAGCGCCCGCCAGGCGGCTGATGCTGTGGACGAAATGGTGCGGCTGGGTCTGGAAACACCTCCTTTGGCGGGTGTGGTGGTGTCTGTCAAGGATCTGTTCGACGTTCGGGGCGAGGTCACTCTGGCCGGTTCGAAGATACTGGCGACACAAGCACCCGCCGCATGCGATGCCGAGGTGGTACGGCGGCTGCGCCAGGCCGGAGCGGCCATCATCGGCAAAACGAATATGACTGAGTTCGCCTTCAGCGGCTTGGGGTTGAATCCGCATTACGGCACGCCCTTGAACGCATGGGACCGCGAAAATCAGCGCATCCCGGGCGGGTCCTCGTCGGGGGCGGCCGTTTCCGTTACCGACGGTATGGCGCTGATCGCCATCGGAACCGACACGGGAGGATCATGCCGGATTCCCGCGGCCCTGAACGGATTGGTGGGCTTCAAGCCCAGTGCCTATACCGTGCCCAAAGACGGAGCCTTCCCTCTCTCGTACACCTATGATTCCGTCGGCCCCATTGCTTCGACGACCGAACAGTGCGCTCTCGCATACGCAGTGCTCAGCAACACCCGCCCTCGGATGGAGGACCTGGATGCCGGGCAACTGGTATTGGGAGTAGTCAAGAACTATGTTCAGGAGGGGCTGGACGATGCCGTGGCGGCAAGTTTTGACGCGGCGCTAAGCAGGCTGGCGGATGCGGGAGCGACCGTGCGCGAGATCAACATAGGGGCGCTGGACGAAATTGCCTCTCTGACCCTCAATGGGGGAATCTTGGGCGCGCAAGCGTATCAGATACATCGGCGTCGGCTGCAAAGCGGCGCCGGCGAATTCGACCCGCGCGTCGCGGCCAGAATTCGCATGGGCGAAGCCGTTTCGTGTTCCGACTACATTGAGCTACAGCAAAAAAGGTCGGCGCTGGCGGACCGCTTCGACACGGAGATATATGGTTATCACGCGATTGTCATGCCCACGGTGCCTGTGGTTGCGCCTCGGATATCCGATCTAAGCGATGACCAGGACTATGTCAGAACCAATCTGCTGATGTTGCGCAACCCGAGTATTGCCAACATGATGGATATGTGTTCCATATCTTTGCCCTGCCATCGACCGGGCGGGGCGCCGGTGGGCCTGATGCTTACTTGTTCGAACGGCAGCGACTGGCATTTGCTGAGTACTGCGCGAGTGGTCGAGCGTGTCCTGAATGGGGAAAACCAGGAGCGTGGGCGCTAGAAAGCAGTCCGGGCCCCTTTTTTGCTGGGGCCCGGAGCATGTTGCCGCTTTTAGCGAGGCATTACTTCAAGGGGCACTCGGTGTGATAGGCGTCTTGATGGTTGGGCAGCGGCTTGGCTATGGTTTTCAGCGAAACGCGGCCCTTGTCGTCTTTGGCGACTTCGAAGGCATACATGTCCTGGATGGGGAAATGGTTGTTGCCGAACTTGAAGTTGCCGCGCACCGATTTGAAGTCCGCCGCTTTCAGGGCTTGGCGGAAGGCGTCTTTGTCGGTGGCCTTGCCGCCCGTTTTACGCAGCGCGCTGTCGATCAGCAGAGCGGAGTCGTAGGCTTGCGCGGCATATTGCGACGGAATGCGGTGGTATTTCTTTTCGAAGTCCGCCACGAATTTCTTGCTGGTCGGGTTGTCGAAATCGGGGCCCCAGAATGTTCCGGAGATGACGCCCAGCGCGGTTTCGTTGAGGGCGGGCAGGGTGGTGCCGTCGACCGTGGAAGCGCTAAGCAGGGGCTGTTTGCCCAGCATGCCGGCCTGGCGGAATTGCTTGATGAAGTTCACCCCCATGCCGCCGGGGTAGAACACGTAGACGGCGTCGGGGGCGGTAGCCTGCAACTGCGCGATTTCGGCGGAGTAGTCCGGTTGGTTGAGCTGGGTGTATACCTCGCCGACGACCTTGCCCTTGAAGAAGCGCTTGAAGCCTTCAAGCTGGTCCTTGCCCGACTGGTAATTGGGGGCCATGAGGTAGACGTTCTTGTAGCCCTTCTGGTTGGCATATTCGCCCACGACCTCGGCCTGGTTGTCGTTTTGCCACGAGGTAAAGAAGAAGTTGGCGTTGCATTGCTTGCCCGCCAGCGGAGCCGGGCCGGCATTGGAGCTGATGAGGAAGGTGCCGGCTTCGGCGACAGGCTTGGAAATGGCCATGAGCACGTTGGAGAACGTAATGCCCGTTATGAGGTCCACGTGGTCTTTCTCGATGAGCTTGCGCACGTTCTGGACGCCGAGATCCGGCTTGAGCTGGTCGTCTTCCTTGACGATGACGGTTTTCGTGTTGCCGAGCTTGCCGCCCAGTTGATCCACCGCCAGCATGAAGCCGTCGTACTGGTCTTGCCCAAGGGCCGCGGCGGGGCCCGACAATGTCGCCATGAAACCTATCTTTACGTCGGCATGCGCAGCCGAAAGGCCGCCAAAAGCCAATGCCAGCGCTAGTGCGCCGCCGGACAACGAGAGTTTTGTCTTCATAACACCTCCTTTAGGGTTAAAGCACTTTACGATACTTTAGAGAGTCTTGTTATCAGTAGTAACCAGTGTTTGCCCGGAGTTTTGCATCCGCGTCTTGCGAAACCCAGGCCTGGATGCTCTTGATGAAACTGTCCGCGGCGGGAGACAGGCTTTTTCCCGCCATGTAGTAAATATATATTTGTCGATAGTATACGGGCTTGACCAGGGGAATCATGACCAGGCCGTGGGCGTGGACCAATGCTTCGGAGGACGTGGGGCAAGTGGTCAGCCCCATGCCGTTGGCCACCATGCCCATGGCGGTCGTGACGTATGACGCTTCATGGGCGAGCTTGACCATGGCGGTGCCGTGCGCTTCGAGCGTGGCGGAAAGGCTGGCGAAGGCGTCGCGCGTTGGGGCAATGAAAGGCCATGCTCTTATTTCGTCCCATCGAACCACTTTTTTGGAAGCCAGCGGGTGGTTCGCGGGGCAGACCAACTGGTGCTGATCCCGCATCAATGGGATTTCGCTGATTTCATGGGTGTCGTCGACGTCACGCGCGGTTGGAAACCGGTCGGGGCCGATGGCTAGCTCCACTTCGCCGTCGCGCAGCACGGAAAGCAGGCGCTCGGGCAGGGTGTCGTGCAGCTTTACCGTGATGCCGGGGTATTCGGCCAGCCACTGCGAGATGAGGCGCGGCATCAGGGTGCAGGCCATCAATTGCGGCGCGGCCACGCGCAAGGTTCCGCTTTTCTTGTCGCGGATGTCGTTAAGGCGCTCGACCGTCGCGGCCAGGTTGTTGAAGATGCTTTGGGCCGTGGGCAGCAGCTCGTTGCCGGCTTCCGTGACCGTGACTTTGCGGGTGGTTCGATCCAGCAGTTGCACGCCGAGTTCTTGTTCCAGGTCGCGGATGAGAACGCTGATGGCGGATTGGGTAAGGTGCAGCGCCATGGCCGCTTCGGTGAAGCTGCCGGTTGCGGCGATGGCGGCAAATGCTTTGAGCTGCTTCAGCGAGGGCCCGATATTCATACGATATTTTCATTAAATAATTAAATTATTTCGTTTGAATTATAAGTAGCAGGGACTTCTAATACAAGCATTGTCACTTCGAGGAGTGCCGTTATGAGTCCATACAATGACGCCCATGGTTTCCATGGGGCTGCGGATGCGCCCCGCATAGAAGGCTTGCACCATTACGCCTGGCGTTGCCGCGACAGCGAAGAAACCCGGCAGTTCTACGAGGACGTTCTGGGGCTGCCTCTCGTGCACGTCATAAAAAACGAGTACGTTCCCAGCACGGGCGACTATTGCCCTTACGTTCATATTTTCTTCCGCCTGGGCGACGGTTCGTACATTGCCTTTTTCGACCTGGGCGACGACGTTGCGGCGCTGCCTTCTCCGAACACGCCTTCGTGGGTCAACCATCTGGCTCTGCGCGTCGGTTCAGTCGAGGAACTGCTGCAAATCAAATCCCGGCTGGAAGCGGCCGGGGTGTCCGTTCTGGGCGTGACGGATCATCACATCATCCAATCCATCTATTTTTTCGATCCCAACGGCATCCGGCTGGAGCTGACCACTCCCACTGTCCCGCAGTCCGAAATGGACGAGCTGACGAAGTCCGCGCATGCGGAGCTGGCGCAATGGGTGCGGTGCAAGGCCGAACGAGCGGGCGGCCATCAGGCGGGGGTTTCCCATGCTGCGCAATAAATTCATTTGGTGTTCAAAAGGTGCTACATGACTGCTTTTTCGCAGACCAATACCCTGCCTCTGGCGGGGAAAACCGCCGTCGTTACCGGGGGCAGCAGCGGCATAGGCGCGGCCTGTGTACAGCTTTTGGCGGAGCAGGGCGCTACCGTCGTCATCGGCTTCAACAAAGGCGAGTCCCAGGCCGAGGCGCTGCGGCGCGAACTGCCTGGCAACGGCCATCGAATCCTGCACATACCCTTGACCGACGTCGCCGCCCATGAGCGGGTCGCCGCCTTCCTGAAGGAGACGTTCGGGGCGTTGGACATCCTGGTGAACTCGGCGGGCTTCACGAAACGTATTGCGCACAACAATCTGGATGAGATGGACTACGCCTGTTTCGTGGATATTCTGAACGCCAATGTGGCCGGCCATTTTTCCATCATCCGCGCGCTCATGCCGCTGCTGCGCGCCTCGGGAAAGGCCACGGTCGTCAATGTGTCCTCGGTGTCGGCGTTCACGGGTTCGGGCAGCAATATCGCCTATTGCGCGGCCAAGGGGGCCTTGGACACGCTGACGATCTCCCTGGCGCGGGCCTTTGCGCCGGAAGTGCGTTTTCTGTGCGTTTCGCCCGCGGCGGTCGACACCGGCTTCGTGCAGGGCAGGGATCATGCCGAGCTGGAAAAAAGGGCGCGGAGCACGCCGCTGGGCCGCATCGTGACGCCCGAGGACGTGGCGCTGGCCGTGCTGGCCTGCATCACGCATTTGCGCACGGCCGTGGGATCGCGCATTGTCATCGATGGAGGGAATTCCTTATGAGCGTAAACCAAAGAAGCAGTCTGGACGATGTGGATGGATCCGGAACGGCCTCCAGGCCCGCCGCCGGACATGTCCTGGAATACCAAAGCGGCTTCGGCAACCAGTTCGCCACCGAGGCCCTGCCCGGTGCGTTGCCGCAGGGGCGGAATTCGCCGCAGAAAGTGGCTTTTGGCCTGTATGCCGAGCTCTTGTCCGGCACCGCCTTTACCGCGCCGCGCGACCGGAATCTGCGAACCTGGCTGTACCGCATGCATCCAAGCGCCATGCATCGTCCGTTCAAGCGCATCGACGACCGCCAATGGCGTTCCGCGCCTTTCCACGAGGCGGAAACGCCGGCCAACCGCCTGCGCTGGAGCCCCTGGCCCATGCCGGCGCAGCCCACCGACTTCATCGACGGCATGACGACCATTGCCGGCAATGGCGATGTGCGCGCGCATAGCGGGGTGGCCGTCCATGTGTATGCCGCCAACCAATCGATGGAAAACCGCTATTTCGTGAACTCGGACGGCGAACTGCTGATCGTGCCGCAACTGGGTGCGTTGCTGGTGCATACCGAAATGGGGCGCCTGCGCGTCGATCCCGGCGAGATTCTCGTCGTGCCGCGCGGCGTGCGCTTTCGCGTGGAGCTGTGCGATGGAAGCGCGCGGGGCTATGTCTGTGAAAACTACGGCGCGCCGTTCCGCTTGCCGGAACTCGGGCCCATAGGCTCCAACGGCCTGGCCAATCCGCGCGACTTCCTGGCCCCGGTGGCGGCCTTCGAGACCGGGACCGGCCCGGTGCGCATCGTCAATAAGTTTCTTGGCCGCCTGTGGGAGGGCGAGCAATCGCATTCGCCGCTGGACGTCGTGGCCTGGCACGGCAACCTGACCCCTTACAAATACGATCTGGCGCGCTTCATGGTCATCGGCACGATCAGCTTCGACCATCCCGATCCGTCGATCTACACCGTGCTGACCTCGGGCACCGACACCCCCGGCGTGGCGAATTGCGATTTCGTGATCTTCCCGCCGCGCTGGCTGGTGGCGCAAGACACCTTCCGCCCGCCCTGGTTCCATCGCAACGTCATGAGCGAACTCATGGGCCTGGTGCGCGGCGCCTACGACGGCAAGGCGGAAGGCTTTGTGCCAGGCGGCATCAGCCTGCACAACTGCATGCTGCCCCATGGCCCGGATGCCGCGACTTTCCAGAAAGCCAGCGCCGCCGAACTCAAGCCCCAGCTTGTGGAGGACACCCTGGCCTTCATGTTCGAAAGCCGCCACGCTTTCGAGCTGACCCCGGCGGCGCTGGCCGCGGACAATCTGCAGGGCGATTACGACGATGTCTGGAAGGGCTTTCCAGAGCAAGACAAACGATAGACGGGATCACGATGAATGCTACGTTATTGAAAGAACGGGCGCAGAGCGCCGCGGCGCGGCTGGCCAACGCGGACAGTCCGCTGATACGCAATGCCTGGTATGTGGCGGCCATGTCCAGCGAGGTGGGCCGGGAACTGCTGGAGCGCACCTTGCTCGAGCGCAGCGTTGTCTTGTTCCGCAGGCAGGACGGCACGGCCGTCGCCATGCAGAATCGATGCGCGCATCGTTCCTTCCCTTTGTCCAACGGCAGCCTGGAAGGCGACAAGCTGGTCTGTGGATACCACGGCTTCGCCTACGAGGCGGATGGCCGGTGCTCGCATGTCCCCAGCCAGGCCGTCGAGCCCAGGAACATCTGCGTGAAGTCCTATCCGGTCATCGAGCGCGGCTCCTTTGTGTGGATATGGATGGGCGTCCCCGACGAGGCCGATCCATGCCTGCTGCCCAATTTCGAATGGATGGTTTCCGATGCCTGGAAACGTTCGTTCATCTACATGAAGCTGGCGGGCAGCTACGTCCATCTGCACGAGAACATCCTGGATCTGAGCCACTTGAGCTATCTGCACATGGGATCGTCGTTCGGCACCAAAGAACATGCGACGACGCGGCCCGTCGTCACCATCAACGACCGGCAGATAGAAATCTGGCGCGACGTGGAATGCCGGCTTCCCCCCATGCTGGGCGAGCCGCTGGGCTGGGCCGGCCATCGGGGCATCCGCCGCTCTGGAACCGAGTGGATCTCGCCGGCCATGGTGATGAATACCGTCGAACTGACCAACCTGGAATTCCCGGATCGAAATCCGCCCTCTGTGCCGACCGGAAAAATCGCCCATCTCATTACGCCGGAAACCAGGACGTCCCTGCACTATTTCGTCACCTTCAACCGCAACTACGTTCCGGATGCCGAAGGGGCGACGGAATTCATCAGGAATGCGCAATACAAGGCATTGCAGGAAGACGCCTTTGCCATGCAGAGAATCCAGGAGGTGGCCAGCATGGATTCGGATCCCGACTTCTTCGAGGTCGACGTGGCCGCGGATCAGGCGGGCATTGCCATGCGCAAGCGCCTGAAGCAATTGATCGATATGGAGAGTTGACATAGCGCGGCCGGTTCGCGCCTGTGGATCCCGCCTTGGCGGGCGTGGCGGTTTTTAAGGGCATCAATGATTAAATCTGGAGACAAACCAATGAAATTCAAGCAAAGACTTGCCGTGTTGTTGTTCTTGTTGGGCCTGACTGCGCAGGCCTATGCCGAAAACCTGAATATAGGCGTCATTCTTTCCCTGACCGGGCCGGTGGCGTCCATGGGGATACCGGCGAATAAAACCATTTCGCTGTGGCCGAAGAAAATCGCCGGATACGACGTGCATTACACCGTACTGGACGACGGATCCGACCCCACCAAGGCTACGCTGGCCGCCCGCAAATTGACGACCGAGTATGCGGCGGACGTGCTCGTAGGCCCGAACATCACGCCGACTTCGCTGGCGGCCATGCAGGTGGCGGCGGAAACCAAGACAGCCATGCTGAGCCTGGCGGGCGGAGGCGCGCTGGTTCTGCCCCAGGACGGGCCGCGGCGCTGGGTGTTCAAAATGCCTCCGAGCGAGAGCATTCAGCTTACATTGATCTTCAACAATATGAAAAAGAACGGCCAGAAGAAGCTGGGCCTCGTTGCGCAGAACAATGCTTACGGCCAGACCTTCGTCGACGTGATCAACAAGATGGCGGCCGGCGCCGGCATCGATGTCGTCGCCACGGAACGCTTCGGCGGCACCGACACCAGCTTTGTCTCGCAAGGCCTGAAGCTGCTTGCGGCCAAGCCCGAGGCCGTGTTGATCGTGGCGTCCGGAACGCCCTCCACGCTGCCGCAGCTCGAACTCTACAAGCGGGGATACGCCGGAACCGTCTACCAGACGCAGGCGGTTGCCGACAACGATTTCCTGCGCATCGGCGGCAAGGCGGTGGAGGGAACCATCATCCCGGTTTCTCCGGTACTGGTGGCTGCCCAACTGCCGCAAAACAATGTCGTCAAGCCGGTGGCCATGCGTTACGTCAAGGCCTACCAGTCGAGCTATGGCAATGAAACGCCTTCGTTGTTCGGCGGCACGGCCTGGGACGTCTTCTTGATGCTTGAAAGCGCGGTTCCGGTCGCGCTGGAAAAAGCCAAGCCCGGAACCCCCGAGTTCCGGGTGGCCTTGCGGGATGCCATCGAGCGCGGCAAAGAGCTCGTGCTGACGCAGGGCGTCTATACCATGACGCCTCAGGATCATAATGGCGCCGATGAGCGCAGCCAGGTCTTGATCAAGGTCGAGAACGGCGCCTGGCGCTACATGGAATGACCGCTTGACGTCATTGCCGGGACGCGCGCCGGGCTGCGGCGGTCTTTGGCGTCCCAGCGCCAGGGCGGCGCACTAGCTGGCGAAAATGCGGCGCTGGGCCAGTATGACGATGGCGCCGCAAATGGCCAGCACGGCAATCAGGCGGTACATGTCTTCGCTGGCGATCAGCATGGCCTGGCGGCTTATCAGGGTGTCCAGCGCCGCCAGGGCCTGGCGGCTTGCCTCGCCGGCGCTGAAGCCGTGCGCCGTCAGCGCGGCCTCGATGTGTTCCAGCCACTGGCGGGTCGCCGCGGCATTCCGGCCGGTTTCGTCCACGAGCGAGGCGTGCACGCTTAGCCAGCGATTCTGCATCAGCACCGAGCCGATGGCCGAGGCGAGCGATCCGGCGATCTGGCGCATCAGGTTCTTGCTTTGGTAGCCATGGGCGAAGGTGTCGTCGTCCAGGCCCCGGAACGTCAGCCCGGCTATCGGTATGACGACCATGACGCCGAACAGCCCCTTCATGGCCAGGGCGGGAATCAACGCGCCGGCCGGGGTATCGGGAGGCAGCATGGAAAACCGCCATGCGGCGGCGGCCAGGATCAGCATGCCCGCCGTCACCAGTATTTTCTTGCGTTGCAGGCGGCGCGCATTGCGCAGGTAGATCAGTATGCCCACGAAGCTGATGGTTCCGGCGAAGGTGTTGAGCCAACCTACGGTCTGGATGGGAAGACCCATGCCCTGCTCGGCATAGATCGGGAACAGGTAGCTGTTCAGGTAGTTGAGCAGGTAATACATGAAATACAAGGCCAGCCCGGTCAGGTAGACGGGGTTGCGCAGCGCCCTGAGCTGGAGCAGGGGCGCCTGCTGGTTCCATTGATGGCGCAAGAAACCGGCCAGAAGCAAGGCGCCGGCCAGGGCGATCAGCGCCGGTCGGGCGGGGTGGGAAAGCAGATCGAAGCGGGCTTCGCTCATGGCTATTTGAAGCAGCGCCGCGGCGGCGCCGAACCATAGCAGCGGGCCGAGCAAGGGCTTTTCATGGAGGGTGCCGGGACGGGCGTTCGGCAACAGCAGCCAGGCGCCCAGCACGGCGGCGACGGCAAACGGCAGAACGGCATAGAAAACGTCCTGCCAGACGCCGTGGTCGATGATTTCGGCGGCAATGGCCGGAGCCATCGCCGAGGCGGCGAAGATGCCGATGATGAAAATACGTTGCGCGCGCGGCCGATGCTCGGGGGCGAACATCAGCAGGATCAGCACGCGGCTGCTGGTGAACAGGGCGCCGCCGCCCACGCCCTGGATGAACCGGGCGGCGGTGAGTTCGGCCAGGCCTGTGCTGGAGGCCGCCATGAGCGTGCCGGCAATGAAAACGGCAAGCGCCGCCGTAAGGTAGTGCCGGTAGCCGAACTGCCTGGCCAGCCATTGCTGCTTGACGATCATCAGCATGCTGCCGATGGCGTAGGCGGATTGCACCAGGGCGAACGAGCGCTGGTCGGCGTCTATGCCGCCCATGATGTGGCTGGCCGAGAACACAAAGACGATGTTCTCGAAGAATTCCACCGAGACGATCAGCGCCAGCACGACCATGCTCCAGGAGCGGCGTTGTGCGCGCGTGAGATAGCGCGCGGTGGCGGCGCGCAGCTTTCTGTCGCCGGACAGCAGGTTGGCGGTGTTCATGTGGGCACGGAATCCTTGGCGGAATTATAGCGAGTGCATGGCTTGTTCGCCGGTGCCGGGTTTCAAAAACGGCGCGGCCGACCTATGATTGCGGCAGTGCGGGCGGACTTGCCCCGGGAGTGCGGGCTGATTCCGAGGCTCACGCTCCTGACATCACACATATACCGGAGATCTGCATGACGGAAATTGCCGTTCCCTACGGAGCCTACTGGTCGACCCCTTTTGCGCGCTGGCAGGGAAGCCTGGCGCACTTGCACAGCCTGAGGTTTGCCGCACACGTGGCGAAGGCCGCATTGCGGCACAGGAATATCGAGCCGGACGCATTCGATGCCGGGGTGCTGGGCATGTCCATACCCCAGCGCAATTCGTTCTATGGCCTGCCCTGGCTGATGGGCGAGATCGGCGCGACTTCCGTGGCCGGGCCGACCGTCAGCCAGGCTTGCGCAACCAGCGCGCGGGTGCTGCAGACGGCGGCGTCCGAAATCCGCGAAGGCGCCGCCACGGTGTCGCTGGCGGTGACCGCCGACCGCATTTCAAACGGGCCGCAAATCTACTATCCCGCTCCGCACGGTCCCGGCGGCAGCGGCGAGCACGAGAACATGGTGCTTGAAAGCTTCGAGCGCGATCCGTTCGCCGGGGTCGCCATGATCCAGACCGCCGAGAACGTGGCGGCCGAGCACGGCATCGACACCGCCATGCAGAACGAGCTTACGCTGTGCCGCTACGAGCAGTACAAGGACGCATGCAAGAATGATTCGGCCTTCCTGCGCACCTTCATGGAACTGCCGTTCGAGGTGCCCGACGCCCGGTTCAAGCGCACGCAGGGCGTGCTCGAGGGCGACGAGGGAATTTTCCCGACCACGGCCGAAAAGCTGGCGGCCTTGAAGCCCGTGCTGCCCGGCGGCACGGTCACCTATGGCGGCCAGACGCATCCCGCCGATG